>JAFZFX010000011.1 GCA_017555695.1 Alistipes sp.
CCTGAGTTTGTTATCGAGCACGCTGTTAAGGGTATGTTGCCAAAGACTCGTCTTGGTGACGCTATCCTCAAGAATTTGAAGGTATATGCCGGCGCAGAGCATCCTCACGCCGCACAGTGCCCCAAGGAAATTAAGTTAAACGAGATTAAGTAAGAAGTATGGAAGTTGTAAACACCGTAGGTCGCCGTAAGGCAGCTGTAGCTCGCGTATATGTGAAGCCGGGTAATGGTCAGATTACAATCAACCACCGAGCACTTGATGTCTATTTCCCCTTGAACATCCTCCAGTATGAGGTTAAGCAGCCTTTGTTGGTTACTAACACTTTGGAGAACTATGATGTCACTATCAACTTGGTAGGTGGCGGTATCAAGGGTCAGGCAGAGGCAGCTCGTATGGGTATCGCACGTGCTTTGTGTCAGATTGACGCCGAACTTCGTTCAGTATTGAAGAAGAACGGTTTCTTGACACGTGATTCACGTGAGGTTGAGCGTAAGAAGCCCGGTCAGCCTGGTGCGCGTCGTAAGTTCCAGTTCAGTAAGCGTTAATTCTTACACGACCGAAATTTCGGCAAGCACGACGCGAGTTTCAAACTTTCAAGACTGCTATATAATATATATAAGTATTACTTGTTGGTTGCTCCGTCGCGGAAAACTTCTCGGATTGGCCTAGGGCCACTACCTTGAGAGGTTGAAGAAAAGAGAAATTAAAATTAAAACAGAAAAATTAAAATGTCACGTACAGATTTTAATACATTGTTGGATGCAGGCGTTCACTTCGGTCACCTGAAGCGTAAGTGGAACCCTAAAATGGCTCCCTACATCTTTATGGAGAAGAACGGCATCCATATCATCGACTTGCACAAGACAGTTGTAAAGTTGGATGAGGCTGCAGCAGCACTGAAGCAGATTGCAAAGAGCGGTCGTCGCGTGTTGTTCGTAGCAACAAAGAAACAAGCTAAGGAGATTGTTGCCGAAAAGGTAGCACCCGTTGGTATGCCCTATGTAACAGAGCGTTGGGCTGGCGGTATGCTTACAAACTTCCCCACAATACGCAAAGCCGTTAAGAAGATGGCCACCATCGACAAGATGTTGGGCGACGGCACATTCAATAATTTCTCAAAGCGTGAGAAGCTTCAGATCGAGCGTCAGCGCGCTAAGTTGGAGAAGAACCTCGGTTCTATCGCTGACTTGACTCGCTTGCCCGCAGCTTTGTTCGTTGTAGACGTACAGAAGGAGTCTAACGCCGTTAAGGAGGCAAAGCGTTTGAACATCCCCGTATTTGCAATGGTAGATACTTGTTGTGATCCTACAGACATCGATTACGTAATCCCTGCAAATGACGATGCTTCAAAGTCAATCGCTACAATCCTTGATGTAGTATGCGCTGCTATCGCAGAGGGTACTGAGGAGCGTAAGCTCGAGAAGGAGAAGGAAGCTCAGGAGTCAGAGGCTGCTCCCAAGAAGGAGGCTAAGCCCCGTATCAAGAAGGCTGTTAAGGCTGCAGTAGACGCTGAGGAGGCAACTGTTGCAGAGGTAGTAGCTGCTACTGAGGAGTAATCCCGAGTTTATCAAGCAAAGAAATTATTAACATTTAACACAAGACAATTATGGAAATCAAGGCAGCAGATGTAATGAAGCTCCGCAAGATGACTGGTGCAGGTATGATGGATTGCAAGAAGGCTCTTATGGAGGCTGAGGGCGATTTTGAGCGTGCTAAGGATATCATCCGCGAGAAGGGTAAGCTCGTTGTTAGCAAGCGTGCAGACCGCAGTGCATCAGAGGGCGTAGTAGTTACTAAGGTTGTAGGCCAGAAGGCTTATCTGTTGTGTCTTGCTTGCGAGACTGACTTCGTAGCTCAGAACTCTGAGTTCTCAGCTTCAGCTAACGCAATCCTCGAGATCGCAGTTGCTAACGATGCAGCTGATGTAGAGGCTTTGAAGGCTATCAAGAACGCTGAGGGTATCACTGTAGAGGAGATGGTAACCGAGAAGTCTGGTCAGACAGGTGAGAAGGTTGAGTTGGCTTACTATGGCCGCATCGAGGCTCCCTACTGCAACGCTTATGTTCACTTCAACAAGAAGTTGGGTACTATCCTCGGTTTCAACAAGGAGGTTTCTGACGAGGTAGCTCACACTATCGCTATGCAGGCAACTGCAATGGCTCCCCTCTCAATCGACGAGAACGACTGCCCCGCAGATGTTGTTGAGAAGGAGAAGGCTATCGCTTTGGAGATGATGAAGCAGGATCCTAAGAACGCTAACAAGCCTGAGGAGATCTTGGCTAAGATCGCTGAGGGTAAGATGCGTAAGTTCTTCGAGGAGAACACTCTCTTGAACCAGGCATTGGTTGGTGAGAAGATCTCTATCCGCGAGTTCTTGCAGCAGTCAGACAAGGAGGCTACTGTTGTTGCTTACAAGCGTTTCGCTTTGGAGGCATAATAGTTCCACTATAATAAGAAAATCCCAACCGAAAGGTTGGGATTTTTTGTTGTTATAAGTTCAAAATCTATTGTTACACTTTTCCGCCGATGTAGCTACGCAGGGCAGCGACATACTCCTCGAAGGCGGAAACACCCACTTGTGTGATGGCGCAGGTTGTACGGGGTATTTTACCCTTAAAACCCTTTTCCACTGTTATGTAGCCAGCCTTTTGTAGTTTGTCAATCTGTACGCTCAAATTACCAGCCGTAGCACCTGTCTGCTCGCGTAGATAGACAAAATCAGCACTTTCGACACTCAATAGTATCGACATTACGGCCAATCGCAGTTCGGAGTGTAGTAGCGGATTTAGTTCTTTGAACATACGCTATTGTTTTTGCTGTTATATTTGCGGTTGAGAATATGCCCAGGGATAACCATCATAAAGAGGAATATGGCGGCAAATAGCAAGCAATCTATGTTCATCCACTCTGCTTGCAGTGCAAGGTCGTTAAAGTCGACATAACGAATCATCAACCAATGCTTCAACGGAAAGAACATTGATGATGCCATAGCCACGATACCGCCAATCTTTGTAGCCTTGTCGCGAATGACATATCCCGTCATTGTTGTTCCCATTCCCGCCATCAATATAACAAGGAATAGGATAGGGGCGTGGTAATATACGAAGGCAAACATTATCCAAACGAACGATACGCCTATTACGCTCCAAACGATTGATATTACTCGGTCGATGTAGTTCTTTGCGCCGTTGTCGTGCTTGCCCCAAATCATCATTCCCACCCATCCAATAATAGGTATAAGCCACCATAGCCACCAACACTTTACATCGTATTGGAATAAGATATAATTAAGAATAGAGATTGCGACGGTGGTGTAGCCCCAAATCAGGAATGGAGTACCCGAATTGCGTGCCAAGCGTGCGCGCGAATCGTTAATCATCGAGGTGATGAGTTCTAAACTCTGTGCCTCTGAAAAATTGTTGTTTTGCATAGTCTGTGTTTTTTCTGGTTTTTGTGTGTATTGGTTACCTCAATCTCGCTATAGATAATAGGTCTCGGCCGTCTACCAATTATACTAACCGGAGAATTTGGTGATGCAAATATAAAGTAGTTTATATTATAAACCAAATTTTTTGCAAAAAATGTTGTACTATTTAGGTCGTAGTCTTCTGATATATAATATATCATTGCGAGGAGGTGTTAGTCAGACGCGGCAATCTCTGTTGTAGAGAAGGCATTTAGAGTCGTTTTGGCGGTAAAAGATGGTCTGTGGGATATTGTAATGTCGATGAATTTAATTAAATTTGTAGAGCAATGCTGTGGCCATAGGCCCGCTGGGCATTGGTATTTACGAAAATAAAATTAGACCTCTATGAGAAATCGCCTTCTTGCAATATTGGTGTTGCTGGCTGTGAGTTATGTTTCTGCCGTGGCACAGACTCCCCAGGATAGGGTAGCGCTGAACGATATAACATTTGTTAGACAATCCTTCGTGCGTAACTTCTACTATACGGCAAAGGTTATGAGCCAGATAAATATGGAGGGCACAAAACTCTTTTTGCCCAATTCGGCAAATCTTATTGTCGAGAGCGCTGGCCCAGCGGCCGCGATTGAGCAGCAGGGGCGTACTCTCAACATTAAGGCATCGCAGGGTGCAACTGCCACAACCATCCGTGTCGGGGCGTTTCATCCCTATCTTACTTATGAGGCATCGTTCAGCGGTGTAGATGGAGCCGAGGCGGTGGGTATAACCTTCTATCCCAATAACGGTAAGGGCGAGACTATCCGCACACTCTACACTGCGGGCAAGATTGTCTCTACGCTCAAAAATGGCAATGAGGAGAAGGTGCTGGCAGAGAAGGCCACCGAGCCCACGGATCAAATCTCGTTAAGAGTGCAATATACGGGTGTGCGTTTTCATGTCTTCCGTCTCTACGACGATGGCCGAGCCGAGCTGCTCTATAGCGTCAAATGCGACAAGAGAGCTGTAGATAGTTGTGTCACTACATCGTTTGGCATCACTGCGGAGTTGCCCTCTGACGGCGGTGTAACACTCCACAAGGCGCAGAGTCTGCTCACCTGCGGCACAGGTCAGGCCGACCCTCAAGTGGTGCAGACTACCGATGGCAAACCGCTGATTCGTGACGGTAGACTCTATATCTGCTTCACTACGCGCGGTTTTGAGCGAATTTTTGACTCCTATCAGGGTGTTTACTCTATTGACCTCGACTCTTTCGAGTTGCGATTGGAGGGCGCTCTTTTCTTCGGCAAGGGAGATGGGCTTATGTATGGCTTCCACGCTACAAAGGTGGTTTACGACCCCGAGCGCGAGGAGTATCTGGTGATGACAACCACACACGAGGATACCCATACGCTGGCCTACTGCTCGACCAAGAGCGACATCCTGCACGGCATACATTATTTGGAGTGTACCGAACTTGATTTCCCGCACAACTACACTCGCGGCAATGGTTACAACACCGAAGACCCCGACTTCTTCTACGATGCTAAGGCTCGCAAGTGGCGTTTGGCCTATTGTGCGCTGAAGGATAAGTCGTATGTGACATATCTCTGCGAGAGCAAGAATTGGAATGGCCCCTACACCCAGATTGCCGAGTCGAGCCAGAATAACAATACGGGTATCAGAATCACTACCGTAGGTGGTCGCCGCTATGTGCTCAGTGGTGGTAGCGATACTACATTCTACATCTACGATTATCCTACACTTAATTACGAGGGTACATTCAATCAGCAATACGCCAACGGCGGTTTCCGTGGCTGGCCCACGATTGTCCCCGTACCTTATGGCAATTATGAGCGATACCTCTGGATAACTTTCGACCGTGGGGCACAGACAGGGCGCTACTCTTACGGTACGCTCTACTTCTATTGGGGCGATAAAATGTGGAAAAAGGAGTAACTATGGCCGAGAATTTACTTATTGCCGAGGGAGGCAAGGAGGAGAAGTATGCACTCCTCTACAAGCAGATATCTGCAGTTGTCAGTGCCGAGGATGATACCATAGCCAATATGGCCAACATTGCGGCGATGATTCACGCGACATTCGATTTCTGGTGGACGGGCTTCTATCGTGTCGTTGGCGAGGAGCTTGTTTTAGGCCCATTTCAAGGCCCGTTGGCGTGCAGCAGGATAGCTTATGGCCGAGGCGTGTGCGGTACAGCCTGGCGCGAGAAAACAACACAAGTAGTGCCCGATGTGGAGCTATTCCCTGGGCATATAGCCTGCAGTTCGTTGTCGCGTAGCGAGATTGTTGTGCCTGTCTGGAGTGGCGAGCAGATAACTGCTGTACTCGACATCGACAGCGAACATCTGGCCACTTTCGACGAGAAGGATAAAGAGTGGCTGGAGAGAATCGTAAAGCTGATTAAGTAGTCTATAAAACTTCCAAAAAATTAGGGGTTGTCCAACACATTTGTCGGACAACCCCTATTTCTATTGATGCGTTTTGGACGCCTCTATTTACTCGATAACGGCAGCGTAACCACCATTCATCATCATCTTCACCTCGATAGTGCTATCCTTTGTAACGGTCTGCTCTACCTTGTTGTAGTGCATAGCCTGATAGTTGGCGTTTGCGCCATCCTTGTAAGCTGTGAGCTTGTGCTCGCCATCGCCCAAGAAGTCGAGTTTGATGTTGAATGTGCGCTCCTGCTCAGAACCCTCGCAGATACCACCGATGAACCACTTGTCGCCCTTGCGCTTAGCCACGATGATATACTTTCCAGCCTCAGCCTCCAAAGCACGAGTCTCGTCCCAAGTAGTAGGAACAGATGCGATGTAGCGTGTGCAGTCGTCGTTCTTGTAGTACTCTGTGGGGTTGTCGGCCAACATCTGGATACCGCTCTCCAAAACTACATAGAGTGCCATCTGGAATGCGCGTGTACCAGCTGCTGAAGAGTTGGGACGGCTACCCTGGTAGTTATTGGGCTGACGGTTGTTCATACCACCAGGAGTGAAGTCGGCAGCACCAACAGCGTTACGGATGAAGGGCAAGAAGATAGTATTCTCGGGGAGGCAACCACCCATCTGCTCCAAACCTCGTACACCCTCGTATGAGAGCAAGTTGGGATACTCATACTCCAAACCTGCGGGTGTGAACGAGCCGTGCATATCAATCAACAGATTGTGCTTTGCAGCCTCTGCCATAACTCGCTTGTAGAAGTTCACCATCCACTGGTCAGCGTGGTCCATAAAGTCAATCTTTACACCTGCGATACCCCAATCTGAGTATGTCTTGAAGAGCTCGAAGTTCTGCTCTACTGTGAGCCAAGACAACCAAAGAATGATACCTACATTCTTTGTCTTACCATACTCGATGAGCTTCTTAAGGTCGAGCTCCTCCTTGGGAGTGTAAGGGTCACGAGTGCTCTTTGCCCAACCCTCGTCGAGAATTACATACTCGATGCCGTAGTTAGATGCAAAATCTACATAATATGCGTAAGTGTCATAGTTGTTACCAGCCTTGAAAGTTACATCGGGGCCATAGGGTGTAGCGCCATTCCACCACTCCCAGCTAACCTTACCGGGCTTAATCCAAGATACATCGCTCAAAGTGTTACGACGAGCCAACTGTACGGGAACGGTCTGCTCGATGATACCCTTTGAGTCTGTGATTACAACATAACGCCAGGGGAAGCTACGAGTACCCTGAGTCTTTGCAATGTAGTAACCCTCCTCGGTGATAGTCTCGCCACGGTCACCCCAGGGCTCCCACTTAAGCGGAGCTTTGGGGAATGCAGTTGATACACCACGCTTGTTGCCACGAAGGAACATACGGGGATAATCATCCACATCGCTCTCGCCAATCAAAAGCTGCAAGTCGTTATCACCAGACATAAGCATAGGGATTGTAGCAATCTTGTGGTTGTTAGCCCAATCTGTAAGCCACTTCTCTGTCTCCTGGTGCTGGTAGCGCTCCTCGTATGAGGTGTTGAAATCTTTGCTGCTACAAGGCTGGAAATGTGTAGTGCAACCCTCCAAAGGAACCATTGTGAATGACTCGTAGTCAACAACAACCTCGCCCTTCTCCTTTGTGATGAAGCGATATGCTACGGCGTTGTCCATAACGCGCAACTCCACGGTGTAAGCGCCGAAGTTGATTGTAGCCTCGGTGTAGTTATCCTCGATTGTCGAGAACTTCAAAGGTACAACGGGCTTGATAGTCTGGCTTACAACTCGCTGCTTTACATTCTTTACCTCAGCCTCGCCGCCAAGTTTCTTGCCGTTCATGCTGAGCCAGATGTCCTCCATCGAGTAGATGAACTTGCCATCCTTGCTTACTGTCCAGCCAAACTTACCCTTCTCGGTCTGCAAGTCTACTGTAATTTTGTTGTTGGGCGATGTAATCTTCACTGACTCTGCTGCCTGCAACGCTGTGGGCAATGCGATAGCCAAAAGAAGCACCCATACTGATTTAATCACCTTGTGCATAACTTTTTTGTTTTTGTTAATAGATATTTAGATGCGCAAAAGTAATCATTTTACCGATAGAATACAATATTCAGACACAATAACTTCCACGCGTTCTACATTTATCCACCATAACCCCAAACTGCCAACGGTGGAGGTGTCGTGGCAAAATGTGTTGGGGTATTGTGAAAATAGCCCGAATTTTGTAAATTTGCCAAATGTATAACTAACTTTTTTGAATCATTTAAAACTTATGACACAGATAAAGGATTTGCATCCACGATTGGTGTGGGAGCAGTTTGACGCCATAACACGCGTGCCTCGCCCTTCGAAGCGCGAGGAGCAGATAATCGAGTTCCTGATTGCATTTGCCAAGCAGCACTCTCTGGAGTGGCAGCGTGACGACATTGGCAATGTGGTTATTCGTAAACCCGCCACTGCAGGATATGAGAACCATCAGACGGTGATTCTCCAGTCACATATGGATATGGTCTGCGAGAAGAACTCCGATGTGCAGTTCGACTTCTTGACCGAGCCCATCAAGACCAAAATCGACGGTGATTGGGTGAAGGCCGAGGGTACTACTCTTGGAGCTGATTGCGGTATCGGTATGGCTGCCGCTATGGCTATGCTTATCGATCCCGAAGTGGAGCACGGCCCGTTGGAAGCGCTCTTTACGGTAGATGAGGAGACAGGTCTTACGGGAGCATTCAACCTCGGCGAGGGTATGCTCAAGGGTAAGTATCTCATTAATCTCGATTCAGAGGACGAGGGCGAAATCTTTATTGGCTGTGCTGGCGGTGTAGATACCGTAGCAACATACAAGTGCGAGCGCGAGGCTGCGCCTGCTGGTTATAACTTCTACCGCTTCGATGTGTCAAATCTGTTGGGTGGCCACTCTGGTGACGATATCGATAAGGGTCGCGCCAACTCAAACAAGATTGTTGCCCGTCTGATGTATGAGGCCCAGAGTGCCTACGATGCTCGATTGAGCTATATCGATGGTGGTAACCTGCGCAACGCCATTCCTCGCGAGGCTTATATCGTTGTTGGAGTCCCTGCCGACAAGAGTGAGGCTTTCTGTCAGCGTTGTACCCAATTTATCGGCGAAGTGAAGGCCGAATTTGCCGAGACAGAGCCCGAAATGCACCTTTCTCTTTCGGAAACAGCAGCTGTCGATACGGTATTCACCACCTCTTCACAGAGCGCTTTGATTGGTGCGCTTATCGGTGTTGCTAATGGTGTGCTGGCTATGTCAGCGTCGGTTAAGGGGCTGGTTGAGACCTCTACAAACCTCGCTTCGGTGAAGTGTCCCGATGCCGAGAGCGTTGTGGTGACAACTTCGCAGCGTTCATCTTCAGAGAGTGCAAAGCTCTGCGCCAAACAGACTGTAGAGGCTGTATTCCTCCTCTCGGGTGCCGAGGTCGAGCACTCTGATGGTTATCCTGGCTGGTCGCCCGATGTGAACTCACACCTGTTGCACGCAACCGTAGAGAGCTACGAGCGCCTCTTCAACACCCAGCCTCGAGTGCGTGCCGTTCACGCTGGTCTGGAGTGCGGTCTATTCCTTGAGAAGTATCCCCACCTGGAGATGGTCTCATTTGGCCCGACAATTCGTGGTGTACACTCGCCTGATGAGCGTTTGGAGATTCCTACGGTCGATAAATTCTGGCGTTTGCTGTGCGATGTGGTAAAGAATATTTAGTATTACTATATTCGTTTCACTAAAATGCATCACTCCATTGAGCCGTAAGCCGTGGAGTGATGTTTTTTGAAATATACTCAAAATTTGCGTTTTTTTTGTGTAATTCTTTGATTTATAAATATTATTATCGTAATTTTGTGTATATATTCATATTTATGAGGGGCTGTATATATAACGCATCAAATAAGGACAACGGTATCGTAGCTGTTGCCCCTAATTTTGTTGCCCCCCCCTGTATATTAATTACTTATAAATCAGTTGATTATATTAATATATTCTCTGTGCAGTCTTTGTGCGGAGTCTTTTGTCGTGTCTAATTATTAACTAAAACCCTAAATTCTAAAATTATGGAGAAGAAAAATTATTTGGCCCCCGAAATCGAGGTTATCGAGGTGGAAGTAGAGCATGGTTTTGCCGCAAGTGGTGACCCTCAGTTTGCACCGTTTGGTCCAGAGCAGCCCTGGAATTAATTTAATATAATTATTAAGTAACTAATTTGTTTTGACGAAAATGAAAAAGATTATTTTAGCATTTTGCATCGCTGCAATGGCTTTTGTTGGATGCTCGAAGGATGAGTTTGTGAGTCCTGCATCCGAATATCAGATTGTTGTAAATTTGGACAAGCCTTCATTTGGTGAGGATGTTCGTGCTGCTCGTACTTCGTGGGAGAGTGGTGATGAGGTGTATGTTACCTTCAATGGAGATGTTTATGTGAATTTTGAAGTACAAAAGTATTTGAAACTTACATATAACGGCTCATCTTGGACTCCTACTTGGGTGGGTACGACTGCTGCCGAAGTTGCTGCAAAAGAGACCAAGACTTTGACTGCGGGATATATGAATAGTGCATCTAATGTTTCTACAACTAAGAAGTATGGATTTTTAAGTTTTGGGACTGTCTTGGATAATGGCATATGTATAATGACTTGTAATGATGGTACTTATTCGGTTTCGGGTTCTACAATTACACTCAATATCGTTATGCGCCACCAAACAACACAAGTTACAGTTAAGGGTATAAATGTTGCTGACAAATGGACTCTTAAATGTGATAAATTGCTTAAAAAAGGAGGTTTTACTTTTGCATCAACAGGTGTCGGTACTTCTAATTATAATTATAATGACCCTCTTCAGGGATTTGATAATGCCGATGGCGTATCTTTCTTTGGTTCAGCAAAAAGTTTTACAACATCAGACACAGTAGTATTTACCCTTACAAATGGCGCAAAGACTTATACTCGTAGTTTTACGGGAAAGACTTTTAGAAACGGTGATGCTATTATTATGGATGGTCCCGATTCGGGTAAGTGGGATGAAGTAACGGAGTAATCTTGTATTATATATCTAATTTAATTGCGTGAAAGGTCGGAATTTCCGACCTTTTTTGCGTATATTTGCTATATAACTTCGCTACGATGCGTAATCTTATACTCCTCATACTGGCTACTATGCTCTGCTGTTATGCCGCGGCACAGCAGACGGTCGATGATGTCTATCAGTACAAAATCGACGAGCAACGCCTTTTGGGTGAGAGTATCAATAGTGACACACTGCTATTCTTCCGTGCCCTGCATCAGCCGAGCGATAACTATGGCTCAATCACTGATTACCGTTTTTCGTTTGTCGATTTCTCCCGCAGAGGCATAGATTACTTTGGCCGCAACCTTACGCTCGATGGGGTAGAGGTGCGCCGTGCCAACCTCCCCGCGCTACGCCGTTTGGGGCTTGCAGAGTCAAATTATAGCGGTATCTTCGGCCAAAGTAGTGGTATTGGAGGTTATGCTGGCGCCGACGAGTTTTCCTCGACTGATGGCGTGATGGTGGATAGCGGCAATGTGGGTCTCTTCTTTTCGGGGCGTGGATATCTGGGTGGCGTGCGAGCTACACTCCATAGACTTATGCGTCGAGGGTTGAGCCTCTCGCTCTATGCATCGGTGCGAGCGGGCGATGACCTATATGTTGATGGCATCTTCCAGCAGTCGGCCGATGTGGCGTTTCGCCTCTCCCGCACTTTTGACTCTGGAGCGCAACTATCGTTTGTGGCTCTCTCCACTATTGGTAACCGAGGTTTGCGCTATGGCTCTACTGCAGAGACTTTTACTTTGACGCGCGACAATCTCTACAACCCATCGTGGGGCTATCAGAGTGGCCAGAAACGCAACTCTCGCACACGGCGCGATTTTGTGCCGTTCGCGACGGTCAGCTACACGCGTGATGTGGGCAATTCGTCACGAATGACCCTCTCGGCTGGTGGTGATTATGGCTGGCGTGGTTATACCTCACTCGGTTGGTACGATGCCGCTACTCCTCGCCCCGACAACTACCGCTATTTACCAAGCTATTATGCCGATACGGATATCGCCGAGGTCGTTGCCGATAGGTGGCGCAACAATGATGCGCGCTATACACAGATAAATTGGGACGAACTCTACCAGTGTAACCGCTACTCCACGCGTGGCGCAGTTTATGCCGTCGAGGAGAGCATAGAGCGCATTGCTCGTGCCGATGTGGTGTTGCGTATGCGTAGCGAACTCTCCGAGGCTTTTACACTGAACTATGGCCTACGAGGTGGTTACTCCTCAACTCGCCATTATAAGCAGATGAACGACCTGCTGGGTGCGGCATATTTTGTCGATGTGGACTACTACCTGCTCGATGACGACACCTTCTCCAACAAGACGAGCAACAATATCCGCAATGCCAACCAACTGATACTCGAAGGCGATAGATTTGGTTACGACTACGCTTTGTCAAGGAGTGCAGTCTCGGCCGAGGCGGGCCTAAAGTATGCTCTCGGTAAGTGGAACTTTACGGCAGATATGAGCTTTGGCCATAACCGCATTGTCCGCAACGGCTACTTCGAAAAGGAGTTGTATGCTGGCGAAAAATCTTATGGCCGTTCTGATGTCGTTGCATTTTCGCCCTATGCTATCCGTGTCGCAGGCTCGGTCGTTATGGGTGCAACACAGCGCTTGGAGGTGGGCGTGATGCACTCGGCCGTAGCTCCAGAAGAGGATAATATATTTCTTAACCCTCAGTATAACAACCGTATAGCAGATAATCTGCAGATGCAACGCCACCTCTCGGCCGAACTTGGCTATTCGCTATCGTCAGAGGTGATAGACTTCTCGGCCACGGCTTATCTAATTCGCGTCAGCGATCAGATAAGCATCTATAGGGCCTACGACGATTTGTCGGCAACATATTGCGATGTCGATATCGAGGGGCTTGCGACACTGAGCTATGGCATAGAGAGTGCTGCCAAAGTGCATATCTCGCGCAACCTTACGGCCGAGGCGACCTTCGCTGCAGGACGATACACCTACTTCCGTAATCCCCTGGTTACTCTATATGCCGATTACGATAATAGAGTCATAAGTTCAGCCAGCGAGAGCTATATGGGCGATTGCCATTTGGGAGGTGCGCCACAAATCAGTGCATCGCTCGGCGTTGAGTATATGACCTATCGCGGTTGGGCCTTCTCGTTGGGTGGGCAGCTTGCTGCACTGCGCTATGTCGAGCCGTCGGCTCTGTGCCGTACCGAGCGTATTGCACACCAGGCTTCTACATCCGAAGAGATATATCGCAGTTTCATCACCCAGCAACGCCTCGATGATGCTATTACTGTCGATGCTTCGCTATCGCGCTGGTTCAATATCGGGCGCCAGCGATTGTCGCTGACACTGTCGGTTCGCAATCTGCTGGATAATAAAGATATTGTCTATGGTGGCTATGAATCTTCGCGCATACGCCACTACAAAAGTGGTGCGCGCGACATCTACTCGCCGCAGGACGATATCCTCACATACGCCTATCCGCGCACCTTCTACGCCGTAGTGTCGTATAAATTCTGATTTTCTATCACTTGTTGCTCTAACTTTTTCGGCTCGATTTGGCTAATTGCTTGCAAACTCTTATCTTTGCGCACAGATTCAGAAACTATAATTAAAACCCCACTATAATGGCAGGCTCTAATTTTGTCGATTATGTAAAGATATTTGCTCGTTCTGGTCACGGAGGTGCAGGTTCGTGCCACTTTCGCCGCGAGAAGTTTGTTGCTTTCGGAGGTCCCGATGGTGGCGATGGCGGTAAGGGTGGTAGCATCATCCTGCAGGGTGAGCGTCAGTATTGGACTCTTATCCACCTGAAGTATCAGCGACATCAGTTTGCGCAGGATGGTGAGGGTGGTCACGGTGCGCGTTCATCGGGTAAGGATGCCGAGGATATCATCATTCCCGTTCCTCTGGGTACGGTAGCTCGTCGCGTTGTTGAGAACGAGGAGGATGGCACTACATCACTCGAGTATGTGGGTGAGGTAACCGAGCACGGTGAGCAGCTCGTGCTGTTGAAGGGTGGCCGTGGTGGTCTTGGTAACTGGCACTTCAAGAGCGCCACAAATCAGGCTCCGCGTTATGCCCAGCCTGGTGAGGAGGGCGACGAAGGTGCTTTCATCCTCGAGCTTAAGGTATTGGCCGATGTAGGTCTTGTAGGCTTCCCCAATGCAGGTAAGAGTACTCTGCTCTCGGTTGTATCGGCAGCCAAGCCCAAAATTGCGAACTACGCCTTCACCACATTGGAGCCCAACCTTGGTATTGTCGAGGTGCGTAACCACAAGTCATTCGTTATGGCCGATATCCCTGGTATCATTGAGGGTGCGCACGAGGGTAAAGGTCTCGGTACACGATTCCTACGCCATATCGAGCGAAACTCGGTGCTGCTGTTTATGGTTCCTGCCGATAGCGACGATATTGCCAAGGATTACGAAATCTTGTTGGGTGAGCTGACCCAGTACAACCCCGAGTTGCTGGATAAGCAGCGTCTGTTGGCTATCACCAAGTGCGATATGTTGGATGATGAGCTCATTGAGCAGATGCGTCCAATGTTGCCCGAGGGTATCCCGTCTGTATTCATCTCGTCTGTTACGGGTTTGAATATTCAACAATTGAAGGATATGCTTTGGGATGCTTTGCAGAAATAAGCAATCAAAACCAAATAGAACAGGGTGTCGCGTGAGCGGCACCCTGTTTCGTTTATCTCCTACTTAATCTGCAGTGGAATACTCTCTATGTCGTAATATTTGGCCTCGGCTTTGCCTCCTTTTATTGTGATAATCTCTACGCCCGATTTATCCTTACCCAATGTGCGACCTGCGGGGCCAGCCGTAACAAACTGCATATCTTTGTACTCGCCGCGAGCGCAGTAGTGCAGGTGTCCCGACAATACCAAATCGACGCCATATTGCTCAAAAAGCTTCAAATATTTCATCCTCAGCTCCACCCCTATATTTTCGTAAACCTCCTTCTCGTCATATTTCGATAGGAACATAGGGTGGTGTGCCACCAATATAATCGGCTTGTTGCGTCGAGCGCGTTTCAGAGCCTTCTCCAACCACGCATATTCGTCACTCTCGGCGGGTGTAGCAGCCTTTATTACGCACGAATTATAACCAATGACGGTGTAGCCCTTCTCCTTGTGTACGAAGCGGTCGTGGCCATATCGTGCAACAAATGCCTCAACATTCTCTTTGGTGGCATCGTTTGTAACATCGTGGTTGCCTGGTACGAAGTAGAGCGGTATATCCTTGTCAAACTCGCTACACATCTGTTTGAATCCGTCAAGCGAGGCTGCGTTATCTGTCCAATGTACCATATCACCCGAGAAAACAACGAAGTCGGGTTTGAGTTTGTTCACCTTCTCTGTGATACGGCCCATTAACTCTTTCTCGGCAGTAAAGTCGTTCGATGACGATATGAAACATAGCTGCGGGTCGCTAATTTGAACGAAGAACGGAGTCTTCTTCTGCGCAAATGATGACATATAGGCCATCATCATAGTACACAGAAGCGCAAGTCTAAAGAGGCGTGTTTGCATAGTCTAAAAATGTTTGTTGGTGTAAATTTACACAAATATATCCATTCGCCGACCTGTATAAACAAAAAAAATCTGCCCGTAAAGGCAGATTTTTCTATCATTTATTGCAGCTGACTACTCCTCAACCTGCTCCTCCTCTTCCAACTTGAACTCTGTCAAGCCAGCAGCAACGAGGATGTTGAACCAAGAGAGAGCCTTCTTGATGTCAGACACATGAACACGCTCGCGATCGTACTCGGGCAATACCTCTGCGAAGTAAGCCTTCATCTTATCTGCAGACTCCTTGTGTGAAAGACCCTCCTTACCACCAGTGTGGTTGTACATACGAGTAAATACCTCTGCCAGAGCGATATCCTCACCCTCGGTGAACATTGAAATATCAGACAAAGCGCTCACGCGTGATGTAGCCGAAGCGTTCATACGGTGACCATCTACCAGCGACTCGACGATGATACCCTTGGTAGACTGTGCAACATACTTATAAAGGCCGGGCATACCCGAAATAGCCAAAATATCCGTAAATTTCATACTATTTTATATTTGTTTTCAAGTTTAACGAGCGCAAAGATAGTGAAAAAACGACTCTATTCCAATATTTTGTCCAACTCGTCGTATAATTCTTGCTTTGCACCTATAAACTTCTTGTATATTTTACCCTCTTTGTCGATGATAATGTAGGTGGGGAATGCACTTATGTTGTACAATTTCAAGACATCATCAGCCTCTGGAGCATCTTGAGGATTAATTACATTTATCCACGGCAACTTAAAATCATTCACCACGACCTTCCAGTCCTCCTCTTTAGATGAACCGACTATGCCCACAACCTCGAATTTACCTGCATACTTCTCGTAATACTCCTTTAGGTGGGGCATACTCACCTTGCAAGGGCCACACCAGGTAGCCCAAAAGTCCAAAACCACCCATTTGCCTCGCAACGATTTGAGGCTTACGCTCTTGCCTTTGGTGTTCTTTAGCGTAAAGTCGGGCGCCATATCGCCTACGCCTTTACCTTCGGATTCTTGGTGGCGAGCCTCCGCCTCGGCTAAAGCTTTAGCGCGACGCTCTTCGAATGTTTTTAATGTTTTCAAATACCACTCCTCCAGCTCCTTGTATGCGCCTTTGAACAGACTTTTATCCATAATCTCATAGATTTCAGTCTTGTATGTGAAAATCGACAACCAGTCGAATAGCAATACATTCACCTCCGACGACGGGTTGGCCGTAGCATACTCCTTGGTTATTGTAAATGCTTTTTTCTCTGCCTCCGATGCTTTGATGCTAAGCTCGTTCCAGGTTTTAATATCTTGATTATTCATCGCCTCCATAGACCTAAGATCCAACTTGTATCTCTCGGCTTTGTATGGGGCGCACTGATTTATTACACTATAATACTCTTTGTAGAGATCTGAACCTTCGACATCGACTATCATATAACCATCTTTGCACTCCACATTTAGTGTAATTTTGTCGTTTGGCTCCACATATAGATTCAAATCTGCTCCCACCATCGAACCGTTAATAAGATACTGCTTGGGGTAGATACCTATTTTAGTCATCTCCACTACAGCAATCTCTTTGTGTAGCGAGCCGTTCTCCACCATTACTGAATCTATGCGTGTGGAGTCGTTTAATTCATATTGAAAAGTGACCAAAGGATTTTCCAAACCATCGAAATTGATTGTGATGCTTGCGGGACGATTGCACGCAAACAATGCCACCATAGCGATAAGAGATAAAGCGATTCTTCTCATAATTGTAGTAAGCCAAAGATTTAATTGTTCAGCAAATATACGAAAAATCCCCTCTCCCATAAAAAACGAGAAGGGGATTTTTATACGATTTAATATCCGAGCGGATTACTCCTTTGTAAGATGTACATCCAACTGCGGGAAGGGGAAGTTTGCTCCGTGCTCGGGCAACTCCTTGTAGAAGGCCTCGGTTACCGAGTCGTAAACGCTCCAATAGTCGGTGTTGCTCACCCAAGCGCGTGCCTCAATCACGACAGCACTGTCGGCCAGAGCATCGATGCGTACATATACGGCGGGCTCCTTCAGCACTCGCTCGTCACGCTTGATGATGTTTAGCATAGCATCACGAATCTGGTCGTAGTCGTCACCATAAGCAACCGATACCTTCCAACTGCAACGACGTGTTGTCGAAGTTGAGTAGTTGTTGATTATTGATGTCGAAATCGAGTTGTTCGGTATGTAGATTGTCTTCTTGTCCGAAGTGTGAATCATCGTAGAGAAGAGTCCGATGTTAGCTACCGTACCGCTCACGCCCTGTGCCTCGATGTAGTCACCGATGCGATAGGGACGCAACACCAGAATCATAATACCACCAGCAAAGTTCTGCAGCGTGCCGCTCAACGCCATACCAATGGCCAAACCAGCCGAAGCAAAGATTGCCAGCACTGATGACGACTCAAAGCCGAGGATGTTGAACAGAATGAGGAATATTGCTATATAACCCACAACTTTTGCCGCAGTCATAGCAAACGAATGTAACGAGCGGTCGATGCCGCGGCGTGTGAAGAACACATCAATTATGGTCAGCAATCTGTGGAGTAACCAGCGGGCTATATAAAATACTACGATGGCGATAGCCAACTTTATGCCAGTCCAAATCATCCACTCTACCATCTGCTGCCACACATCCTTGATATCTACATTCGCCAAATTGGTGACGGCTTGTGTGAAGCGGGCCTTCTGTACGCTGTCGGGAACAATCAGTTTCTCAACCTGATCGGCCTGAAGAAAAAATCGTAACATAAATTTCTATGTGTAATATTGTTTGTTAAAAATTTTTCGCGATAATTTATCGGTCGGCAAAAATAGTTATTTTTCGTATAAATATTGCTATCTTTGCTCAACTTATATCCGAAATTGGCAACGGCGCGGCTCGCTGTCATATCGCTCGGGCTGAAAGCGTCAGCACAGAGCGATTGTTGTCGGATATGTAAACTGCAGATTTAGAATAGAGTAAAAGATTTTACTATGAAAATAGGCGATATAGAATTGGGTCATCAGCCACTCTTCCTGGCTCCTATGGAGGATGTCACCGACCCCTCGTTCCGTTATATGTGCAAACGATTCGGAGCCGATGTGGTGACTACCGAGTTCATCTCTTCCGATGGCCTTATACGCGACGCGTGGAAGTCACGCGCCAAACTCAACATCGACGAGGCCGAGCGTCCCGTGGGCATACAGATTTACGGCCACCTCATCGAGCCTATGGTCGAGGCTGCTCGCATTGCTGAGACTGCCCGTCCCGACTTCATTGACATCAACTTCGGTTGTCCTGTCAAGAAGATTGCAGGTCGAGGCGCTGGCTCGGGTATGATGCGTGATGTGCCTCTGATGGTCGAGATGACTCGCCAGATTGTTCAGGCCGTATCTACACCCGTAACGGTTAAGACTCGCCTGGGGTGGGACGAGGAGTCGAAGAATATTATGGATATCGCCCTGCGCCTGCAGGATACGGGTATCAAGGCCTTGACAATTCATGGTCGCACCCGCTCGCAGATGTATCGTGGCGAGGCCGACTGGACGCTGATTGGCGAGGTAAAGAACCACCCCTCAATCGAGATACCCATCATCGGTAATGGTGATGTGGATTCTGGCCCTAAGGCGAAGAAGATGTTTGATGATTACGGCGTTGATGGCGTGATGATTGGTCGCGCAACATACGGTCGTCCGTGGATTTTCCGTGAGGTTAAGCACTTTATCCAGACGGGCGAGGTTATGCCACAGCCGTCGGTTGTAGAGCGTGTAGCCATTGCCAAGGAGCATTTGGCAAAGTCTATCGAGATTAAGGGCGACAAGGTGGGTATTCTGGAGATGCGTCGCCACTTGTCCAACTACTTCAAGGGACTGCCCGACTTCAAGCAGACGCGCCTGAAGTTGGTTACGCTATACGATATTGACGAGATAATCGCGACGCTCGATTATGTTGCCGAACGCTGGGGTGACTACGATATGAACGGTGCTGTCCCGCCCTCGCTTTCGCACGATATCTAACCGCAAAAAGAAAACATCTTGAACTTCCTGCAGAAGATTCAAGATGTTTTTTTTATGTGTGTACCGCTACTTCTCGGTGGCGTAATTTATTGTTCTGTCACTCTGTAGGTCATCAAACAGCGAACTGTCAATCTCGGGGCTCTTTTCGCTCTTTCCGTAGCCGATGTAGCCAATCGGATGATAACCGCCATCAAAGTAGTTTGTGTTGGCAAATCTGACCGTAGGACGACCACACGCGGGGTCGATGATTCCTATGGCCACGATGTAGCGACCTTTGGGCAACTCCTTGTCGATGCTTAGTCGGCTTTTGACCTTCACTAGCGGCGCTTCGACTGTGTACTTTTCGCTCTGGGTGTCCCACTTTTCACCGGTCATCCACTCCGAGATATTGATTCCCTCCAGCGCTTTGCCCCACACCTTTTCGTGAGTCTTGCTGTCAAGCAGAGCAACCTCCACGGGCCAGTCGTAGTAGAAAGGCGACGAGCCGGTGTTTCGTAGCGAGAACTCCACCTCTATCGTGTTGTCGCGACCTATCTTGCTGTTGTACGAAGCCTCGTCAAGCACAAATCTGTATCCCATAGCCTTCTGCAACTCGGCAGCGTTGCGCAGAAACTCCTCGTCCTTGAAGTTGGCCCAAGTGATACCGCCCAGATGGTTGCAGTGCAGGTTACGAATCTGCTCGATTACCATCTTGCGTGTCTGCTCGTTGGCTACCACCTGCTCAAAACTGCGGTATTTCGCCAATGAGCCCCAAGCCCAGGTTATCTCACCACCTACGGGCTGTGTGCGCCAATACTCTCCGCGATTTATCATGGCGTCATAACCTCGGCCCTGCTCCTCGGGTTGTGCCCACGAATCCCAATAGATGCCAAAGTCGTAATCCTCAAACTCGTAAGCATAGCGTACCATCACCTTTTTGTTCTTGAATGCCTTTGTGAAGGCATCGCCCAGCACCTTCTGTATGCCTGGTAGCCAAGTGCGGTTTGCGATGTGTCGAGGCTCGTCGTGCGGAGCAAATACGGTTGAGAGGTCGGGGTCGTGATGTTCGCCCCATTCTCCTATGATACCCATCTCTACATAAGCCACGCGCGGGTCGTTATCCCGCGCCTTGCCGAGCTTTTCTACCAGCTGCTCTACGCGCTTAAAGAATGTGGGGTGGAAGTATCCGCCTTGGATAGGTGTCAGCGAATCCTGCGGCTCAACATAAGCACCCACCGAACCAGGTATCTGCTTGTAGGGGCCACTCTCGGCGGGAATATCGTCGGGCCAGTGCCAGCCGTTCAAGTCGTCGATGTTGTTGGGGTCTTTGGGGCGGCCTCCGTGCCACGGCTCCAACCATACGGCCAATACTCGTGGTATGACCTTCACATTCTGCTCCTCTACGCCTTTCCAGCGGTGGTCGCTGAACGAGATAATCGTTGCTATGCTATCCTCGGCGTTACGCTCAAGCATATTCCACGGCATATACTCCTTAATCATCGAACCATAAGGGTAGGGGTAATCATCCCTTATGCGGTCGGTGCCAATCATAAAGAACTCGCGAAAGCCCTTCAGTGGATTACGCATCGCCCCCTCATACTCCGCCATCGAAACCTTGACAGTTCGACCTTCTCGGTGTGCCGAATAGTTGTTGCCAGGTTGAGCCGCAGCGCAAGTAGTCCATAATGCCAATAGCGGGAACAAGATATGTGATAGCCTTTTCATCGTTTATTGCAACCTATTTATTGATGGGTCTTACTTTGTAGATTTTTACACTATCTATTGTGATTGTCTTGTAGGGGCTAAGTTGATAGACATTATGTGTCCACCAACTCTCCTCGGCCTTGGTATAGATAAGGCGCTTGCTTTTGGGGCAGTAGTTTACCGATTTGACATTCTGAGTAGTTTGCAATGGCTCAAAAGGTGAAAATTCGCCACTCTCTGTATCAAAAAAGTAAACTCCTTCGAGGCCTGATACCAACATTCTGCTGTCATCCACTTTCGATAAGTCGTGTCCCGACTTTACGGGAATTGGCCACTCGGCTACCTTCTCCAACGAGGGGGTGTCCGAAGTCCAATCCTTTAGTTTATACTCTCGGAGTACATCATACCCCAAAGCATAGAGGCTCTCTCGTTTGGCGTTCCATACAACTCCGTGCCCTGAATAGAGGCTATCCTTCCAGATGACTTTTTCTGAAGTGGCTATGTCATACAGCTCCAACGAGTTGCCATATCTGTTGGTTGATAGTGCAACCGCTATACGGTCGTTGGGTAGCAACTCTGCCGAGTGAGCCATTGGAGTGCGTGCATAGAATAGGCATTTGCGGCTTTTGATGTCGATTAATACCGTCGCACTATGAGATGATGTGAGTAACAACTTGCTGTGGTTATCTACGAACTTGCACTCGTCTAATGGGTTCAGATACTTTGCATACTCCGCAGGTAGCCCAACGGTTGGCTCTTCAATATTCCATTGCCATATCTGTGCAATCTTATCCCCATCGGAATGTTTAGTGTCAATAATTTTGACCACATTATCTCCACATAGGGCTACACAATTATGGTTTATGGGTGAACAAGCGCCCACCCATAAACTCAATATTATGAATACTATGATTTGTTTCATAATTATATTTTCATTCTAAACTACCTCTGGGGTATATCCACCTCTGTCTGGCGACCGTCAATCAGATAATCGGTAAAGTAATCAACCAATCTCCAATAGAAGTACTCGTTCATATCGCCAAAGCCGTGACGCTGTGTAGGCAGATACAACATATCGAATCGCTTGTTGGCGCGAATCAATGCATCCACCACGCGCGATGTGTTACCAGGGTGTACATTGTTGTCAATCTCGCCGTGTACGAGCATCAGATGACCCTTCAGTCGGCGTGCGAGTTCGGGGTTGCTGCTGATGCGATATACGAATGTGGTATCGCCCTTGTCGCTCACCTCCTCTTTCACGCCGTGGTGAGTCTCGCTCCACCAACGGTTGTAGATTCTGTTGTCGTGGTTACCAGCGCACGATACCGCAGCCTTGAAGAAGTCGGGGTACTGCAGAATGGCAGCCGTAGACATAAATCCACCACCAGAGTGGCCGTGAATACCCACGCGGTTGATGTCGATGTAGTCGTGGCGTGCAGCCAACTGCTCGATGGCAGCCTTTTGGTCAGCCAAGCCGTAGTCGCGCAGATTGCCATAGCCGTAGTTGTGATACCACTTCGAACGGTCGGGGTGTCCGCCTCGGTTACCTACAGTAATCACCACAAAACCAGCCTGTGCCAGACGGTCGGTGCGTACGCTCATACGAGTGAAGGGGTACTCCGTAGCCTCAACCTGCGGACCAGGATATACATAATCAACAATAGGGTATACCTTCGTTGAGTCAAAGTCAAACGGCTTGTACATTACGCCGTAGAGGTCTGTGACGCCATCGGCAGCCTTAACCGTGAATGTCTCGGGGAAGCGGTAGCCGTTGGCCAGCAACTGTGAGAAGTCGCTCTGCTCAAGAGTCATCAGTTTGTTACCCAGACAGTCATATAGTGCAGTCTCGGGAATAGTATCTACGCGAGAGTAGTTATCCACGAAGTATCGGCACGCATCATCCACCTGCGGAGAGTGGAAGTGGTTGCCCTTATCCAGCAACTTCACATCGCCACCATCGAGGCCCACCGAGTAGAGGTGCTGATAGTAGGGATTCTCACCCTCCTCACGGCCCATACCAGTGAAATATACTACACGCTTCTTCTCGTCCACCTTCAGAATCTCGTGTACATGCCACGGACCTTCGGTGAGTCGGCGTACCATATCGCCCTTATCGTTATAGAGGTAGAGATGTGCCCATCCGTCTCGCTCGCTCCAGTGAATCAACTCCTTGCCATCGTTAATCGCTGCGATGGGGCGTACCTCTATATAAGTATTCATTCGCTCCTCAACAATCGGACGCAGAGTATCCTCGCCGATAGTGTATGAGCAGATGTCGATGCGGTGCAAATCGCGGCTCGAGCGAGTGATGTAGAGGCGATTGTTGTCACCCATCCACACCCACGGCTGGTCGTACATATGACGCTGCTTGTGCTCGCGGGGACGATACGCAATCGAGAGTGTCTGATCCTTGAAACGACCCGCCTGAATCTCTTTGCGAGAGTTGTCGTTCATATCGAACAGATAGAGGTGATAAACGGGGGCCTCCTTCTCGCCGGGCATCTGGTAACGATAGGTCTCCAAAGTGGGGCGGGGGTTAGCCAATGCGTTGATAACCCACAACGGCTTCACATTGCGCTTGTCGGTCAGCACCGTAGCAAAGTAACGCGAATCGGGTGACCAGATAACTGATACGCCACGGCGCTTGCCGTTGCAGAGTGTGTCGGTGTTGAGCAGGCTGTATGGCTCGCCGTAGCCGAATCCCTCCACGCCGTCGGTTGTAATCTGAGTCTCGACAACGGTTGAGTCCTTGTCGTCCTTCTTCAACTTCTCATAGTCTTCACGCGACATACGGTACAGATTCAAATCCTTCGAGTAGATGACGGTCTGTCCGTCGGGTGAAACTGAAGCCCAACTCAACTGATTGGTCTCCTTCTCCTTGTCTTTCAGGTGAGTGAGTTTGCGGGTCTTGCTATCGTATGAGAAGTAGAAAACCTCCTTGCCGCTCACCTTCTTGGGCTTCTTGCCAGCCAAAGAGTCCTCTTGTGAGAGAGGCTTCGGCTTTGCATCCTGCGAAGATGTCACCTCGAAAGTGAATGTTCGGCCATCCTCATCCACATCGAGGTTGCGGATAGGTAACTGTGCTGCAATGTAGGGGTCTTTTACAATCTCGGTCAGTTCGGCAGCCAAGCGGTCGTGGTCGAAGAGCTCCTCACGCTTGCGCGATGCGGGGTCTACGACATACCACTTTGTGCCGTTGCTTGTCTTATAACTATACCAGAACTTCTCGCCCGACTTGAACCAATGTGGGTCTACGCTGGTCGAGAAGAGCATATTCTGTAACTTGCTTGCCGTAAAACGCTCGGCCAAGGCGTAGCGATTCTTCTGGCGAACCTCCTCGTTATTCTGTGCGGCATATACGGCCGAGGTAAGCAGCAATGCGCAGATGATAAACAGTAGTCTCTTCATTCTTTAGTTGATTTATTTGTTCTGTGTAGCCTGATTGAAGTATGTGCTGAAGAACAACATCTGATACTTAATTGAGTTGCGCCAATAGTCCCAGTTGTGTACACCAGGGCGTACATAGAAGTCGTGAGGGATACCCGCCTTCATCAATTTCTCGTGCAGGTTGCAGTTTACCTGATAGAAGAAATCCTCTGTTCCGCAGTCGATGATGAGCTTCAATGCGTTGGGCTTGAGTGAATCAACGAGGTTGATAACGGTATGATTCTCCCAATTCTCGGGGTTCTCCTCGATTGTCCCCAACCACTTCGACATACCCCAATTCTTCGGGAATGGACGGATGTCCACACCGCCCGATGTGCTACCAGCAGCGCCGAAGAGGTCCTGATGACGCAGTGCAAGGTAGAGCGCACCGTGACCACCCATCGACAAACCAGTGATGGCACGAGCCGTACGGTCAGCCTTGGTCTTGTAGTGTGAGTCGATGTATGAGATAATCTCCTTTGTTACGAATGTCTCGTACTTGTAAGAGTCGTTTACGGGGCTATCCCAATACCAGCTATCCACACCTCCATCAGGCATCACTACGATGGCATTGTAGAGGTCTGCCAACGGGCCAGCCTGACCCTTTGTATCCCATGCAGTGTGGTTGTCACCGTGTCCGTGCAACATATAAACTACGGGCAGATCCTTCTTCTCGTGGTAACCCTCGGGCAGAATCACTGTGATTGTGATGTTCTTGTTCATTGCCGCACTCTTGATTGCGACAGTCTCTCGGTTGAAAGCTGATGCTGTACCGCATATTGCCAATGCGACGATCAGATTGATAAGTCGTTTCATAGTAGTTATTTTTTGAAATTTATTACTCCTTTGATAGTTTTCGCCCACCTTTGTACGAAAACTATGCAAATATAGGCAAAAAGAGTCGAATATATGTAGCAAATATCGAATAAATGATTATTTTTGCGAAAGTACAGTAAACGAAAATATTAATCAGATGAAAGCAAAAACTATTCTTACGGCTCTGTTGGTTGCGGCCGTTATGACCTCTTGCTGCTGCGGTGGCAAAAAGCAACTCTTCAATGGTAAGGACCTGACAGGTTGGGTTTGTGTGTTGGATGCCGATAGCAATGTCCCTACATCAGAGGTGTATGGCGTTAAGGATGGCAATATCCACATCGTTGGCCAGCCTTTTGGTTATATGCGTACAGCCGAGAAGTATGGCAACTATAAGATGCATGTCGAGTGGCGTTGGATTGGTGAGGGTACTAACAGCGGTATCTTCCACCGTGTTCAGGATGGCGACAAGGTTTGGCCTAACGCTATCGAGTGTCAGTTGTGTAGCGGCAAGGCTGGTGACTATGTAATGCTCGGCGGCTCAAAGATTTCAGAGGTTGAGTGCGTTGGTGAGTTCCCCGTAAAGGACCGCAATGGCAATTACGAGAAGCCCGTTGGCGAGTGGAACGAGGCTGAGATCGTATGCGAGGGCACAAAGATTACAGTCTATATCAACGGCAACTTGCAGAACGAGTGTACAACCACTACCGAGTCAGGTTATATCGCTCTCCAGAGCGAGGGTGGTCCCATCGAGTTCCGCAATATCTACATCGAGGAGTTGTAATCTCCACGCGACACAAATTGGTAATACATTCCCTGCGCTCAACTCCGAGTGCAGGGATTTTTTTTACCCTCAATTTGGACTAAAAGTGATAAAAAAGTGTCTAGATGTTATATTTGTTGAAATAAATGATTACCTTTGAAAGTTAATAAAAGTTAGGTTGTGGGAATTGTCTAATCGATGGACAACGACTCTTTGCCGCTGATGGTAGAAAAACGAAAAAAGGGCTCTCCAGCCCTATGTGACCCCGAAAGGATTCGAACCTTCATCGTAAGAACCGGAATCTTATATTCTATCCATTGAACTACGGGGTCGCGCCACAAAGATAGTAAAAAAATGGATAAGACAAACAAAAACGCTAATTGGCAACGCCTGGCCAGTGTCGTGCGATGGTCTAATATGACTATCAATCGTTTTGCTATCCATATTGGTCTATCTCGCTCCGAAAATCTCTACCAGATTAAGAACGGAAATAACGGTATATCGCAGAATCTTGCACGCCGTATCGAGGCTGCATTTCCCGAGATTAGTATAGGCTGGTTGCTTACGGGTGAAGGTACGATGTTGCGTGAGGATGGCATTGGTGCCGCCATCTCTTGCTACAATAGTTTAGAGTCTTTGCTGTCACTGGGTCGTGGCGAGCAGCTTAGCCCCGATTGCTTGATTAGCCTGCCTATGGCAGATGGCGGCGATGTGGCTGTTTGTCTGCCCGCAGATGCTAAAACCGAGTCGTTGGAGAGTGAATTACTCCCCGCAATGACATATTTTTTGAAAAAAACGACAATTAGAGATATAATTCCTTCCGCAAAGTATATGATATTGACATCAAATTTTGTATATTTGCGTAAGGTAATGCTCTCTACAGAGCAGGATGAACCTGCGCAATTGACACTTTTGTCTGTCGTGGGTGATGCGTTACCTATTGTAAAGTCGGTTGAACAGAGTGTATCAGCGCCCATGGTGGAGGCTACGGATGAAGTACATATTGCTCAAGCCGAAGTGGTGGCCATCTACCAAGTGGTGGGACTATACAGCGCTTTGTAACCGAAGTATGGTAGCGTGCATTAGGCGTGAAGTGCTGCTGAAAGAGATTAGCGAGAGATAAGTGATTAACAAAAACTAAAAGAGAAAATTATGATAACTATCAAGACAAAGGAGAATGCGTCGCTTTATATTGCATTCGTTTCGGCATTTATTGTGGCTATGGTGATGGCTGCTTGTAATGTTGCGTGGTGGCTTATTGCTATTGTGGTGTTGGGAGTATTCGTTGCAGTTGCTCTCTTCTCGCTCTTTTTGATGAAGTCCTATGTAGCCTACAAACTCAAGCCCATCTACTCTATGGTGCTCTCTCGCCATGTGCCGACCAACGAGATAGTTGATGAACTTAAGGATAAGCATGTCGAGAACCTCTCTGAGGAGCTTACTGCGTGGGCAAACGATAACGACAAGGAGATTAACCGCTTGAAGCAGAACGAGGCCTTCCGTAAGCAGTATCTGGGTAATGTGGCTCACGAGTTGAAGACCCCGATTTTCAACATCCAGGGCTATATCTCTACTCTGCTCGATGGTGGTTTGGAGGATGATCTTATTAACCGCAAGTATTTGGAGCGTGCCGAGAAGAGTATCGACCGACTGATTAATATCGTGAACGACTTGGATACCATCTCGAAGTTGGAGAATGCTATGAACAGCTTGAAGATGACCCGTTTCGATATCGTCGCTCTTACCAAGGATATCGCCGAGCAGTTGGAGATTGAGGCTGCCAAGCGCAAAATTAAGCTTATCGTTAAGGGTGCAGATTCTCTGCCTTCGTCATTCTGGGTGACTGCTGACCAGCACTTTGTGGGTCAGGTATTGGTGAATCTTATCGCCAACTCTATCCACTATGGTAAGGAGGGTGGCTCTACTCGCATCAAGTTCCGCGATATGATGGACAAGGTGCTTGTCGAGGTGGAGGATACTGGCGTAGGTATCTCAAAGGAGGATATGCCCCGCGTGTTTGAGCGTTTCTACCGCGTAGATAAGAGCCGTTCACGAGAGCAGGGTGGTACAGGATTGGGTCTTGCTATCGTTAAGCATATTGTAGAGGCTCACGGCGAGCGCATCACTGTGCGAAGCGAGATGGGCGTAGGTACTACATTCGCCTTCCCGCTGAAGAAGGATTTGCCCAACAGCGCAAAATAGAGTATTGAAATAGTAAATCATTGTGCCTGCCTTAATCTTTATGGTGGGCATACATTTTTAATGTAAGAGTTGATATATGCTGAATAATTTGTTGTATATAATATGGGATTTCGACCCTGCAATGTTCTCAATCGGTAGCGTCGAGGTGCGTTACTATGGACTTATGTGGGCCCTTACCATACTTCTTGGCGAGCGCTTCTTCACTAACTTTACACGCCGCGAGGGTTTCGGCCAGGAGATTGTCGAGACTGGCTTTGTGTGGATTGTGTTGGGTGCGATACTTGGCGCACGCGTAGGCCACTGTCTGTTCTACGAATTCGATTACTATATCACCCGCCCGTGGGCTATCATCACCGAGATTCGTAATGGCGGTATGGCGAGCCACGGTGCCGCTATTGGTATGTTGTTGGGTATGTGGATTACCACTCGCAAACACAATATGCCCTATATCTGGTGGTTGGATCGCATTATGATACCCGTTGCCATTGGTGGCGGTCTGGTGCGTCTGGGTAATCTCTGCAACTCGGAAATCGTGGGTGCGGTGACCGATGTGCCTTGGGGCTTCAAGTTCGTCAGATTGTATAGACTTCCGCTTGCGGATGTGCCTATTCAGCATCCTGCACAGTTGTATGAGGCGTTGTGCTACTTCGTCACTTTCGGTATACTTATGTGGCTGTACTATAAGTGCGACATAGCTCGCAAGAGAGCAGGCGTAATGTTCGGCATTGGTCTTTTGGGTATATTCCTTACACGATTCTTCATAGAGTTCATCAAGGTTAATCAGGAGGCTTTTGAGGCTGGTATGTTGCTCAATATGGGCCAACTGTTGAGCCTGCCGTTCATTGCAATGGCACTGTTTGTTTTGTGGCGCGCCAGCAAGGGTGGTTTCGTTGTAGGCCTTCCCGCAAAGTCTAAAGGATCGAAGAAAAAGAGTCAGAAATAAAATATTGTAAATTATGGTAGGAGAGGTTAATAAAATCATCTATAATATGCTCGTTAGCGGGCGTGGAGTCTACCTTCCCGAGATTGGAACACTCTATATCGAGCGTCAGGCTGCGCGTAAGATTTCGGCCGACAGACTACTCAGCCCCCGCAATGTAGTTACATTCCGTTCTGGTGAGCAGGCCCCATCGTTGGTGAGTGAGATTATCAAGGTGTCGGGCTGTAGTGAGGAGCAGGCTGCCGATATCTATAACCGCTGGCGAGGTAAAACCTGCGAGGGTGGCAATATCATCATCGGTGGTGTCGGTGCGCTCAACCATAAGAGCTTCGTTATGGAGCAGGGTTTTGCGTCGGCTATCAACCCCAAGGGTGTCAAGACGATTATTATTCGCCGCCGCTCGAACAAGTGGCTCTATGCTTTGTGTGCAGTCTGTGTGGTGATTGCGCTCGGATTCTGTGCATATATAATGATGGGCGAACAGCTCAATCTCACTCCTGCTAAGCAGAGCGTTGCACCTGCTGTGGTGGAGCAGGTGGCAATAACTGATACAGCAACCGAGGTTGCCGACTCAACAGCCGTTACTACCGCAGAGGGTGCAACCGAGTCAGCCGCGGCTAACGCAGAGAGCGCCCAGACGGCTCAGAATGAGGTAAAGTCATCGGCCGAGTATGAGTATTATGTTGTGATGGGTATCTTCTCTACCGAGGAGAATGCCAGCCGTGCTGTTGCGCAGGCCGAGAGCCGTATCAAAGATTTAAGTTGCAAGGTGTTGCCTTTCAAGGATAAGTATATGGTAACGCTCTACGGCAGTGACAAGATTGCCGACTGCAACGCTTTTGCCAACTCATATCGCGACATTTACGCCGACTTGTGGGTGTATAAGAAAAAGTAAATCGAAGACGACGCGATGCAGTTGGCTAAAACCATAGGCAGGGTTATCGACATATTCTACATCAAGCCGTTCTCGCTGCTGCTCTCGAAGCAGATGTTTCGTTATGCAGCGTGCGGAGGTGGTAATATGGTGCTGGATTTGGTGTGGTACTATATCATCTATCACTATGTTGTCGCTGAACGATTTATCGACTTGGGCGTGGTGGTTGTGTCGCCTTACATCTCGTCGCTTGTGGTGGTCTTCCCCATAACCTTTTTGACGGGATTCTGGCTCAATCGCAATGTGGCGTTTTGTGCTACGCAGTTTGGCTCTGGTGGACAGCTGGTGCGTTATGCATTGTCGGTCGTGGGCTCTATTTTGCTGAATTATGTGTGTCTGAAACTCTTTGTCGAGGTGTGCGCCATCTGGCCAACACCAGCCAAGGCACTGACTACGGCTGTATGCGTGGTGTATAGTTATCTGGCAGGACGATATTTTACCTTCACAGATAAGAGATAATGATTTGCAAAAGTTGATAGATTTTTTTATATTTGTATCCAAATAACACAATTAAACTAAATAAGAGTATGGCTAATTTGAGAAATTTGAAGAAGGAGATTGACTATCGTTTGGAGGGTTTCGTATTCGATTGCGAGATGTCTATCTATTTTCAGCCCTCTAAGGAGGAGGCTGTAGTTGCTTTGATGGAGAAGGCTGTTGCTTTGCGTAACGCTCTCTATGTACAGGCAAATAACCCTACCGAGCCCCACAATCCTTCACTCGTGCGCAAGTACTATTCAGCTTTTCGTCGTGATATGGAGTCTTCATACAACTCTATGTTCGAGGAGTTGAGCGCTATCAACGAGGCAAAGTAAGATAGTCAGATCTCATCTTACAGACTTGGGTTGTTGCACCACGCTGGTGCGACAACCTTTTTTGTTTTTTAACGGCCGACGGTTGTGAAAAGAGCTATTTTTTTATTAGTTTTGTAGATGAATGTTTTACCTTAAACCTGTAGATTATGAGAAAGTTAATGATTTGCATCGTCGCTGTTCTCTGCTTTGCGGCCACTTCTTCCGAACTCTCGGCGAAGCGCCTAACGCTGAAAATTGTAGACAAGGATGCAACCGAGGAGACGAAAGCACTATTGGCCAATTTGTGGCTAATACATCAGCAGGGTGTGATGTTTGGTCATCACGATTTCCCGTCGTATGGCATAGGCTGGCGAGGCGATAAGGGGCGTAGTGATGTACGCGATGTTGCGGGCGACCACCCCGCAGTCTATAGCCTCGATATGCACAATATCAATGCGGGCAAGATTGAACTCGTCAAGGAGATATATCGTGCTGGCGGCGTAAGTATGCTTGTGTGGCATCAGAATAACCCATTGACCGAGGGGCAGGGTGGTTATCCCGTCGGTACAGCTTGGGATAACACCAAGGTCGTGGACCAGATACTTCAGGAGGGTAGTGCTATGAACCTGAAGTTCAAGCGCCGTTTGGATGATGTAGCTACGGCACTAAAGGCTATGGTTGATGATAGCGGTAAGCCTATTCCCGTCATTTTCCGCCCTCTGCACGAGCATACGCAGGCGTGGAATTGGTGGGGGTCGAAGGCTACCTCACACGAGGAGTTTGTGGCTTTCTGGCAGTTTATAATAAAGTATCTGCGCGACGAGAAGGATGTGCACAATGTCCTCTACGCCATCTCACCGCAGATGGACGAGGTCTATGATGATGCTGTTGGCCGTTTGCTCTACCGTTGGCCAGGTGATGAGTGGGTCGATTTCGTAGGTATGGATTGCTACCACGGACGCAATAAGAGAGCTTTTGAGGCCAATGTAAAGGGTTTGAGCCAGGTTGCGGAGCTGAAGTCAAAGCCCGTAGGTGTCACCGAGACGGGTCTTGAAAATCGCCATACTGCCGACTATTGGACTCGTGATGTGTTGCCAGCACTGCGTGGTAGCCGTATGTCGATGGTTGTAGCGTGGCGAAACGAGAAGCCGAGCCATGCCTATGGTCCATATCCTTCGTCGCCTTGTGCCTCCGATTTCGTGAAGTTTTATGACGACGAGCATACGCTCTTCCAGCGCGATGTTCCCGATATGTACTCTATGCCGAAGGGCGTAAAGGTAAAGTAATCTCCTCCTCCGTGGCCTACTTGTGGTCGTGACAGCAGTCGCCTTCGTGGTGGGCAAGTACGGTGTGGGGGATGTGACCGTGTGATAAGATTTGTATAGGGCAGTTGTAATTACGCAACTGCTCTTCTGTTAATATATTAGAGTCGTGGCGGTGTACGCAGTGATTGACGCATACAATGCTCTTCACGACGCTTGTTATCGTACCCAGATCGTGTGATACGATTATTATGGCCATACGCTCATTCAGGCGCTGCACCATATTGTAGAACTCATACTCAAACTTGTTGTCCACAAAGTTCGTAGGCTCGTCCAGGATAAGCAGTTTGGGGTTGGCGATGATAGCGCGGCAGAGTAATGCGCGTTGCATCTGGCCGCCCGACACTTCGCCTATGGGGCGCTTTGCCAGATGTGCTATGCCCATCTGCTCCAATAATTCCGTTGCTCGCTGGCGGTCAGCACGGGTGTAGCGACCCCAAAAGCCCTTTTCAGTCTGCAAACCCGACAACACTACCTCCTCGATAGATATGGGGAAGCGTGTGTCGAACTCCGACACTTGGGGCATATATCCAATCTTGTAGTGATTCTTGTGGCGCAGAGTGCTGTCGAATCTGATCTCTCCGCTGTATGATATTGTCCCCATAATGGCCTTTACGAGCGAACTCTTGCCTCCGCCGTTGGGGCCCACGATGCCAATGAAGTCGTCGGCGTAGATGTCGAGATTGACACTCTCGAGAGCCGTTACGCCTTCGTATTTAACTCCCAAGTTGTGTATTGATAGTATGGTATGACGCTGCGACATAGTCTTTTAATTTGTGGTTATGGCATCAGTTACCGAAAGTATAAACTCTATGGGGTTCTCCGCCAGCGGATTAATCTCCAACGGTGTCAGCCTAGTGTCCTCGGCCAGAACATCCACCACCGAACGGGGGTACTCTGACTGATACATCAGACTTTTTACCTGCTTGCTTTTGGCCTGCTCTATGATGTTTGCAATATGCTTTGCCGAAGGCTCCTTGCCGTTGCTCTCCATCGCTATCTGCTCGATGCCGTAGGCTCGTGCATAGTAAGTCAGCGCAGGGTGATAGATGATAAAGGCACGCGCCGATGAAGCGTTGCAACGCACGCGGCACTCCTCGTCGAGTTGCTCAATCTTGTGTTGCAGCTGCTTGTATGCCGTCGTGTACTTCGTAGAGTCGGGATAGCGCTCAATGATAGCCTCATAGGCGTTGCGAGCAATGGTCTTTAGTTCACGGGGTGAAGTCCATATATGCGGGTCTACGCCGTGGCTATGTGCCGATGATTTATGGCTGTGGTTATGTGAGCAAGCACCCTCTATAAGAGATATATTACGGCTCAGATTCACGATGTTCTCTTGCTTCTCGATGCGCTCCAATAGAGCCGTTTCGAAGTTGATAAGCCCCGTCGAGAATATGAACTGCGACTCGTTCAGCGCTATATATTGTTTCGGTGTAGGCTCAAACGATTCGGGGCTTGCTCCCGCGGGAACCAATACCTCAACGCTAAAGTCGTCGCCCGTAATCTGCTCTACTATATATTTAATAGGTGCAATAGTGGCGTATATCGTGTTTGACTCTTCGCTCACTCTGCCGTGATGGTTGCACGCCGTGAAGAGTAGCGTCACCACAAAGAGTAGGGTAGAGCGGGTTATATTGCGTATAATCATAATATCTTTTGCACTGTATTTATCTCCGCAAAGATACTAATTTCTTTTGCTTGTAGGCCCTTTGTCGTGGCCGATGTTCATAAAATATGCTTCAGCAGCCCGATGGGAATAAAAAAGAGACTCTCCAACCGATTTGGTGGAGAGTCTCGTATGTATTAATTCAAATTTGAACTATTACAAAGTAGTGAGGTTAAAGTTCTTCCAGAGAACCTTGATGTCGCTACCATCGTGGATCTGCAACATGATACGACCAGTCTTAGAACCGATGAGAGCATCGTCAATCTTAATCATCTCCTGACCGTTCAACCAAGTCTCAACCTTGTTACCCTCAACGCGAAGACGCAATGTGTTCCACTCGCCCTCCTTCAGGATAGACTCCTTCTCGTCGGGAATCTGGATCAACCAACCACGACCGTAAGACTCGTAGATACCACCTGTATCGTTGCCCTTAGGAGCAACCTCGCACTGCCAGCCATTAACTACATTGCTCTTGTAACCACCGTGAACGAATGAGTGGAAGAAGAGACCTGAGTTACCGTTAGAGAACTGCTTGAACTCAACTGTCAAGTCGAAGTCCTTGTAGTACTCACGAGTACCGAGGTAACCATACTTCAAATCCTCGCCGTTCTCTGTTACGAGGTTACCCTCCTCGTCTACAGATACGCGCATGCTACCGAACAACTCCCAGCCTGTGAGGTCCTTACCGTTGAAGAGGCTAACCTTCTCGCCTGACTTCTTGGGCAACTCCTTAATCTTGATGTTACGGAATGATGCGGGGTCACCGTGGTCCTGCAAGCAGATAACACCCTCGTGAGCCAAACCATACTCTGTAGCATCGCCCCACTTACCGCTGGCCTTCTTCTCGAACCAATCCTCAGTCCAAGCCTCGAACTCGAGAATCTTCTTGCCATTGAGCCAGTGCTCAACATGACCGTTATCGAAAACAATCTTAGATGTGTTCCACTGACCTACGGGGTTAATCTTCATCTTGCTCTGGTCGGGCAAGTGCATAGCGTAGTCTACGCCAATCTTCTGCCACTCCTCGAGCTTCATGTTGTTCATCTCCTCCCAGCCCTCAACATCAATCAGCTGATACTCAGGACCTGTAACATAAGGAACCTTGAAGCGGGGACCCTCCAAAACGTGGTACAACATACCGCTGTTGCCACCCTTTGTGAGCTTCCAATCCCATACCAACTCGAAGTTAGCGTACTGCTTGTCAGTTACGATGTAACCTGAAGCGTCGCCACCCTCACCAGAAGCCTGGATGCAACCATCAACAACAGCCCAACCGTTAGTAAGCTCCTTGCCGTTGAAATCTCTCCAACCGTTCAGAGTCTCACCGTCGAAAAGCAACTGCCAACCCTCAGCCTCCTCAGCCTTTGTCAGCGAGTTGGGAGCCTGGCACGATGTCGCCATACCTGCTACCAAAGCAGATGCAGCGAGAATAGAAAATACTTTCTTCATACGCGTGTAATTAATTAAATATTAAATTGTTATCCTAAATGTTGTCTTATATGTTTGGCCTTGAGCGAATATGTGCCACTTGCGTTGCTGGCCTCCAATATCAGCCCTTCGTAGTGTTTGCTTGGCTTGGCGCCATCCTCGCAGTGGGGTAGTGCAGTCGTGTACCATACGCTATACTCCTCGCCGTCAATCTTTACCCTTGCCTCGTTGCAATCCTGGTCAATAATGCGGCGTTGTGAGTTGAGTCTCTTCCACTCCAGACCATTGTCGGCATAGACGAAACAGCGATCTGCCACCTCGCTACAGTCGATGTAACTGCCGTCGAAGGCGCGTACCTTGATGTCTCGGTTGCAAATTACCTCATAGTGGAACGCCTTGCGCCCAATCTCGTGGTATGTTGTGTCAATCTCAAGGTGCAGGAAATCACTGCGTTGCTCACACTTACGCTCATATATGACAGCTAAATATGATGGCTTGTATTGTTTCGCTTCGTTATACTGCTGACGTGCTATGCTGATAGCATCATACCCAAAACCATATCCAATAGTAAAGATGTGGGTCACAGCAGTGGCAATGGCAAGCAAGCATACCACAAAAAATCTCTTTTTTGTAGCCATATTCATTAACTTTTCATATAAAGCCTTTTGTAAAGGCCAAAGATAATACAATTAGCGCAAATATAGAGTGTTTAGTGGCAAATTATTTCACAAATTTGCTGAAGAAACGCCAGATTTCGTCAGCCGTGTCCAAATCGTCATTACCCCAGGTGTGGCCGCCACCGATAATCTCATAAAGCCAGACCTCGCTGCCGCGCTTGCCGTTGGTGTAACGATGTGCGATAACGCTCCTTGCTGAGGGCGATTTTAGGGGTAGGGTAGTGCTCTCGGTTGTTTTGCAGTTGTTGCACTTAACCCAATGGTTAATAGCATCAGGTACAGCGATATATGCTCCCCATCCACCCTTATTATCCAGGTCGCCAGTCCACTCCGATACGCGGTCTTCGGTGCCGTGAACTTCAAACATAGGAATCGGGCGCGAGCGAGTGTACTTGCGTGGCATCCACTCCATTGTCAATCCAGCGATTGGCGCCACCGCACGAAAACAATTTTGGTTGCAGTATGCCAACAGATAGCACATCTCGCCACCATTCGACATTCCGGTGCAGAATGTGTTGTGTCGGCTCAGCGAGTGCTGTTTCTGCAGATGGCTGGCCAGCGTACAGAGGAACGAGATGTCGTCAATAGGCATATCGTGCTGAAAAGGATAGCCGACATTCCAGCAGTTTTTGTTGCGCCCATCCTTTGCTCCCTGCGGATAGCATACGGCAAAACCATTACGGTCGGCCACATCGTTAATTCCCACATGATCAAGGTTGAACGAGCCTCCATAGCCGTGCAACACAAACACCAGCGGGGCGTTTGCTTTGATGCCTTCGGGTAGGTATAACTTGTAGGTGCGCTCTACGCCGTCAATGACGCAGGTGTATGTGTTGTATAGCGCGCCTGACGAGGTGGTATTCTGCTTGATTATCTGATGATTGGCCACCTTGATGGCTAGCTTTGAATTTGCTGATTTAGCATTGGCGCTACTAACGGAAAATATGCCACCGAACAACAGTATTGCTACTATGTAGATAATGTGTTTCATTGTTTGGTTGTTTTTAGATATACAAATGTACTGAAAAATAGCATAGAATCAAACCTCAGTAGCGTATTACGCCAAAACAAACAATATCTCAGCGAAGAACTCTATAATAATTCTCCAACATAAACTTTCCAGTCGCTGAAAAAAGTAGTATATTCATATCATAAATGCGCAAAGGTAATAAATGATGCAATATTTATGTTATGTTAAATTAATAGTAAAGATGTAGGGTAGATGGGTACAGAGATAAGTGTAAGAAAATGTTGTTGTGAATATCTTTATAAATAAATCTCTCTTTTCTTAATTGGCGTAAGACCGCTGGTAATATATTTACCATTTAATTAAATTTCTGCACTAATATAATTAGGTGTCGTTTCCCGATAAATCCCACGAGATTGAATCCTCGATTACTATCTATACATACATCCTTATATAAAACACAAAAACCGCCTTCTAACGAAAGCGGCCATCAGTTTGCATTGCGCAGGAAATCGTTATTTCAAGCGAATAATTATGTTAAATTATTTTGCACCCAAAATTGCGGCGCAAAAAAAGAAAATCTTTAGCGTGAAATTTCGTAACTCTCGAATGTGTGGTCATCATACAAAACAATCACACGCTTGACTCTTCCTCTCGGTTTTGACACTGCCTCGGCCAGCGCTTGATGTTCGGTCGGAACTGATGCAATTTGTGAGTTACGCTCGGCCGTTGAATTTTCGGCTGAACCAAACATTGTCGTCTGCGCGTATGCTTCCGAGGTGAGCGTCTCCGACGAGCCGATCTCTATGGTGTCGGTTTGTGCTGCGCTGGACTCCTGTCGATACATCTCGCCAGTGTCGAGTAACAACCAATCGGGATTGACGGTTGGGAATCGTCGCAGAATTTTCTGCACAAGTTCAAAGCTCGGATTGTTTCGTCCTGATAGGATATGAGAGATTCCAGATGGTCTGATGCCAAGCAACTCTGCAAGTCGGCTCGATGTCAGACCCTCATTTTTCATCAAAAGGAGCAATTTTTCGCGCATAATCGTAATTTTTCACAAATATAAATCTTTTTTCTTTTGTAACCAAGAAAATATCTACAAATGTAAACAGACAAGTGTTGTTGAAAACATTTACACTTGTAACGATGTTATTATAGTTAAATCACCTGATTTATATCACTTAAATAATAACTTCAAATAGAACATTGTAAAATACTGATAATATATGCATTATATATTGTAAAACGACTAATATTGCCTACTTTACCCGAAATCACCTATATACAGCCTTGTAATTAACTGCTCACTTTAGATAAATTGCGTAAAATGCTGATATTGTGTGCTATAATATTGCAAATTAAACTTTTTAACTATTGAAAATTCTGGCGAAATCCACCTTTTACGAACCACTCGCCTGTAATTACATATGTAGAAATTAACAATGTTGTAAAGTGTCGATAATGTTACAGAAGTTAAATATTGACATAGTTTACAAAATTAACCATGTTACAGATGTGATTACAAATGTAAAAAGTGATAAAAATTGTTACAAAATAGACCTATTCTTAACAACTAACAGACTCTTTTTATGCGATGTTTATATCGTGAGTATATTATGTTAAATCATATAAATTTAGGGTAGCCGTTTACACGACTACCCTATTACTTTTCAGCTATTTACAAACTTGTCAACAGCCTATTTACAGCGCCAACTCCTCTGCTATTTTAGCAAACTCTTCTGGAGTTAATTTCAGCTTTTCGCGGTGAAAATCGACATCTTTTTCGCTATTCATAGGTATCAAATGTATGTGCGCGTGTGCTACTTCGAGTCCCAGAACAACCATTGCCACCTTTTTGCAACCTGTTTGCTCCTTGATTTTGTGCGCAACCTTTTTAGCAAATATATTCATACCTGCCAGCGTCTCGTCATCGAGGTCGAAATAGTAGTCTACCTCCTGCTTGGGGACTACCAAAGTGTGTCCTTTGCTCAATGGATTGATGTCGAGGAATGCGAAGAAACGCTCATCCTCGGCTACTTTATAGCACGGAATCTCCCCTGCTATTATTCGTGAAAAAATAGATGCCATAGTTCTGTATTTTTTAGTTAATAGTTTTCCTTGTTAAATTCCGCCCCTCTGCCTTACTCTGTTGTTGCGGGGTACATCTACCCTGCCGCGACAGAGTAAGGCCTTTATGGCGGCTATAACTCCTCGAATTTGGGCTTTAATATCTCTGAGTATATCACGGCCTTCTCCATCGTGAAGTCCTCTATAATGTGCTCAATTTGGTTGCCCTCGGCGTTGTTGGCGTTGGTGCTTACTGCCATCTGCTGGTTTTTGGGTGCAACAGATGTGCTGCGCTCGCCATTATTTGGAGTATTTGTAGCCTTTGTACGCATCACATTGTGCCCCTCTGACTTGTGTCGAGACTGCTGAACAGAGGTCCTATTGGCCTTTGTGGGGCTATATTCGGGGCGAGAAGCGCTTTTTGCCGTCATTACGGGCTTATGCTGGGGCGCACTGCTATTTGGGGCATCGCTACCCTTCTCTTCGCCCAAAAGCTCCCTTATGCGGCGCTCCAACTCGTCATGTGAGGGTTCCGCCTTCTCCTCCGTCGCTCGGCGCTTCTCCTGTGTCTTTTGAACGATGGAGATCACGGCGCCTACGATGACTACTAATATCCAAATATTATCCATAGTTAAGGGATGTTAATGCCGTTGTTATCGAGGTACTCTTTTACGGTCAGCTCCTCTTTAAGGTATGTTGCATTGTATATGTTAATAGTCTCCTCTACGCTCTGCCACTCGTTTACGAGTATGCCATACTTGCGTATGAAGGCGCAGAAACGGTCGTATGTGCCGTCGGCCTTTGCCTCCTGCGGAGTGCGTGTCATTCGCAGATAATCAATTTGTAGGCCAACCAAATCGACGCGCAGACGCATATCGTCATCAGCATCGGCTACAGCCTCCTTGGCTTGGTCGAGCAGACGCTTACCCTCGACTACAAATTCGTCGGTATAGAGCGGGTTTTTCTCGTCAATATAGATGCCCATTACGGTATCATCCTTCACCAGCGACTGGCAAAGGTCGAAGTATTGCTGAATGTAGGGCGCAGCCTCGCCGTAGAAGTCGCGTATGAACTCTGCCACCAATGCATTAGTGTCGAGGTTGGGATTCCAGAGCAACTTTGACAATACCCACGACTTCATCTCGGCAAATTCGCCACCGTATGACTCATACTGAGCCTCCTCCTGAATACCGATGGCGTTATATTTCTTGAAAGTCTTGATGTTTTCGGCCAATACACCGAAGTTGGGGAATGGAGCCAGATACTGGCGATAATTTACCACATAGTCCCAAATAAAGAGGTGTGGCGCAATCTTTGACCAATCCTCTATGTCTGATATAAACGAACGGTTGTGCTCGCACTCCTCCAATGGGTGGGCAAAACAGCACTCAATGCTGCAAAGGCGAATGACAACATTGTCGCGCGGTGCGATGCCCTTGGGAGCCTGACGAGTGTATTGATAGGCAAATGTGCCGATGTATTTGTCGGGATATAAGGGCTTTATGGCGTCCGCTACCTGATTTACAAACCATACCATCAATCCCGAATGGCCACCGTACTGCTCCTCTATGGCACGACACTTTTCGCACTGGCAGGGGAACTGATTGTCGCTCTGCGACATACTATATACCCAGCATAATGGGTTGGCAGCGATAGATTGCTTCATCTTCTCGATGCAAATTTCCAGTACCTCGGGGTTTGACAAGCAGAGCTGGGTGTATGGTGTGCGCTTACCGTCGCGCAAAGAGAAGTATTCGGGATGTTTTTGAAAATACTCGCCCGAAGGGATAAACTGCTCGAATGTATGCGCATTCCAGTAGGCCGACAAGCCGCCATATTCGTTATCCTCTGCGCTCCACTTCGAGTTGTTTTTATTATGCGCCAACCAATCCTTGTGCGGCTCAACATTGCAGTATTGGTCAAAACGATACTCTATGAATGGCTGCTCGCTGTGGTTTAACTCGTTGATACTCCACTTTTTGAGTGTGGGAACTTTGGTGTAGTCGTGGGTGTACCATCTTACGCCAAACTCATTCTCCAAGAACGAAAATACGCCATACATCGTGCCTCGCTGCTTGCCACCATAAATCCAGATGTTCTTGCCAACTGTACGGTATGTGAAGCCCTCGTCGTTGTCGTCGGGTCGCTCAACGCCCAACTCCTCTCCAAAATGTTTGTTGTAACCTATGGCGATGTGGGGCTGTCCCTCCTGCAGTTCGTCGCGGTTGATGATGGGCAACACTACCCCGCCAATCTGCTCTAAATATTGTTGTAACTCCTTCGCCGCAGTCTGCTCCGATTCCGAAGCATTCTTGCACAGAACAATCGAGTAGTCGCTCTTACCATTATTAAATAAGGTAGGCTTCTGCATAGCCACCGCAAATGCAATGGCAACGATAATCAACGCAAGCCATGAGGCTCGCTTTATCAATCGGTTCTTCATTACAGCATTTTTCATATTTTGGGAGTATTAAATTTATTGGTTTGTAAGTGTTTGGCTATTATCAACCAGCCTGCTCTATCCAGCGCTGGGTAATCATCTGCACAATCTCGTCGATGGTTATCTGACCGCTTATGAGTTTGTTGTAGACATCGATAAACTCTTCGATAGAGGTATATTCATTGACAAGCACATTGTGCTTGCGGATAAAATCGCAGAAGCGATCGTAAGTGCCATCCTCCTTGGACTCCAGCGGGTTGCGCATCAGACGCATATAGTCCATCTGCAGAGCAACTAAATCGACGCGCAGGCGCATCTGGTCATCAGCCTCGGCTACAGCCTGCTTGGCCTGGTCGAGAATCTGTATGCTCTCTGCTATGAATTCGTCGGTGTATAGAGGGTTACGGTCATCGATGTAGATGCCTAACTCAGTATCGTTATTAATCTGCGCGTGGCTGAGGTCGAAGTATTGCAGAATGTAGGGCGCAGCCTCGCCGTAGTAGTCGCTGATGAACTCCTCCACCAACTTGCGGGTGTCAAGATTGGGGTTCCACAACAACTTGCTCACTATCCACGACCTCATTTCGGCAAATTCACCGCCCAGACCCTTGTACTGTCCCTGCTCGTAAATACCTATGGCGTTGTATTTCTTGAAGGTCTTGATGTTTTTGGCCAAAACATTGAAGTTGGGGAATGGTGCAAGGAATTGGCGGAAATTAACCACATAGTCCCATATATAAAGGGTTGGCGCGATTTTAGACCAGTTCTCAATGTCGGTAACAAATGAACTGTTATGCTCGCACTCCTCGATTGGGTGCGCAAAGCAACACTCGATGCTACAGAGGCGGATGACCACATTGTCGCGTGGTGTGATGCCTGTGGGTGCTTGGCGAGTGTACTGATAAGCAAATGTGCTGATGTATTTATCAGGATATAAGGGTTTTATGGCATCGGCCACCTGATTTACAAACCATACCATCAATCCCGAGTGACCGCCGTACTGCTTCTCGATGGCTTGGCACTTCTCGCACTGACAAGGGAAGTGGTTGTCGTTTTGCGACACGCTATATACCCAATGGTAGGGATTTGCGGCTATGGTCTGCTTAACCTTCTCAATGCAAATCTGCAACACCTCGGGATTTGACAAGCAGAGCTGTGTGTAGGGTGTGCGCTTGCCGTCACGCATTGAGAAATATTCGGGATGCTTCTCGAAATACTCGCCCGTAGATATGAATTGGCTGAATGTGTGGCAACCCCAATAAGCCTCTGTGCCGCCATATTTACCATAACTCACATTCCACCACAAATTGCATTTGTTGTGAATCATCAACTCGGGATGAGCCATCGAGTTGTTGTATTCATTCCCGCGATACTTTACGAATGGCTGCTCGCTATGGTTTAACTCGTTGATACTCCACTTATTGAGTGTGGGTACTTTGGTGTAGTCGTGGGTGTACCATCTTACGCCAAATTCATTCTCCAAGAACGAGAATACGCCATACATCGTGCCTCGCTGCTTGCCACCATAAATCCAGATGTTTTTGCCAATGGTACGATATGTGAAGCCCTCATCGTTGTCGTCGGGTTGCTCAACGCCCAACTCCTCGCCGAAGTGCTTGTTGTATCCTATGGCGATGTGGGCTTGTCCCTCCTGCAGTTCGTCACGGTTGATGATGGGCAACACTACCCCGCCAATCTGCTCTAAATATTGTTGTAACTCCTTGGCTGCGGTCTGCTCCGATTCCGAAGCATTCTTGCACAGAACAATCGAGTAATCACTCTTACCATTATTAAATAAGGTAGGCTTCTGCATAGCCACCGCAAAGGCAATGGCAACGATAATCAACGCAAGCCACCAGGTTCGCTTCATCAAACGGTTCTTCATTACAGCATTTTTCATATTTAGGTTGTGTTTGGATTAATTTGCAGTTTTAGTTTATTCGGCGCTTTACGGTGTCCATACCCTTTATTCGGCGCATACGGTCCAATACGGCGTTAAGGCTCTCTGCATCACGCACATATAGGCTCAGAGTGCCTTCGAAAATGCCGTCGTGAGTGTGGATGTTAATCTCGCGCATATTGATGCTGAAGTCGTTGGTCACCACATTGGCCAAATCTACCAACAAGCCCATTCTGTCTATACCCTTCACCTCGATGGTGGCGAGTGACGATTGGGTCTTCAACTGCGACCACTTAATCTCCTCCTTGACGATACATTCACCGTGCTGCGATGCCAAGCGGTTGAGTTCGTCGCAGGTGGCCTTGTGAACAATAATCTGATGAGTGATGGGGTCTTTGAAACCTACCACGCTATCGCCAGGTAACGGGTGACAGCACTCGGCAACCACCAGATTGTGAGAATCTTGGCTCTCCTTGTTGTGTTTCTTGTCGTCGCTATACTCCTCGTCGCCCTCTTCGTCATTATCCTTGATAAAGAGGGTCCAGAATTTCAAAATCTTGAAGTTCGAGTTCGTACGCACTACCTTATCCAGGTTGTCTAATGAAACGATGCCTGCGCCAATCTTGGTGTAGAGTTCGTCTTTGTTAGAACTCTCGTAAGCCTCTATTAGCTTGCGAATTACACGGTTGTTGGGGGTGATGCCCAATGCGGCGAGCTTCTCATCCAATAGCTGCATACCGTGCTGTAGGTTATGCTCCTGCTCGCGCTTGAGGAAGTTCTTGATAGCCTGCTTGGCCTTGGTTGTGAAGGCGTGATCCAGCCATTCGGCCTTCGGACGGGCCGACTCGGCCGTGATAATCTCCACCTGGTCACCGCTGTTCAGAGGTGTAGTGATGGGCATTATCTTATGGTTGATTTTGGCACCAATGGCCGAATTGCCAATCTTGGTATGTACATCGTATGCAAAGTCCAGAGCTGTAGCGCCATACGGCAGACGGCGCGACTCACCCTTGGGGGTAAAGACGGGAATTTCGGATGTGTACAACGACAACTTGAAGTTGTCGAGGAAATCCACCGCATTCTGCGTGGGGCTATCCAGCGCCGCACGAATCATCTTCAACCACTTGTCGAATTCGTCTTCGTCGTGAGATATGGTGGCGTGCTTGTACTTCCAGTGAGCAGCAAAGCCTCGCTCGGCAATCTCGTCCATACGCTGGGTGCGAATCTGCACCTCTACCCACACTCCATCGGGACCCATCACAGTCGAGTGCAGAGCCTCGTAACCGTTAGCCTTTGGCATACTAATCCAGTCGCGCAGGCGGTCGGGCTTGGGAGTGTAAATATCTGTGATTGAAGAGTATATTTGCCAACATTGGGTCTTCTCTGATGGGAAGTCCAGCGGCTGGAATACGATGCGGATAGCGAACAGATCGTAAATCTCAGAGAATGGAATCTGCTTCTGCACCATCTTGGTCCAGATTGAGTAGGTACTCTTTACCCTACCCGTAATCTCATACTTAATGCCGTTCTTATCCAACGCCTCGATAATCGGAGCGTTGAATTTGCGGATGTACTCCTCGCGGGCGGCCTCTGACTCTGAAATCTGGCGCGTAATCTCCTCGTACTCTTTGGGGAAGCGATACTTCATGCAGAGGTTCTCCAATTCGGTTTTGATGGCAAACAAGCCCAGACGGTAAGCCAGTGGAGCAAACAGATAGATGGTCTCGCCCGTAATTTTAACCTGCTTATTTTGAGGCATTGAGCCGAGCGTACGCATATTATGCAGACGATCGGCTATCTTGATAAGTATTACACGGACATCGTCCGAGAGGGTCAGCAAAACCTTTCTAAAATATTCGGCCTGACGCGATGTGTCGGCGTTGAAGACGCCCGACATCTTGGTGAGTCCATCCACCATCGAGGCTATCTTAGGTCCGAAGATATGCTCCATATCCTCGACCGTGTAGTCGGTATCCTCCACCACATCGTGGAGTAGCGATGCCGCCACCGACTTGACGCCCAAACCAATCTCGTCCACGACGATTTGGGCCACTGCAATAGGATGCAGGAAGTAAGGCTCACCTGAACGGCGCCTTACTCCCTGATGTGCCTCTTTCGCGAGGAAAAAAGCTCGTTTTATAAAATTCCAATCCTCCTCTTTCTTGCAAATCTTCTTGCATGATTCTGCAAGTTTGTCCCACGCTTGTTGAATGAGTATCTCATCCTCTGCAGTATAGTTCATAGGCGCTATTTTTGCGATTTCATAGCTTCGCGCAACTTATCCTCAATCTCCTGGCGAAGCTCGTCATTATTCTTAAGCAACTCTTTCACGGCATCACGGCCCTGGCCAATCTTCTGCTCGCCGTAAGAGAACCATGAGCCGGCCTTGCGGATGATTCCGAAGTCTACACCCAAATCTACAATCTCACCAATTTTCGAAATACCCTCACCGAACATAATGTCGAACTCGGCACGCTTGAAGGGAGGCGCTACCTTGTTCTTAACGACCTTCACCTTGGTGCGTGTACCCAACTGCTCCTCGCCATCTTTGATAACCGATGCGCGACGAATGTCGATACGCACGCTGGCGTAGAACTTCAGGGCGTTTCCGCCTGTTGTAGTCTCGGGGTTACCGTAAACTACGCCAATCTTGTCACGCAACTGGTTGATGAAGATGCAGACAGTCTTAGTCTTGGCGATGCTGGCTGTGAGCTTACGCAGAGCCTGTGACATAAGGCGTGCTTGAAGACCCATCTTCGAGTCGCCCATCTCGCCCTCAATCTCGGCCTTGGGTGTAAGGGCCGCCACAGAGTCGATAACGATGATGTCGATAGCGCTCGAGCGAATGAGTGAATCGGCAATCTCCAGAGCCTGCTCGCCGTTATCGGGCTGTGAGATAAGCAGATTGTCTACATCTACACCCAACTTCTGTGCGTAGAATGAGTCAAAGGCGTGCTCTGCATCGATGAATGCAGCGATTCCGCCTGCCTTCTGAGCCTCGGCGATGGCGTGGATAGCCAATGTAGTCTTACCTGATGACTCGGGGCCATAAATCTCGATGATGCGTCCCTTGGGGTAACCACCCACTCCGAGAGCTATATCCAAAGTGACTGAACCTGTTGGTATTACGGGTACATCTGTGAGAGCCTCGCTGCTCATACGCATAATTGAACCCTTACCAAAGTCCTTCTCGATTTTATCCATTACCGCGTTCAAAACCTTCAGTTTGTCGGCGTTCATCTGTGTTTTTTCTGTTGCCATTGTTATTATTGTTTTTTATCTAATTCGTTAATAATCTGCTGATAATGCTCAGCTGTCTTTACTTTGTCGAAGATGTGCGTGATGCGACCCTCTTCGTCGAGCAGGAATGTGGTGCGCACTACACCCATATACTTTCTGCCATACATCGACTTCTCCTGCCACACTCCAAATGCCTCGCATATAGAGTGGTCGGTGTCGGCCAGCAGGGTGAAGTTCAGCTCGTGCTTCGTGCAGAAGTTCTGGTGCGAGCGCTCGCTGTCGGGACTCACTCCCACTATGCGATAACCTCTCTCTGCGAGTGCAGCCTTACCGTCGCGTAGGCTTTTGGCCTCGAGCGTACATCCTGATGTATTGTCTTTCGGGTAGAAATATAGTACTGTACATCCCCCTTTCAGGTCATTAAGCGATAGTGTATCACCATCTTGAGTATGTCCTGCGAAATCGGGAGCCATATCCCCCACTTTTAATTGTGCCATATTCTTTTTCTGAATGAAAATAATATTCCAAAGTTAAGAAATTTTCTTGATTAAACATCAAGTTTTGCACCTTTTTTACTCTACCCTTTCCAAAAACGGCTCTTACCAATCCTTGCAGCAACCGATTAAGTAGAGTAATACATTTGCTGTCATTGCTATCATTACCAATATTGTGAACATAACTTCTAAAATTTTATTGATTATCCATTAATTATCTATGTGGGTAGTTGTCGCTTCCAAACATTATCCCCAATATCTCTGCGCCCAACCCGATGAGGCATATAAAGAAAAACAACATCGTTCTAATCCCATAATATTGCGGTGTGCACCTGCTCGTTAAATTCGGTCTCAGTCGTGTTCAGACGCTTCATACACGCTGGGCAGCGAATGGGTGATTCGGTCTCAATATGACTCTTGCAATTTGCGAGACGCGATGTCAATCCGAGCGACATGTTCTGGCTGTAGTTGAACTCTGCACCACAGTGGCGACATTTGATCTGATAAGCAATTCCCATAATCGTAAAGTTTTAAGTGTTTGCTGTTCTATTTTTTTGCCTTTCGTTTGTTTTCACACTGCAAAATAAGTGGTGTTTTGTGTCAATTTGTGACACACTGAAAATTTTGTACAAAAAAGTGTAAAAAAACTTTCACTCGAAGCCCCCATTTCGAGGTGTTATATATTGTATATGGTTGCGTTTCGTGAAAAAATAGTATCTTTGTGAAACCGCATTTTTTTGTTTGCGGCAAGACTTAAACTAATAACAAACAAATAATTAAAAAATATGAAGAGTAAAAATCTGAAGAGAATGAGCGCTCTTGCGCTCTCTGTTATGGTCGCTCTGGCGATGACAGCCTGCAAGGCTACGCCGCCCGCGCCGATGAGCGTAGTGCCTGCTCCGCGTCAGTTGGAGTGGCACGCTATGGAGCAGTATGCTTTCGTACACTTTACTATCAACACCTTCACTGGTCGCGAATGGGGCTATGGCGATGAGTCACCCGAGTTGTTCAACCCCACCGATTTTGATGCCGAGGCGTTGGTCAAGATTGTCAAGGATGCAGGCCTTAAAGGCTTGATTCTTACCGCTAAACACCACGACGGTTTCTGCCTTTGGCCGAGCGAATATACATCTCATTCGGTAAAGAATTCGCCTTATAAAGATGGTAAAGGCGATATCGTCGGTGAGGTGGCCAAGGCTTGCCGTGAGGCTGGTGTAAAGTTCGGTATCTACCTCTCGCCGTGGGATAGAAACCACGCAGGATATGGTACTGATGAGTATCTGACATACTACCGCAACCAGTTGCGCGAACTCCTTACCAACTATGGCCCCGTCTTCGAGATGTGGTTCGATGGCGCAAATGGTGGCGATGGCTATTATGGTGGAGCCAATGAGATGCGTAAAGTGGAGTCTGGATACCTCTACTACGACTGGCCAAAGGTTGTGGATATCATTCGTGAGCTCTCTCCCGAAACTATCGTCTGGAGCAGTTCGCTGCCCGATGCGCGCTGGTGTAGCAACGAGCGTGGTGTTATTGCCGAGACAAGCTGGGCAATGGCTACCCCTGCTGATATGTACCCTGGTGGTCACGATAATATCGAGGTGCTGGCTCACGGTCAGGAGAATGGCGAGCGTTGGGCCCCCGCCGAGGCTGATGTGTCGATTCGTCCAGGTTGGTTCTATCACGACTATGAGCAGCCAAAGTCACCTAAGCAACTCTTTGATATCTACCTTACTTCGGTTGGCCGAGGCGGTACGCTTCTGCTCAATCTTGCACCCGACAAGCGTGGCCGTGTGCCCGAGCAGGATGTAGAGTCGTTGATGGCGTGGCGTAAGATGGTCGATGAGACTTTCGATGATGATTTGGCTGCAAAGGCTTCTGTAGCGGTGTCGTCTGACAGAGGTTATGGCTATGGCGCAAAGGGTCTTGTAGGCGATAATGAGGCCTATTGGGCTACAGCAGATGATGTTGTTGCGGGAGATGTTACACTGCAGTGGAACGAGCCGCAGCAGATATCTTATGTTGTACTCGCGGAGCATATCGCTTTGGGTCAGCGTGTGCGTAGCTTTGAGGTCGATCTGCAGCGTAACGGCCAGTGGCAGAACGGTGTGGTAAAGGGCACAACGGTTGGTTACAAGCGTATTCTTCCCGTTGATGCAGACGATGTGTCGGCCGTAAGAGTTCGCTTTACCGATTCGCGTGGTCCGCTTGCAATTTCTCGCGTGGCGGTATATTAAATTCCTACATCATAAACGAAAAGGGTCTGTCCGAATTTGTCAGGACAGACCCTTATTTTTGTTTATGATAAGTATTTTGCAACATAGTCGGCTATATATGCCTCCAACTCGGGAGAGTCGATTATCTCAATGTTGTCTTTTAGCCCAATCACAAAGCGTGCTACACCCGCGTAGTTGGCGACCTCGGCATCCAATAGCCAATGTTCGTTGTCAATCTGGCTGATGTATTGCTCTGATAGCGGATACTCCTCGATTAGCAGGTTTTGCGCCATCATCCCCAGTCGCAACTGTATGCGGTGGCGTGACTGGCCGTGCATACGGAAAATGTCGATAAAACCCTTGTCGTGTGCAGCGGCGTTCTGCCACTTCTCGTTAAGAATTTCCACCGAGCCTATGCGCGAGAGTTTGAATAACTTACAGTTGTTACTCTCTGTGTCGAAGCACCACACCTGCACATAGTTGGTCGTAAATGCAAATGGCTCTACCCTACGGTCACGCACTGCCGAGCCGTGTGCCGAGCGGTAGTTGTGCAGTATGACTTGCTGCCCCTGCTCGATGGCCTCAATTAGTGAATGTACATTGTTTGAGTTGTCGCCACGCACGATGGTGTCGGCCAGAATCTTGTTGTCGTAAACCGAATATAACTTGCGCTTTAGGTTCTGTTTCAATAAGTTGGTGTCATCGATATTCTCTATCGCACGCTTCAAAATCGTAGCCTCCTCCTCGGTGAAGTGTACCAACTGCGAAATATCCTTAAAGTGAGGCGACTCCTTGTCTAGACGAATATGCTGGCCACTCTTTTTGATTACGAAGCCGGCGTTGCGGAATGTGTCGATATAACGATATATGGTGCGTCGCGACATATCGAGCCTATCGGCCATATCATCTACGGTGTAGGTTGTATTGGTCGTCAGCATCTTCATCAGACGCAACATTCTCTCTATTTTTGGCTGGTCCATAGGACAAATATACGAAAAAAGGGTTGCAACTCAATAGTAACAACCCTAATATTTTATAAAAATCAACTCGTGATTATCCGATTATCATCTTCTCGAGCTCCTCAATCTGTCCTCTGAACAACTTGTCGGTGTCGAGCATATTGGTAACCTGCTTGAACGAGTGCAATACCGTAGCGTGGTTTCGTCCGCCGATAGCCGAGCCGATAGCTGCCAAAGGAAGCTTGGTGTGCTGTTTTGCCAAGTACATTGCCACCTGTCGAGCTTGCGCCAAATCGCGTGTACGCTTCGAAGAGTTAAGACTCTGCTCGTCAATGTCATAGTAGCGACATACAGCCTCGATGATGCGTGCCACTGAAATCTCCTTCTGCGATACCTGGATATAGGCTTTGAGTACATCCTTTGCCAGCGAAGTCGATATACGACGACCCATAAACGATGCATTGGCCTTCAATGAGAGCAATGCACCCTCAATCTCGCGAATGTTGGCCGAGATGTTGTCAGCAAGGTAAGTCACCACCTCCTCGGTGATGGGTATCTCCATACTGTGAGCCTTTGTGCGTATAATCTTTATCTTTGTCTCGTAGTCGGGTGTATCAATCTTTGCCGACAGACCCCACTTAAAGCGTGTGAGCAGTCGCTGCTCGATATCTGCCAACTCTACGGGCGGCTTGTCCGATGTGAGGATAAGTTGCTTGCCTGCCATCTGCAAGTGGCTGAAGATGTTGAAAAATACATTCTGCGTACCACTGCGGCCCGAAAGCTCCTGAATATCGTCTATAATCAGCACATCCACCATCTGGTAGAAGTGTACAAAGTCGTTGGTCTCCTTGTTCTTTACGGCAGTCTGATACTGCGCCATAAACTTGTTGGTTGAGACATACAACACCTGCAACTCGGGGTGTCGCTCTCTCACCTCGTGACCTATGGCCTGTGCGATGTGGGTTTTACCCAAACCCGAGCCACCGTAGATGTACAAGGGGTTGAAAGGTGATGACCCTGGGGTGAGTGCTACCGTTCTACCCGCCGAACGAGCCAGTCGGTTGCACTCACCTTCTATATGGGTCGAGAAGGTGTATTTATTGTTTAATTGCGGGTCGAAGCGCATACGCCTCAGCCCTGGGATTGTAAATGGATTCTTAATCGAACTCGTGTCGTTCTGGGCCATGTAGTTCGAGATGGCAGTAGTGTTGGCGTTCACCTCTACTCTGCTCTCGTCGGGAATGGCGTAGATGATACAAGTCTGCTTGCCATACATCTGGAAGATGGTCTGGCCAAAGATATCTCTATACTTATTCTCGATTTGTGAGACATAACTCTCGCTGGGAACCTCCAAACGGAGCTTTGTGCCGTTAAATCCCAGAGCCTTGATGGGCGCAAACCAACGAGCAAATTCCTCTTGAGAGATTTGCTGCTGTATGCGGTCCAAACAAGTCTGCCACACTTCGCCGTTTGTGAATGAGTTAGCCATCGGGTTAAATTAAAGTTATCTTTGTTGTTTTGTTTCCTTGTCTTTTGGTCAAAAATACTCTATCTTTGGAGCGAATCTTGCCCCACCGTCCTAAATTGCACTTCGCTCTATAGTGTGGGTTGAGTCTAACTCTCTGCCACTCTGTAGGGTTGTGGTAAAGGCGGTCAAAGCAAAGGTTAATTTGTCTTGGATTTCGTTTTCTTTGACACTGCAAAGTTGTGAATAAATTTGTTAAAATAAATCTCAAAAGCACTTGTTTTTTCACTTTTTTTATATATAGACCAACAACGCTTTTTTGAGGGTAATTTTTTAACTCGCTGATATTGAATAATTGAAAAAAAAGTCTTAACTTTGTGTATCGGAAATAAGAATAGAAAGAGTAATGATGTATAACAAAAACTTATAGTGCTATGATGAACGATTTGGAACAAACGGTTTTGTCTAAAGCTCAAAAATGGCTTGATGGAGACTATGATGCTGCTACCAAGGAGCAGATTAAGTCGCTGATGGACAATGATATGAAGGAGCTCACCGAGAGTTTCTACAAGGATTTGGAATTCGGTACGGGTGGTCTGCGCGGTATTATGGGCGTGGGTAGTAACCGTATGAATATCTACACAGTAGGTACTGCGACCCAGGGTCTGGCTAACTATCTGAAGAAGAACTTTGAGGGCGAGCAGGTACGCGTTGGCGTAGGCCACGATAGCCGTAATAATTCGCGCCTTTTTGCCGAGCGTGTAGCCGACATTTTCGCCTCTAACGGCTTCAAGGTCTATCTGTTCGATTCGTTGCGTCCTGTGCCTGAACTTAGCTTCGCAATTCGCGAGCTCGGCCTCCACTCTGGAGTGGTTATCACAGCCTCTCACAACCCCAAGGAGTACAATGGTTACAAGGCTTACTGGAGCGACGGTGCGCAGGTTACGCCTCCGCACGATGTTAATATCATTGACGAGGTTGCAAAGATTACCGACAACTCACAGGTGATGACCGGTCTGAATCCCGAGAACATCACTATCCTCGACGAGGAGTTCGATAAGAAGTATGTTGCCCGCATCAAGAATGATATCCAGCTTTCACCCGAGTGCGTGGCAAAGCACCACGATATGAAGATTGTCTATACCCCCATTCACGGTGCGGGCGTACGCCTTGTACCTATGGCATTGGAGGCGTTTGGCTTTACTAATGTGTTCGTAGTGCCCGAGCAGTCGGTTGTTGATGGTAATTTCCCGACCGTTGAGTCGCCCAACCCCGAGGAGCGCAAGACTATGCTCCAGGCTATGGAGTGGGGTCGCAAGGAGGGTGCCGACTTGGTTTTGGCTACCGACCCCGATGCTGACCGTATTGGTGTGGCATTGCGTACTGGCAGTGGTGAGTATGTGTTGTTGAACGGTAACCAGACTCTGGCTCTCTTGTTGAGCTACCAGCTGACCCGTTTGGCCGAGCGTGGCGATTTGGATGGCAAGCAGTATGCTGTGAAGACTATCGTTACATCGCAGATGGCTAACGCCGTAGCTGCTCACTTCGGTGTTAAGTGCTACGACTGTCTGACAGGCTTTAAGTATATTGCAAAGATTATCCGCGAGAATGAGGGTATTGCCAAGTATGTAGGTGGTGGCGAGGAGAGCTTCGGTTATCTGGCTGGCGACTATGTTCGCGATAAGGATGCCGTATCGGCTTGTGCTTTGGCTGCTGAGGCTGCTGCATGGGCAAAGGATACTATGGGTCTTACACTCTATGAGTGGTTGCAGCAGTTGTATGTTAAGTATGGCTTCTACCGCGAGGGTTTGGTATCTGTTGTTCGTAAGGGCAAGGAGGGTGCTGAGGAGATTCAGCGTATGATGGTTGATTTCCGTGCTAATCCTCCCAAGGAGTTGGCTGGCTCGGAGGTATTGACAGTCCGTGACTACAAGTCATTGGAGGAGCTCAATGTAAGAAGCGGCGTGCGTACCCCCATTGAGCAGGACTCAAGCAATGTACTCCAGTGGCTTACTGCTGATGGAAGCATCATCTCGGTGCGTCCTTCAGGCACAGAGCCCAAAATTAAGTTCTATTTCGGCGTTAAGGAGCCTCTTGCATCAGTTGAGCAGTTCGAGGAGGTTGAGGCCAAATTAGACGCTAAAATCGAGCAAATCAAGAAGGATTTGAATCTGTTGTAGCAGACAAAGGGCCATCTGGCCCATAACTCAATAAGAAGCCGCCTGACAAGTTATCCTGTCAGGCGGCTTTACTATTGTGGTATGAGTACCAAATTCTCGGTGGCTCTACCCTATTTCCTATTCGTATATCAACTCAAAATCGTCGAGCCACAACACACTCTGCGTACTGCCCGTGAAGTAGTCGCCGTAGCGTGATGCCGAGCATACGATGATGATGTGTGTCGGGATGCGGTTTGTGGCTCTATAGTCGAGCTTAATCTCAAACTCCTGCCACTGGCCTATGCTCTGCGCAAGGGGCATTTCGCCGTATGCAATCACTGCGTCACTCTCAGGGTTGAATGCAGTCTCATCGATGCGTCGTGTGGCAATCTCTACGGGGCTATCCTCGCTACCGCCGTATGTCGCAGCATCCCAGTCACCCAAAGCGATAAATATCATACCGCAGTCGTTGTCACCCGCCTCGATGGTCTCACCGGGAGGTTGCGATGTGATGCGGTCCACCGCTCCGCAGTTATACTTCAGCCAGCCCTTCAACGCTGTGGGGCGTGCTGTGAACTTACGGCCGAAGTTTACGATGCCGTGCGTACCATCGTTCTTTACATAGCTACCTACGAAGAGGTTTCCTGCTGCAAACTTACCCACACCCATTGCACTTGCAAAGGTTGATGATAGGCGAGCAGATGTTGTTCCATTTGAGCCTGGGCGAGCCTCCTCGACACCCTCTGTCAGTGTGGCACCTACAAGGCTTGCGCCGACATTACCCGTGCCCCAGAATGGCTCGTCGTTATCGGCATAGGGATATACTACATTACTCTTTGTAGACCATCTCTCGAATCCTCCATTCACCAACGGTACAATCTCCTCTGTCGTAAGTGATACCACGGGCGAGAGGTCGTCATTCGAGTAGGCCACAAACTCGTATGTGGTTTGCGGTGTCAGTCCCTCGATTTTTGCTCTGAATGTACCACCATCAATTGTTGCTTCGGGTGCATCTAGCCACTGCTCGCTGCCACTTTGGCGGTACTTGAAACCAACCTTGTTACCCTCTTCGGCTGCGCCATACAACCACGCTATTGTTGCCCACGCGTCGGCCTGCGTAATCTGCGCCTTGACATCGGTGGGTAGCACATACAACTGCCAGCGCTCGGTCTGACCCTCCAGCGCAGGATATTGCAGATATACATATCTCACAGATCTGAAGTCGGTCAGCTCCTCCAACGATGGAGTTATTGTTGTTACATCCTTCGGACCTAATTTCAATCCTACAACGGTGATATTCTCCAAATCGGTCTTTTCGCCCACATAAGCAGTTGCGGTGCGGCTTTCCTCGTCGATTACCGCCTCGCCGACCTGCCCCATTACGGTAAAGTATCTCTCGATACTCTGCTGGGCTCTGATGGTCCAGACATAGTCCTGATAACGCGACAGAGTCACCTCTCGTGGCGAGCGCATATCAAATACACCCACCAACGCTGCTGAGGCTGTCGCACCCTCCGTTACTTCGACCTTTGTCACCTTTACGGCCGCGATGTTGGTCTGTTCCTCAAGAGTCAGTACCACCTCGCGTCTTGCGGGGTCGATGGCGGCTTTGAAGCCCTCACCCTCGAAGGCGAGGATATCCATCTTCTCGACGGGATATGGTATGGTGTTCTTGATGCACCCACTAAGGCACATCAAGTTTACCATCATAAAGAGTATGTATTTCCAGCGATTCATTAACCTATCGGATTAGTATACCCACTGAAAATCATCGATATACATTTCGTTTGTCTTACAGCCGTTCATATAGTCACCATAGCGGCTTGTTGAGGCTGCAATAATCAACTTGTACTTCTTGCTAGGCTTTGTAACCTTGTCGTAGTACTGAATGGGCACAGTCATCTCGACCATACTATCGCCCTCGGTCTTACCCTGGGGATATATCACACCATAACCGATAATCTTACCTGCGCTAACGGCATCAGCACCATTTTCGGGCGACCATACACCGCTGGGATCAGAAGCTCCTGATGTTACCTTGTGCTGTGAGTCCCAGTCGATGATACAGCAGTAGATTGACGCCTGGTCGGGGCTACCCGAAGGAATAGCGCTCGAGTACTTTGTTGTTGTCACATTGCCAATGTTGTGCCATACCTTCACCTTCATTGCTGTGGGACGAGCCTCCCAAGCGTAGTCCACACCAAATGCTACTGTACCAGAGAATCCGCTCATAGAGAATGTACCAGTGAAAATGTTACCAGCAGCAAGCATGCTCAATGTCTCGCTCGATGCCATCTTTGCACAGTAGCTACCCTGCATACCGCTGTGTGTAGCCTGCACGCACAAGTCGGGCTTGTAGCTGTTGTTACCACTGCCCCAGAAGGGTGCGTTGCTATTTGACTGACCCCAGCAAGAGAGTGATGAATCATCCAATGTTGCGTAGGGAATGGTCTGTCCAGCCTTTGCGGTGTACTCCACGATAGGACCGTATGCCTCGCCGTTCAGCACCAATTGACACTCATAAGTACCATTTGCATAGATGCTCTTGTTGTGGTCGGGCTTATAGATAGTGAAATCGTTTCCGTTCTTGTCATCAATCCACGATGCCACAGAGTTAGCTGTATAAATCAAACCAGATGCGTACTTGCCAGCCTCGGTTACAGCCCACTCGTCGCTACCCTTTCTTCTGAACTGTACCTTCATCGAGGGTGTAGCTGCGTCTGTAATGATTGCACAGAACTGCGCTGTGTTGAGCCACAGGTCGGCAGTAGTCTTTGTAATATCCAGACCCTGGTTTACGAATGTAGTCTTATAGTCGCCAGCACCACCGTTTACATCAACAGCCTTAAGTGTGAAGTTCTGCTCACCACCAGCCATCTCTGCAAAGAAAGAAGGCTTTGCTATCACGGTTACGCTCTTGGCGTTATCCTCTACTACAAACTCGAAGTTGTCAGATGCGGCTCCAGATTTGCTCCAAATCTCCTCGTATGCACCTGTGCCGATTCTTACTGAGATGTTGGCAATGGGATTGATTGACTGGCAATCGAACTCCACATTGTTCCCGGCGATATAGGTCTGCTCGCCACCCTCGTTTGACATACCAGTCATCTGGAACTCGGGCTGGGGCTTGAACGACATAGTGTCGTCATACCACTCCACCTGCTGCTCAACCATCAAAGTGAGTGTTACGCGACCATCGGGAGTCTTCGAGAAGACGAACTTTAGCTGATAAGCCTTACCCTTCTCTACATTGATGTTACCCGCCTTGTCGATGTTGGTAACTGTGCCGTCCTTTGCAGTGTGAACACCGCTGAAAGTCCAGGCAAGAGTGCTCTCAACCTCACCCTGCTCATTCTCGGGCAGGAGGAAGTAGCAAGTATCAGAGCCGTTCATAGACAATGTCTCGGTGCTGGTTGCTACAGAGATTGCAGCCTCGCTGATTCTGCTGTTCTCGCCATCCTCGTTTTGGAAGAGTACATCCAGCTTCACATTCTCGGCCTTGCACTCTACTGCTACGGGCTCTGTCAGACCCTTTTTCACAGAGAACGCCTTTTCGCCAATGTAATAGAGTTCCTTCAACAGAACATCGTTCTGACCTAGGTCAGAGTACTTGAAAGCCTTGTGATACTTGTCACCAGCTTGAACGGCAACACTATATTTACCCTCAATCAGGTAGAGAGTCTCGGGTACATCCTCCCACTTCTGATAAGTACGAATAAGTCTGGGTGCAGCCTCGTTGGCAACATCATATACTCTCATTCGCAACTCATCGGGGCGTGCGCTCTCGTCGGCACGAGTCTTGTCCGACATAGATATGTTGAATACCACACCTCCGTTCTCGTCGGTAAGTATTGCGTTATCCATCTCCTTCTGGCAGGCTGAAGTCAAAGCCACAACACCTGCCATAAGCATATATTTCAATATATTTTTCATTGCTACCACATTTATTTTGTTAGAGCCTGAATTATTATAACTCAACATAGAACATCAATGTTGCCTTAGTCTCGCCGTTGGCGTCACCTACGGTAATCTCGAAGTCGCAGTTTGCTGATTCGGGGTGTATGCTGTGAAGCATTGCCATAAAGGCTGTAATGTCGAATGAAGTCTCTGTCTCGCCCTTCAATGACGATACTCCAGCGGGCAAGAAGCCCAAGCCCTGCAAAGAGGCAACCTGGCTTGCTGTAGGATTAACAAGGTCGATGTGGCTACCAAGACCTGCACCCTTCAACTCCTCGTCGGTCAATACATTGCTGATGATATCAACCTTCAAAGTTGTAAAGCCGCTTGCTGCCGATGAAGCGATGTCCACCTTACAGTTCAAACCTGCAGCTGTGAGTGTGTGGCGCTGGCCAATCACATTCTCGCCATTCTGCATCCATACGATTGTGGGAGGATTGCCATTGCCGCCACCCGTTACGGTAATTACTACATCGGTGTGCTTGCGACGGCTGTCGCTATCCTCTGTATATACGCTAACAGTGTGTACTCCAGGATACTTGTACAAGGCGCTCATACCTGCGGCCTTGAGTGTCACGAGCTTGCTACCCTGCTGACCCTCTACATCCTTAACCGAGATATACTCCGACGCATCGCCAGCCACAGCCTGTGCAGCGACCTCTGAATAGATATTTACGCGACCATCCTCGAAGCCCTTGGCTGCCATTGCTGACAACAGATTTACATTGTCTGATGAGAATACAGCATATACCTCTTTGATTGTAGAGTTTGGCTGGGGAACGACCTTCATCTTTAGGAACGATGTCCAAGCCTCTGCATCCTCGTCATACATTGTGCCGTTGATGGCAACCTGCAAAGCGCCATTCTCGTCAGCCTGTACGCCATCGAACTCGATTGAGGGAGCCAACGGATTCTCAACATCCAAGTCGGGAACCTCCTCCTCCATATTCAATGCTGTGTAGAAAGATACTACATCAACATCGATTGTCTCGTCGTAAACATAGTTCTCGATAGTTACGAGGAACTGGATGTTACCCTCGTTGTTGCGGTCTATGTCGATTGAGATTCGACGCCACTGGGCTGCTCTTACATTTGTAATGGTACGGTTCATAGAAACCTCGGCCCACTTGCTCTCGTCAATCTGGTTGTTGTCTATATCAACCTCCAAACCTGTGTAGAATGTACCACCCATCGCCAAGTTCAGCACATTGCCATTCTCGGCTGATGCACCAGCTACATCCTTGAAATATACGAAGGGACCACCGCTTGTGATAGTGCCATTCTCGTCTGCTACGCCGTGGTTAGATGTGTAGGGGAACTCGTATGAGTATGTCTCTGTAGTTTGGCCATTTGCCACCTCGGCAGGCGCAATCTCAACGGTTGTGCTCAACATAACATCGTCGCCGCTCTTTTTGAACCACTTAACCAGGTCGGCAGACAACTCTACTGTAGTCAGTACATTCACCAACTTACAAGTAATCTCCACGCTCGAAGTCTTCTCCGAAGCGATTGTTACGGGAGCATAGCCCATATAGTATGCCACAACGCCCTCGGGCTGTGTGCCAGGGATGTCGGCTACGACGCCCTTTACATTGGCGCCCTTGCTCTTATCCTTGTAGGCATATACGGTGTAGCGTCCAGCCTCCAGAGCAACACCCTCGGTGGGAATGTCGCCATAATACATACCTACACCCTCGGCTGCGCCGTTGATGTCTGCCCACTTCTTATCGATGTTGTCATATACCTCGATCCAATACTTGTCGATATCCTCCTCGATGTTGTTGGGGTTGGGAATTGCATAGGTGTTCTTTGTCTGACCCTCGTTCTCGCCAGCTCGTGTGGGAGTGTTAGTACCCCACTCTACATTCTCGTTGTCTACATTGAGTACCAACGACTTCAGCTGCAGATAACCCACCTGGCCATCCTCGCCATTGTCAGAGTTATTGTAGTTGAGGTCATCCAAACTACACGCCATCAGCGACAATGCTGCCATTGCCGAGGCCAAATAACTTGCATAATGTTTTACGCTCTTCATATCTTTTGCTTTTTTCTTATTCCACATCTATTTTACTCACGCAAATCGACCTCAATCTCATTTACTGTGGTGTAGTTGTCGCCGAATGTCACAGTCAGACCTGCGCCACCAGCTGTTGAGTGGTCTACAACGATGTTGTAGTGGTGCTCCTTCTTCAGTAGGCCGCTAATCTCTGTCTCGCTGAACTCTACCTCTACGCCATTCTGCTTTGTAGCCTTACCGCTCAGTTTGAGTCGCTGGTCTGCATTAACAAAAATCAGCGGAGAAGTAAACTCTGCACTTGTGGGGTTATATGTCCACGAGTTGTTCTCTGACGAGATGGTCAGCTCCACATCTGAATAGTACTTTACGAACCACTCGGTAACCTTCAGTGTGAAGCAGCAGTTCTCCAATGCGAGTGATACATAAGCGTCTGTTGTAAGACCTGCAGTTACGGTCAGCGTATTGCCATATACTCCACCCTTGAAGTAGGGGTTGTTCTCACCCTCGGCAATGTTTCCATCGTCATCGAGTGTCGGCTTGTTGGCAAGCTCGGCCGAGTAAACACCCTGATTGAGCTTAACATCAGCCTCGTTGTACTCCTTGAGTGTAGTCCAGCTGTTGTTGTACTGAACGAGGTCGCCCTTCTCCTTTGTTGCAGGATTGTCATACTCTCCCGTAATCTTAAGTGTAAGTTTTTCAGAGAGTGTAGCCGCCGAGGGAATCAGATTGTCGGGCAACTTGTAACCCGATGTGGCACGAGTCTCCACATTCTCCAACTCTCCGTCAATGGCATACTTAAACTCAATCTGACCCTCACCGCTTGTGATGGCCAAATCATCGTCATTGTTGTTGCAGGCCGAAACGATAGCCGCCGCAAACAACACATAGGCGATACGCATTAGTTTAGTTTTCATCTTGCTGTATTTTAATTTTATATTTTTCTTAATATCTTGCACTAATTCTGGTGATTAGGGAAGTATGTTCTGTAATTCTTGTCCGTGTGCTTGGTTGTACCACCCACTGACACCTTGATGTTGTCTATGTACATATAGATAGTAACAGCGGCAGGTGCACCTTTCGATACATGGTCGTCAAGGAACCATGTGAAGCGGCTTGCCGAAGAGCAATTATCCATCGTGTGGCTTGTCTTTGGCATAGATGTACTGAAACCTCCCGTGCCAGTGTTGTACTCTATCGCATTCGCAGGTCTGTTACCCGAATCTGCACCAGCAAGTGTTCCTCCTGAACCTCCGCCTATTGCACTATCGTTACTGTGCATTCCGAACATACAGCGAGTCTGGATTGACGATATCACCGAGCCAAAAAGTTTGCTTTCGCTCTTTGTGCCGTTGATGTCGTAAGTGATTGTCACCTTTGTATTGTTGGTGAGCCTGCTCATTGCTGGCGAGTCCAATCTACCCCATTTAACATCGGTATATCCTGCTGTTGTTCCGATGTAACTATTTAGTTCAATATAACCAGTGCTACCATTGTGCGAAGTCCAACGCGAACCCGACCAGCCGTTAAGGTTGGCACTTGAGAGCCAGCTACCATCGCTGTTATCGTCTTGCTCGCTATTGTCTGCTGCTCCCGCGAAATCCTCATAGAATAGATATGGCAGTGCGTAGCTGAAAATTGTCGTAGAGTTGCCGATGAGAGTCGTAGGCAGCGTGTAGGTCATCGAGTGATGGCTCACATCAGCGTTGTTCGATGCAAATCCCACGGTGATGCTCTTGCCAGGCAGATCGGTGTTCAACTCGCCCTCCTCATAATAGTAGGTAGCGGTGAATGTGCCGTTGGCCGATTCCATCGTGTCGCCATCTACACCTTGCGGTTTGAGTCCTGCGGGCCACTGCTTTACATACATCTTGGTTGCATTCTCGCCCAAGAAGTTGGGATACTCGTTGCTGTCGGGGCACGAGAATGTAAACTTGATGGGCGCCAAAGCCTCGGGAATAGTCAGATTGATGGGGGTAATGTGCTGTGCCTGCAAGTTGAGGTCAGTGACATAAGTCGAAATAGCTCGGCTCGGCTGACCAGTCAGCAGATAACCTCTGAACTTAATCTCGCCACTCATCACTCCAGGCTTGAGCAATACCCACACATAACGACCACCAGCATTGAGCAACTTGTCGTCACTCATATCAATCAAGACTTTGTTTGTCTGGTCACTCCATACGGGGTCGCTGTCGGGGTTGATGGCATCGAAAGATACCGTTCCACCCACCACATTGGTAGGGAATGTAATCTCCAACTGCTTGATACCCTTGAACATCAGATTGCGTCCTTCTGGGATGTAGATGCGTACTGCGTGCATCAGATGCTCGAACTCCATCGTCGGTTCGGGCCATACCTGGTTGCTTGTCTGCTCGGGGTTGCGCTCCACCAAAGCCCCGCCTCTTACCGTAGCACGCATAATATCCAACTCGGCGTCGTAATCACCGCTCTGCGTTGTCGGCAAACTGTATGTAACGGTTGTGCCCACGCGTGAAGATGGCACGGGGAAGGCAGCGTAATAATCATAAGTGTTCGACTGCGACATCGGCGATGGAATAGTTGCCGCAAAATCAGCCGAATAGTATGTGTAGTTGTAGTGGTCGAGCGAGAATGTTGCAGCCTCGAATCCATCGGCAAAGTTTGTTGAGGCACTGCCGTCAGTTGCCACGGGTGCAGCCCACGCCACGAACTTGTCGTTGTCCGACCAGCGAATTGGCTGCTGACTACCTGCGGTGCCTTCGGCCACATCCCCTACCTGTGTACGGGTTGATGCTTTGCCCGAAACATCAATCACCTCATCCTCGATGAAGATTGTCGGATCGCTACCGCGCGTTGTCAGCCCCTGGCTTGCCTGCATCACTACTCTGCACTTTGTCACAGAGTTTGTGCTATCGCCTCTGTCGTCGTTGCGACAAGCCGACAAAGCCAAAACAGCCAATAATAATATGTAGTTTCTTATTTGCACTTTTATTACAAAATAACAATATGTGTGCAAAAATATGAACTCTCTTTCACCCCTAAAAATAAATTCAACCAAATATATTAATTTTATCACGAATTGATGTTTTGCCCACATAAACGCATTTATAGCATAAAAAGTTATCAATATCAATTCATTATGAAATTATATACTTTCGTTGAAATTTTATCCTCGGCATTTGCTTTTTACCTATATTTGCGGCGGTCAATACTATTTATCAAAGTAGACTTATGCGATTTTTACGATTCATACTTCTTGTTGCACTGTTGGCAATCTCGTTTGCAGGTTATGCCCAGACCGATGTGGCCGTGGCTGCAAATGCCGATTCGCTCTCTCGTGCTGACAAGATTCGCCAGCGAGGCATCACCAACACTTCAAATGTCTTTATCCCCAAGGGGCTTTGGGCTTCGGGTTTGGCTACCTCGTATTCTCACCATATGAATACCAACTATCAGTTGGCTATTGTCGAGGGTATCTACTCCGAGGGTTACACCTTCAAGGTCAGCCCTATGGTTGCCTATACCATCAAGGACAATATGGCCATCGGTGTTCGTGGCACCTACTCTCGTAGCAACCTTACGGTAGATAGCGCTGCGCTGAGGTTTGGTGACGAGGAGACTGGTACCGAGATTACGGTCAATGATTACAAGGCTGTAAAGCACAACTATACCGTCGCCGCCATCTGGCGTCAGTATATACCGCTGGGCCGAAGTAAGCGCTTCGCCATCTTCAACGAGATTTCGATGGGTGCTGGCGGTACGCAGTCAATCTTTGCTGCTGATGAACCCATCAAGGGTACATTTGAGGAGGGTTACACCATCTCGCTCGGTGTGTCGCCTGGTTTGATGGCCTTCGCTACAAACGATGTTGCCATTGAGGTGAATGTCGGCGTTATGGGTATCAATTTCAGTAAGGTCGAGCAGACCCACAATCAAGTGGCTGTTGGCGACAGATGTACCAGCAGTATGAATTTCAAAGTCAATCTGCTCTCAATCGGAGTGGGTCTATCCTTTTACTTATAGTGTAGAACAATGCAACGCTTAATTTACATATTGATGTTCGGCGCACTCCTCTTCACCGCAGGAGTTGAGTCGGCGTATGGTCAGGAGCTGAAATTCAAGGGCAGCAAGATGCGCCGTCTGGATAGAGAGATTCAGTCTGGCTCTACTTTCGGATATAGAGGCGAGTGGATGACGGGACTTACGGCCTCTTACGGCACGCTCACGAGTGAGGATTCGCAGTTCTGGATGTATCTCGATAATATCAATGTCGAGGGTGCTATCACCACCGTAAAACCCTTCTTTGGCTACTTCTATCGCGACAACCGTTGCGTTGGCCTTCGTTTGGGTTATCAGTATATCGACGGCAACTTGGGCAGTATGGCTTTGGATTTAGGTGAGCAGAACGATATCTCGCTCAGCATAGCGGGTATGCAATTCGATAGCAATAACTTCTCTACCGCCCTATTCCACCGCTCATACTTCGCTATCGACCCCAAGGGCCAGTTCGGCGTCTTTGCTGAGGTTGAGGCTGCTGCGCAGTTCGGTTCAAGCAACTTTGCAAATAATTCGGGCGCCGAGTCTAAGTTTTCTAAGAGCGACAATCTTAAGTTGAGCCTTGGCTTTAACCCGGGTGTTGCGGTCTATATCTTCCCGTCGGTATGTGCCACTATCTCAGTTGGTTTGGGTGGTGTTCGCTATACTCACATCACACAATATGATGCCGATGGTGTCAAGACTGGTGCGCGCACCGCATCAAAGATGCAGTTCCGCATCAATTTGGCCGATATCCACTTCGGAATGGTCGTGCATCTGTGGAACAAAAAGAAAATGGAGCTTGCGCGATAGGCGCTCGCTGTCCTAATGACATAACAGACTACTCTATACTCGCCTGGCCGATAACGCGTCAGGCGATTTTGTTTTGTAGTTAGCCTACTCTGGTGGCTTTTTGTTTTACCAAATCGAAAATTTATATTATCTTTGTATGAAGCTTTGTGCCCTTGGTCATAGCTTGTGGCAAAGGAGATTTAATCAGTAAAATTATAGAGATTTATGCGTATGAAACAGTTGCTTGTTGTGTTGTTGGCCCTCACCATCTCGGTGACAGGCTTTGCACAGCCCACACCCAAGGATAAGGGTTTTGTCGTAGTAAAGGTTAAGAGTAATGGCAAGGTTGATGTCAGCGATGCCATTCAGAAGATTATCGACGATAACCCCAACCGCACTATCTACTTCCCCGATGGCGTTTACCTTATCTCGAAGCCTATCTGCACTCCTGCCGACCCGAGCAAGAGCGTAGTGTTGGAGCTCTCTAACTATGCCGTTATCAAAGCTGTGGAGGATTGGTCAAACGACGAGGCTATGATTCGTTTGGGTGGAAAAGACCCCTTCAACAACATCACCACGCCTGGTAGCAACTACTACCTCGCTGGCGGCGTTATCGATGGCAGTGGCGTAGCAAAGGGCGTTTCAATCGACAGCGGTCGCGAGACAGTCATCCGCAACACCTCAATCAAGAGCGTTTCGCTCGGTATCCATGTTAAGCACGGTGCCAATAGCGGCTCGTCAGATGCCGACATCCATAGCGTAAATATCGTAGGTAACAATAAGCCCGACTGTGTTGGTGTGCTGGTCGAGGGTTACGACAACACCTTCACCAATATGCGTATAGGTGGCGTTCATATCGGCTTCCTTATCCGTTCTGAGGCCAACTCTTTGCGTAACATCCACCCGCTCTATTATGGTGGCAACGATGAGTACTACCAGACAAGTTGCGGTTTTGTCGATGAGCGTCAGAATAACTGGTATGACTTCTGTTACAGCGACGAGTTTGCCGTTGCTTTCAAGATCAATGGCGGTCGTAGCCTCTATAACAACTGCTTCGCTTTCTGGTACTCAAATCGAGGCGTTAAGCACACGCTGTTCCAGACAACGGGCGGTTTCAACTCAGATGTTATGAATGTCAATGTGGGCTTCAGCCAGGGTAATAAGACCAACGAGAATAAGATTCTTGAGGCCGAGAATGCGTCTGGCTCGGGTACATTCTTCAATCTGCATATTGGTGATGCGAGCGTGGTGACCGACAACTCACACCTCAAGTATATGCGATAGCCATCGGAGACAGATTTTTTAATGACAGACTTTTTTACCGTGCGTTACTTTATTGAACTATCATACGACGGAGCCGCCTACTGCGGTTGGCAGCGACAGCCCGATGCTCCTACCGTTCAGCAGGCGTTGGAGCAGGCGCTCTCTACTCTGTTGCGAGAGCCTATCGAGGTGGTGGGTGCTGGCAGAACAGATACGGGCGTCAATGCGTCGTATTATGTGGCCCATTTCGATATAGAGAAGGGCGTGAATGATTGTGCGCAGTTGGTCTATAAGTTAAACCTCATTCTTCCGCAGGATATCGCTGTGCGTCGTGTCAGAGCCGTTAAGGCCGAGGCTCACGCACGATTCGATGCTGTCGAGCGCGAATACACCTACTACATCTCGCAGCGTAAGAATCCGTTTCGTCGTTACTCGGCGTGGCAATACTATGTGCCACTCGATGTCGAGCGTATGAACGAGGCAGCAGCGAAACTTTTGGAGTATGACGATTTCACATCGTTTGCCAAACTCAACTCCAACAACAAGACCAACATCTGTCGTGTCGTCAAGGCCGAGTGGCGCAGAGCCGATGGTGATGACGATTTGCTTATTTTTACGATCCGTGCCGACCGCTTTTTGCGCAATATGATTCGTGCCATTGTCGGTACGCTGGTCGATGTGGGGCGTGGCAGATACTCGGTTGATGATTTCGAGCGTATATTGCATAGTCGCGACCTCTCGCTCTCAAGTGCTGGCGCACCCGCGCAGGGACTCTTCTTGAGTGATGTCGCTTATAGTGAAGACATTTACATTTAATTGTTAAATATAAAATTTTTAGAGAAAATGGGAACATTGCTTTATTTGGCAGGTTTGGTATGCTCTATCTGGTGTGTACTCGACATTTTGAAGAAGCCTATCGGCCTCGTTGGTAAGTTGGTTACTGCAGTTGTAGTTTTGGCAACAAGCTGGTTAGGTTTGGCTCTTTACTATTTCTGGGCTCGTCACAACCTCACTTCTTGGTTCAAGTAATGGGTTTTGACAAATCTTAAGCAAAAAGGGAAAGTGTAGCTTTCCCTTTTTTGTTGCTTAAATTGTTCGAAAAGTATACTAATGGCAATAATTTAGTATATGATATATTGCACCCGATTTTTTTATTATTAATTTTACAAAGGAAAATCCTGCTTAACCATAAAAAGAGGTGTGCTTATGAAACGGTTGATTTGTGTATGCACATGCTTATGTGTGTTGATTAGCGCGACACTTGTTGCCTATGCTAAATGTGACAGTTTTTCTCTCGATGATGTCAGCACCTCTTTGCCATCTACGAAGATGCAGTCGTCGCAATGGTTAAGGGAGGTTAATTACTCGTTAAATTTGGCTACGCGAGTAAGTAGTGATGAACAAGTAGTTTTGAAAGATTACAAATATTTGGGTGTCGTAGACTCAAATGAAGCAAAACAAAAGTTGATAGATGATGTTTTTCATAAAGAAGCTATAACCATACGCTATGGACTTGATTTAGGGGCAATAGAATTTTATACCTGGAAAGAACTAAGAGAGTTTAATATCGAAGGTAATAATGAATTGATTGCAAAAGTAAGTGACTTGATAACAGTTGGTGTGACGGAGGCGTTGGAACTTACTTGGCTGTATCAAGGTGTTATTTACAAGTCAAAGGCGATTGTTGATAGCGAAGATGGTATCATATTCGATAATATAGCATCGTATGCTTTAGATTATAGTGCAAAAATACCTCGTCAAGAAGATCATAAATATGGTAGATTATCATCAACTCGTTCTTTATATGCTATGGGCTTGTTAGACTCTATGGATAGTGTTGGTGGTGATTCTGTACATACATTTGTTTTTGAGTTGAGTGATATGGCAGATAGAATAGAGTTAACTACGGGTAAACCGGCTTGGAAATATTCAATAAAGGTGCGATCTATTTTCGATGATAATGGTATACTAATATATCGAAGATGTGAATCAAAAAGTGAAGCTGCTTTAGGTTGGGCTTGTGAGGCTGCCGCTGAAACTATTTCAGGAAATTTATATTCATCTCCTTATCACGAGTTTGCTTGGGGGTGGTCATATGGAAGTAATAATACTACTATAAATATTTCGTTTGCAGGAAATGGATTTACTATAACTGGAGGAGATCATACTGAAAGGGGGACAGAAATCCATAGTCCAATATATTATCAATAGGATAAATAATTAAAAATGGAGCCATCCGAAAGAGGTGGCTCCATTTTGTTATTAACTATATTCGATACCTGAATTACAGATGTATCGCTGCATCCATTGCGGCCTCGGCGGCCTCCATCAAACCCTCGTACATTGTGGGATGTGAGTGTATTGTGCGTGCCAGAGTGTGTGCCGTAACACCCAAGCGCTTAGCCAGAGTAGGCTCGCCCAACATCTCCGTAACATTTCCTCCGACCAGATGTGCGCCTATTACGCGCTCCTCGCCATCGAAAATCAACTTCACAAAACCATCTCTGTCGCCTGCTGCTGTCGCTTTACCCGATGCTGTGAAGGGGAAGCGGCCAACCTTGTAGTCGATACCCTTCTCGCGGGCGCGCTGCTCTGTGATGCCCACCGATGCCACCTCGGGTGAAGTGAATACGCACGAAGGTATTGTGGTGTAATCCACCGCCTCGGGCTTTAGACCGCAGATATGCTCAACGCAGTGTATCGCCTCGGCCGATGCCACATGAGCCAGTGCGGGCGTGGGGATAATGTCACCGATGGCATAGATGCCCTCCACCGATGTCTGGTAGTGCTCGTCTACGATAACCTTATCGCGCTCCACTTTGATACCTAACTCCTCGATGCCTATGCCCTCGATGTTAGACTTGATGCCCACCGCCGACAATACCACATCGGCCGTCAGGCTCTCTGCGCCCTTCTTGCCCTCGATGTCGATTACGCAGTGGTCATCCTCTACCCTAACATCCTTTACTGTTGTTGAGGTCATCACCGCCGCACGCAACTTACGGAACGAGCGCTCCATCGTCTTCGATACCTCCTCGTCCTCCAGCGGCATAAGCTGTGGCATATATTCGATGATTGTAACCTTCACACCCAGCGATGCGTAGAGGTAGGCAAACTCGCTACCAATGGCACCCGAGCCCACCACAACCATCGATTCGGGTAGCGTCGGCAATACCAGCGCCTCCTTCGATGTGATTATGCGCTTGCCATCCACGGGGATGAATGGCATAGTGCGGGGACGCGCACCAGTCGAGAGTATTATCGCGTCAGCCTCGTAAATTGTACCATCCACATCCACCTGACCCTTGGCCGCCAAACGACCAAAGCCGTTGATGATGTCGATGTTGTTCTTCTTCATCAGGAATGCCACACCCTTGCTCATTGTCTCGGCTACGGTGCGAGAACGGGCTACAATCTTTTCCCAATCGGGCTTTACTTCACCCTCGATTGCCACGCCGTAGTGGGCGGCATTCTTGCAGTAGGTATAGACCTGCGCACTCTTCAGCAGTGCCTTTGTGGGGATGCAACCCCAATTAAGACATACACCGCCAAGGTCGGCCTTCTCGACGATGGCAACCTTCTTACCCAACTGTGCCGCGCGTATGGCAGCCACATAACCGCCAGGTCCGCTACCTATAACTATAATATCGTACTTCATATTGGTTTACTTTATTCCAAATTGTATTCCATTGTTTGCTCTCGGCCCTTCTTGTCGGTCCAGGTGATGCGATATGTACCCTTGAAACCGCGGAACTGCACGAGGCCATTCTTATCAGCCTTTGTCGTGAGTGATGTCTTCCACTCGTTGTTGATGAGGTTGTTGAGGGCATAATAAACGGGCTTGGCCTGCATATCGCGTGTGAAGAGTCCCGATGTCGAGGGCTCGCCTTTTGCACCGCAATTATCCACCACATTCCACCATGTTATACCCATCATATTCTCCATGCTGAACCACAGACGATAGAGATTCTGTGCAATAATTGCCTGAATCATAAATCCCTTCTCATCGTTGCTTGGCGATGTGATAGTAATCTCGCTAAGGTGTAGCGGAAGTCCCAATGTGCAGAGTCGTCCTATTGTGCTACGCACCTGCGACGGAGTCTGTATCTGCGCACCGTTGGCAATGTCTACACATTGCTTGGGGTTGAACAGATGCATCTGCATACCCGCTATATCAATCTTGCAACCTCTCTCCAGCAATCTGCTGATTTGGTTGTTGTATGACTGGTTTAAGTGGTAGTCGTTGATGTTGAGCTTTACCTCCTCGGGGAAGTACTTTTTTGCACTCATCAAGGCTTTGTAATCCATATCGCCAGGCATAAGTCCGTAGCGAGTCTTGCTTACTGTGTGATTTTCGATAAGCCCACCACTCTCGTAGTCTGCAGCACTCTCGTTTACCACATCCCAGCTCTGCAAGTTCGATTTGTAGCGCTCGGCAATAATGCGTATTCTATTGTCAAACACCCTATTGAGCGTGTCGAGATACTCCTTGAAACACTCTGCTACCTGGTCGTGTGAGAGCTGCTTGTACTCTTCCGACATCGCATCCTCATCGCGGAAGCGGTTAGGCTCATTGGGGAATAGGCGCTTGAATGTTTCACGCTCCGAAGGTGTCATCAGATTCTGCAACCACTCGGGTTGATGCCATCTGCGGCTACCCCAAATGAGTACATGGCCGTGAGCACGAATACCCTTCTCTTTGCAGAACTCCACCAATTGGTCGGTCGATGGGCGTCGCCAGTGTGGCTGGTCGTACGGATTGGGGCAATTGTTCCAATACTCCTCGGTGTCCCAATACTCTGTTGCAAAGCGCATACGCCCTGGTTCGGTCTCGAATGTGCGCCAGTAGAAGGCTATCGTTGCCGAGTTGAAGAGAGTGCCGTATAGTTCTCTGTAACGCTCGTTATATTCGCTCTTTCCCAACTGGTTGTAGTTGAATATATGTGCGCCAAAGATGAATTTGTGCGATATCTGCTCAATCTTCACCTCCGAATTTCGGGCAATGTTGGTGAGGGTCAGCTCGCCATCAGCCTTGCGGTATTTTTCAATATCCTTGTCGATGCGTGCCTGCTCCTCTTCGTTCCACATAGCCCAATAGGCCTGGCTCATAAAGCCAGAAGCATCCTCCTTGGCTGAGCGCGGAAACGACGGCTGTGCGTTGGCTGTTGTGCTGAGTAACGCAAGCAGCAGTGTCGATGCACAAATTATTCTCTTCATACGGCTTTGTTGTTTAGGTTATACCCTATTTCTGCTCCAAAATCTTGCCATTGTCGGCAGCTACGGCACGCTTCCACTTCTCGTTGTAGCCAGGGAACTGAATCTTATCGGGAATCTCTGCTCCGTTGCCATTGTCTACAAAGTGCTTGGCGTTGTCGTTCTTGCCAATCACATAGTGTAGAACATCGAAATGCTCGCTCTTTACATTACCATCTACATACTTAATCAACAAGTACTTATCCAGACGGCTCCAGTTCTCAAATATCTCGTTTGCCATATTCACGCTGAAACGAGACTGATACTTCTGCTGGCTCTTTGCCGAGAGCTTTGCAGCCGAATTATCGGCTCTCTCTACGGCCTCCAACATCGAGTTCTCCCAGAAATCAACCACCTTGCGGATGTCGGCCGACATCATGTCGTAGCGCAAGTATGCGAAGTTAGTCACGCGGTTGAACAACCAGAAAGCCGATGAGTGTGTGTAATCCAGCATTGAGCCGTTATCCTTTGCAAAGTTTGCGGGAACCTCGGTAGTGTTGCAGTAGATGGGTGTCAAGCAAGATGTAGCGGCATCGTCCACGCCAAACCACAAAATACCAGTCTTCTCGGGACGAGCCTGACCTACCATCCAGAAACCAGTCTGCTGTGTAGCGATAGCGCGCTCGTTTACATAGGTCTTCTCATCCACCTTCCACGACATAGGACGCCAGCGATAAGCCAAGCCGTGGCCACCAGCGCCAAGGTCGGTTGTCATATCCATAGGTGTACCCTCGTAGTGGTCACGCATTGCGTCGAATACCTGCTTGGGTGAAATCTTGTTTGTAGGCTTAACCCAAAGGGGCATACGGTTTGCAGGGTTGTGGCCCATAGCGTAATCCAAATACTTGTCCATACCATCGGTGAACTTGCGGAAGAAGGCCCAAACACGAGCCTCGCAGCCTCGCATTGCGCTGAAATCCAGCGGAGCATAAGCATCACAGAACGAGAACTCCTCGTCCTTACCGTTGAAGTAACCCTTCTTGCGTGCGAATGTGATTACATCGGGTGCATACATACAATTCTCGGGATCATTGAGCGGGAATGTAGCGATGCGAGCCTGGTTGGCGTGTGCCGAGATGCAACCGTCGGGAATGCGGCGTGCCACCCATACGATACCCTTCTCCTGCGGGCCTTTGCCGATAAGCTCCATAATCCAAGCCTCCTCGGTGTCGGCAATCGAGAAACTCTCGCCCTCTGAATAGTAACCGTAAGTGTTGGCCAACTCTACGATAGTGTTGATAGCCTCACGGGCGGTCTTTGCACGCTGCAGTGTGATGTAAATCAGCGAGCCATAGTCAATCAAACCCTCGGGGTTGTGTAACTCGGGGCGACCGCCATAGGTGGTCTCGGTGATGATGAGCGAATGTTCGTTCATATTGCTCACTGTTGAGTGTGTCTTGGCTACCTGCGGAATGTCACCCAGATATTTGCCTGTATCCCACTCATGTACGGGCATCATTGCGCCAGCCTTGTACTTTGTAGCATTGTGCTTGTACAACTCGCCATAGAGCTGGTGTGAGTCGGCAGCATAAGTAACCATAATAGAGCCGTCGGTCGAAGCTCCACGCGTAATTATAAAGTTTGTGCAGGCGCGTGACGGAGTCGCTACAACGCCCAACAACAAAATTGCTGATAAGATAAATTTTCTCATATTGTTTAGAGTTAGTTTTTATTTGTTCTCAAAGTTCTTGATAGCCTCAGCCACCGAGCCGTGCAGCAACAACAACTGCTGTGCCTGGTCGTAAGGTATGCCCAGCGAATCAACAATCATTCGCGTGCCTCGGTCTACCAACTTGGTATTCGACAACTGCATATTTACCATACGGTTGCCCTTCACTCGTCCGAGTCCAATCATAGCACCCGTACTAATCATATTGAGTGTCATCTTCTGTGCCGTACCAGCCTTCATGCGCGAGCTGCCGGTAACAAACTCAGGGCCTACGATAACCTCAATGGCAATCTCTGCGGCCTCGGCCATAGGTGATGAGGGGTTGCACGAGATAGATGCTGTCAGCAGACCCTGCTTGCGAGCCTCCTTAAGTGCAGCAACCACATAAGGTGTAGTACCCGATGCCGCTACACCTACCAGTGTATCGTTCTCGTTGATGTTGTGAGCCATCAAGTCTTTCCAACCCTGCTCGGTGTCATCCTCTGCGCCCTCTACGGGGTTACGCAGGGCTGTCTCGCCACCAGCGATTACGCCGATTACAACTGTGGGTGGCATACCAAATGTGGGCGGAATTTCCGATGCATCCAAAACACCCAGACGGCCACTTGTGCCAGCTCCGATGTAGAAGAGACGGCCACCACGGCGCATACGCTCGATAAGGCGCTCAACGAGTTCTGTAATCTGTGGCAGGGCCTTGCCTACGGCCTCTGCGACCTTGCGGTCTTCGGTATTGATTGATTCTACAATCTCGGCAACGCTCATCTTGTCGAGGTTGTCGTAGAGCGACGAGCGCTCGGTAATCTTTTCAAATGTCATAGTGCTGTGTGATATTTAACCATCCCTCCAATCGGAGAGCGTTCTATTTTACCTAATGTAAGTGAATGGCGGTCGAGAGCCTCCTTCAGCTCCTGCTCAAAAACTGCGGCGATGCTGCCCACAAAGTTGATGGGCATGCTCTCTACATCGGCATATTGCAACAGGTTGCGCTCGATGAAGTTGTCAAATGCGCGGTCAATGCAACGGCGCATCTCCGCTATGTCGCGATGACGAGCCATAAAAGGTACGAATGAGGCCAGATAGCGGTTGGCGTTGGGCTTGCGATATACATTCTCGATAATCTGTGCATACGAAGTCTCGCACTCTGTATACATCAACTCCACCGTCTCTGCGGGCATCAAACCCTTGAGCGCGTCGCTTACGAATGTGCGTCCTAGGTTGGCACCGCCACCCTCATCGCCCAGGATGTATCCCAACGGCGGTACATTCTTTGCTAACTGTTCGCCATCATAGTAAGCCGAGTTAGAACCTGTGCCGAGTATGCAGACAATACCCTTCTCCTTGCCACACAAGGCGTGCGCCGCACCAAGCATATCAGTTGCTACTGTCACCTCCTTGGTCGAAAAGAATATATCCTTCAATACGCCCTGCAACTCCAATGTGGCGGGAGCGTTAGCGATGCAGCCCGCACCATAGAAGTATACGCCCTCCACCGACTCAATATCTATATTGGGTAGCAATCCCTCGGCGATAATCTCCCTCACCTGCTCTGTAGAACAAGTCACGGGGTTGATACCTCTGGTCTCTATCACTCGCAGTGCATCGTCGGCACCTGTCTGCTCAACCAAAGCCCAATGGCACTTTGTTGAACCTGAATCTGCGGTAAGTATCATCTTATTTGTTGTTCTTTTTAAGTGAAAGAATCCACATTCCTATCGCTGTAAAGGCGGCATTGAAGAGCAGAATCTCATAGCTGAACTTATATCCGCCAAACCAACGCTCTGAATTGAGCTGCAACACAAGGCTCAAGCCTACGCCGATGATGGCTGCAAAGGGCACATACTTGTCGGCTGTGTGACGATGGCAGAAGATGCCGAAGGCGAACATACCGAGTATCGGACCATATGTGTAACTTGCCAATGTGTAAACCATATCAATCAGGCTGGTGTTTTTGCAGGCGTTGAAAATCAGGATGAAGATACCCATCATCACAGCCATAGCAATGTGTATGCGCTTGCGTACGATGGTCAGGCGTTGTTCGTCATAACGCTTTGTGCCGTGCATAATATCCACTGTGAATGATGTTGTCAGAGCCGTCATAGCCGAGCCCGCAGCCGAATAGGTCGATGAAATAAGACCCAGCACGAACAATATGCCGACGATTAACGGCAGGCCACTCTTTGTTGCGATGTATGAGAATACCTGGTCGCTGTCAGCAATGATTGCGTTACCTGCGGCATCCACCATCGGGAAGAAACTCTCGTTGCCTGCCACAATGCCCTTACCGCTCAGGTAGATGTAGAACAATACACCCAGGAACAAGAACATAAATATCACTGCCGCTTGCAGTACGATTGAGATAACCAGATTCTTCTGTGAATCGCGTGGACTCTTGCACGAGAGTGTGCGCTGCATCATATCCTGGTCAAGACCTGTAGTGGCGATAGACATAAAGATACCAGCCAAAAATTGCTTCCAGAAGAAGCGCTTGTCGGTTCCATCCTCAAAGAAGAATGTTTGCGAGTAGTCGTGTGACGATACCTGCGCAATAGCCTCGCCAAAGCCAAGGCCCAACTCGCGAATCATAAAGAAAATACACAGAACCACGCTACCGATAAGGCATATTGTCTTCAATAGGTCGGTGCTGATTACCGAACTTACACCGCCCGTGCGTGTGTATAGCCATACGAGCGCCATCATAATGGCCACATTCGCCACGAAAGGTACTCCGTAGGCCTCAAATACCAGCGTCTGCAACACGGCGCAAATCAAAAATGCTCGCAGCGACGCTCCCGTCATCTTCGAGATGAAGAAGAACCACGCTCCCGTAGCATACGACTTCGAGCCGAAGCGGTCATCGAGGTATTGATAGAGCGAAATCACATTTAGTTTGTAGAAGAGCGGGATCAATACAAATGCCACGAGACTGTAACCCACAACGAATCCCAGCACCATCTGCATATATGAGAATCCACTCTGTGCCACCCAACCAGGTACAGAGATGAAGGTAACTCCCGATATGGCTGCTCCGACCATTGCCATTGTAGTTACAAACCACGAATTGCTACGGCCGCCGGTGAAGAACGACGAGTTGTTGCTACCTCGCGATGCTTTCCACGCGACATAGAATAGTATGACCAGATATATGGCCACCGTCATAAGTGCAATAATAGGTGTCATAGTTTTTTTGATATGTTTATAATTCACAAAGATAACAAAAATAGACATATTCTGAAATAATTTGTTGCTTAATCACCCACTTTTGTTATTCGCCGCATAAAACATTTGCCTCGGTCGGCTTTCGGTGGCGAGCGAAAGGATGTTTTTTATTGTGTGATTTGATTTTTGCTATGCAGAGAAATGAATTTTTCTTATATTTGTGAAAACAAAATTTCGACTATGGGGAAAATTAATAGGCGTCAATTCTTGCAGCGAGCAGGTGTGTCTGCCGCCGCTTTGGCCGTAGGTATGTATGAGCGCAGTAATGCAGCCGAGGCTGCTCAATCTGATGAAATTGTGCGTGAGGGCGTTTCTGCTACGGTTGCCGACAAGGGTGACAGATTCAGTGCGGTGATGGCCGACAATGGTGCGGCGCTGGTAAATCCTATGATGGGATGGACTATGCACTTCTATTCAAACATCTTGACCAACTACGGTTCAAAACTCGCTCCGTCGGATACACTGGACGATTTTCCAGGACTCTCTACCGTCTATCTGCGTGTGCCGTGGTCATTTGTTGAGCCCGAGGAGGGTAAATTTGTGTGGGAGTTGCTCGATACTCCTGCCCAGCGCTGGATTGAGAAGGGCAAGTATGTAGCCTTCCGTATTAGCGCTATGGAGAGTTGGCTCTACTATGCTACGCCCAAGTGGGTCTTTGATGCTGGTGCCGTTGGTTACGATGTTGAGGGGCACTATATCGAGCCCGAATATGACGATAAGATATTTTTGGAGAAGGTCGAGAATTTTATCAAGGCCTTTGCTGCGAGATACGATAATAATCCCAATGTTGCGTTTGTCGATGTTGGCCACTTTGGTATGTGGGGCGAGGGTCACACCGTTATGACTACCCCCAAGCACGGCCACGCGTGGGGCATCGAGACTCAAAAGCGCCATATAGACCTCTATCTTCGCCATTTCCGCTCAACGCAACTATGTATCTCTGACGACTTTGCGGGTCACGATAATCGTGCCTCAAAGTTCGAGATTACCGATTACGCTTTCGAGAAGGGCGTGACACTGCGTGATGATAGTATCTTGGTGCAACCCTACCCCAATTCGTGGTATCATAGCGAGTTGGCACAGCAGTTCTGGCCTACACTGCCCGTCATTCTCGAACACGAACACTATGGTGGCTCGGTCGATAGAGGTAGTTGGGACAAGGACCTGCTGATGAAGGCTGTTGAGGATTACCACTCATCGTTTATGTCTATACACTGGTGGCCGAGAATTTTGCTCGAAGAGAACCGCGATGTCATCGAGCGCATCAACCGCCGTATGGGTTACCGCTTTAGCGTTAGCAATATCGAATGGCCCAAGAGTGTGGCTCGAGGTGAGGAGTTTACAATCAAGAGCGAGTGGCGCAATGTGGGCGTAGCCCCCTGCTATCGTGGCGGTTATCCTTGTTTCACTCTTAAAGACAGCAAGGGTGGCATAGTCTCTACTTTGGTGGTCGATTCATTCGATGTCAAGAGCCTGCAAGTAGCCGCTCCCGATAAAGCCAAAGCCGTAGAGGTTAAACAATCATTCCGCGTAGCACCCCGCTACGAGGATAAAGCTGGCGTATTCTTCCGCACTTGTCAGGCTGGTGAATATGATCTCTATGTCTCTGTGGGGCAGCGTGACGGCACACCCCTCTACGAACTACCCTATTACGGCTCTGACGGTCATCGTCGTTATAGAATCGGAAAGATTACAATCACAGAATAATTAAGCGTAGGTAACATACATACTTATTAATGAAAGTTTGACTATGGGGAAAATTAATAGGCGTCAATTCTTGCAGCGAGCAGGCGTGTCTGCCGCCGCTTTGGTCGTAGGTATGTATGGTCGCAGTAATGCAGCAGAGACTGCTCAGTCTGATACCGTGCGTGAGGGTATTTCTGCTACGGTTATTGATAAAGGTGAGCGATATGAGGCATTATTAGCCGATAATGGCGCAGCATTGGTGAATCCGATGATGGGTTGGGTTATGTATTTCTACTCCAATGAGTTGGAGAATTATGGCTCAAAGCTCGCTCCGTCGGATACAGTGGACGATTTTCCTGGACTCTCTACCGTCTATCTGCGTGTGCCGTGGTCATTTGTCGAGCCCGAGGAGGGTAAATTTGTGTGGGAGTTGCTCGATACTCCCGCTCAGCGCTGGATTGAGAAGGGTAAATATGTAGCCTTCCGCATTAGTGCTATGGAGAGTTGGCTCTACTACGCTACGCCCAAGTGGGTCTTTGATGCTGGCGCCGTTGGCTACGATGTCGAGGGTCAATATATTGAGCCCGAATATGACGATAAGATATTTTTGGAGAAGGTCGAAAATTTTATCAAGGCCTTTGCTGCGAGATACGACAATAACCCCAATGTCGCATTTGTCGATGTTGGCCACTTTGGTATGTGGGGCGAGGGTCACACCGTTATGACCACCCCCAAGCACGGCCACTCGTGGGGCGTCGAGACTCAAAAGCGCCATATAGATATATATCTTCGCCACTTCCAATCGACGCAACTCTGCATTTCGGATGATTTTGCGGTTTATAGTAATAGTGCATCAAAATTTGAGATTACCGATTATGCCTTCTCGAAGGGCGTGACACTGCGTGATGATAGTATCCTTGTATCGCCACCGCCCAATGCGTGGGGAAGTAGTGAGTTGGCGCAGAAATTTTGGCCAACTTTGCCTGTCATTCTTGAGCATGCACACTATAATGAATCATATTGGGATAAAGATTGGCTGATGAAATCCGTTGAGGATTACCACTCATCGTTTATGTCTATACACTGGTGGCCGAGAATTTTGCTCGAAGAGAATCGCGATGTCATCGAGCGCATCAACCGCCGTATGGGTTATCGCTTTAGCGTTAGCAATATCGAATGGCCCAAGAGTGTGGCGCGAGGTGAGGAGTTCGCAATCAAGAGCGAGTGGTGCAATGTGGGCGTAGCCCCCTGCTATCGTGGCGGTTATCCTTGTTTCACTCTTAAAGACAGCAAAGGTGGTATAGTCTCTACTTTGGTGGTCGATTCATTCGATGTCAAGAGTCTGCAAGTAGCCGCTCCCGGTAAAGCCAAAGCCGTAGAGGTTAAACAATCATTCCGCGTAGCACCCCGCTACGAGGATAAAGCTGGCGTATTCTTTAGGGCTTGCGCCGCAGGCGAATACGACCTCTATGTCTCTGTGGGTCAGCGTGACGGCACACCCCTCTACGAACTACCCTATTACGGCTCTGACGGCCACAAGCGCTACCGCATAGGAAAGATAACTGTAACCGATTAAATATATGAGAAAGATAACCTTTTTACTCTCGCTTGCACTTTTTGCAGCGATATCATCTCCGCTGTCAGCGCAGAACTACGGTAATGGACTCCCCGCTACCGATGCACTTGGTCGCAAACTGCCCGATGCCGACGAGGTTGGCGCACCCCGCAAAGATAAGTTTGTGGGTCTGTTCTATTGGACATGGCATACCAATTTCTCTAATCTCGAAGCTACTATCCCGAGCCGAATAATAGAGAAACATCCCGATGCTGCCTACAACTACGAACACCCTGCGTGGGATAATACCCCTCACACCTTTTTCTGGGGCGAGCCTTTGTTCGGCTTCTATCGCGATACCGATAAGTGGGTACTGCGTAAGCACGCCGAGATGTTAGCCGATGCGGGTGTCGATGTGTTGTTCTTCGACTGCACTAACGGTAACTACACTTGGCGTGAGTCATATCAGGCTCTGTGCGAGACCTTTGCCGAGGCTCGTCGCGATGGCATCAATACCCCGCAGATAGCATTTATGCTCGCCTTCGGCCCTACCGAGGGTAGCCGCGAGGCCATCGTTAGCATATACAAAGATTTGTATAAACCAGCCAAGTACGAGGAGCTATTCTTCAAGTGGCAGGGCAAACCGCTTATTATGGCCTACCCCGAGATGCTAATCGATGTCGAGGGCGATGCCGAAGCAACGGCTCTCCACCGCGAGATTCGCAACTACTTCACCTTCCGCCCTGGTCAGCCCGTCTATAATAAGGGTCCGCAGCGTGAAGATCATTGGGGTTGGTTGGAGGTCTATCCTCAGCACGGCTTTGTCAAGAAACAGAGTGGCGGCTTCGAGCAGGTGACTGTCGGAGTGTCGCAGAATTGGACTGCACATCAGGGTTTGAGCGCAATGAATACCAAGGGCGCTTTCGGCCGTAGCTACACTGATGCCAAAGGTCACAACTACACTGAAGATGTGGTCAATCAGGGTCTTAACTTCCAGGAACAGTGGGATCGCGCGTTGGCTATCGACCCCGACTTCATCTTCATTACGGGTTGGAACGAGTGGATTATGGGTCGATTTGAGGAGTGGTCGAATCAGAAAAACGCCTTCCCCGACCAGTTCGATCAGGAGCATAGCCGCGACATCGAGCCTATGCGAGGCGGCCACGGCGACAACTACTATTATCAGATGATTGCCAACATCCGCCGTTTCAAGGGTATGCCATCAACACTTTCAGCTCCTGCCGAGGCTGTCAAGAGAATGAAGGTGGATGGCCGATTCGAGGAGTGGCAACCCATTGCTGGATATGATGCGACACGCGGAAATACACTCCACCGCAATAGCGATGGTTGGAAAGGTCTGCACTATCAGAACACCAGCGGCCGTAACGATATTGTTAGCACTAAAGTTGCACACGATAAGAGCAATATCTACTTCTATGTTGCTTGTGCCGAGCCTATTACTCCATCTACTGATCGCGCGTGGATGCGCCTCTATATTGATGTGGATCGCAAGCGCGAAACAGGCTGGGAGGGTTACGATTATGTGATTAATCGCATTAATCCCTCTGCCGAAAGTGCCGTTGTAGAGCGCTCGGTGGATGGTGGCATCTGGCAGCGTATTGGTAATATTAAATATAGCGTCGTGGAAAATGAGATGGAACTCGCTATACCGCTCGAGATGTTTGGGCTTACCAACGGTGTGGAGTTCGCTCTGGAGTTCAAGTGGTCTGACAATACACAGACTGAGGGCGATGTGTATGAGTTTTATCTGAACGGAGACTCTGCGCCGCAGGGCCGTTTCAACTATGTTTATCGAGCCAAGTAGAATTTTATAAATTTTAGATAGATGTCAATCAAAAGTGAAATAGAGCGTCTTAATCAAGAGTTGCCTGCGGGTGTAAAGCTACTCGCTGTGTCGAAATTTCATCCTGTCGAGGCTCTGCGCGAGGCCTATGATGCTGGTCAGCGAGCATTCGGCGAGAGCCGTCCGCAGGAGCTGAAGCTAAAGGCCGAGACGATGCCTGATGATGTCGAGTGGCATATGATAGGCCACTTGCAAACCAACAAAGTAAAATATATTGCCCCCTTCGTTACGCTAATCGAGTCGCTTGATAGCGAGCGACTTGCGGCCGAGATTGATCGCCAGGCTGCAAAGTGTGGTCGCACGATAGATTGTCTGCTTGAGATACATGTCACTAATGAACTGACCAAGTCGGGTTGGGATTATAATGAACTGCTGACCTTCGTGCGTGAGGGCGGTTTTAGTAACTACCCCAATATCCGTCTGCGTGGTGTGATGGGTATGGCAACATTCACCGACGATGAGGCTATGGTAAGGGCCGACTTTGAGCGTTTGGCCGCTTGTAAGGCCGAACTCGCTACCTATTTTGGCGAGGAGTTCGATACCCTATCTATGGGAATGTCTGACGATTACCACATCGCATTGGAGTATGGCTCCACTGAGGTGCGTATCGGCTCAACAATCTTTGGTGCAAGAGAGTATTAATACATCATAATATAATTATGGATAGGAAAAAGTTTTTAACATCTATGGTGGCGCTGGGTGGCGCAGCAATTCTGCCCACAGCTGCCCGTGCCGATGTGCTTGAGCATATCGAATCGCTTGTAGCCAAGGCTCAAAAGAAGCGAATCGACCCATCGAAAGTTGTGCTTTTGTCGGATATTCATATCTGCGGGGAGCTCAACAATGGCAAATCTATACACTACCCCTATAACCCCACTTCGTTGCAACTACGCATCGAGGAGATTCTCTCTATGCGTCCTCTGCCCGCCAATGTGATTGTCTTTGGCGATGTGGCGTGGGACTATGGTCTGGAGGAGGACTATCGTTATGCCGCCGAGTTGCTTCGCCCGCTTGAGGATGCTGGTATTAAGATTACGCTGGCTATGGGTAACCACGACCGTCGTGAGGCCTTCTTTAAGGTCTTCCCGCAGTATGTAGCCTCTTCGCCCGTTGAAGGTCGTGTGGTGTCGGTTGTTGAGCTACCCGATGTAGATATTGTGATGCTAGATTCGTTGAGCGAACTGCCCAATCTCAAGCCCCGTCAGGCTACAAATGTAAATGGTGAGGTGGATTCTGCTCAAATTGAGTGGCTGAAAAGTTATCTTCTCTCGAAAGGAGAGCGTTCCGTGTTGCTTGGTGCTCACCACCCGCTGAAGGAGTTGCCAGCGCTGGAGAGTCTGATTGCATCATCGCCCAATGTGAAGGGCTATATATTCGGACATGTGCACTATTGGAGCAAATTGGCGCACATCATCCGTCCCCGTCAGGGTTTGCATATGGTTCCGACCGTGTCACTGCCCGCCACATTCTATGGCGATATAGGTATGGCCGTAATGAGTGTTAGTGCTACTGGTGCAAAGATTCAATACTCGTCAAAGGGCTTCTGGTGGCCACAACCGTCCGATAATCCCCCTGCCGAGTGGAAGCGTCGTGCCGACGATTTGCAGAACGAGGAGACTAATATCTTGTTCTAATCTGTTCGGACTAAATAACAACGGCGACCTCATTAAGGGGTCGCCGTTGTTGTCTTTATGGTTCTACCAAATTGGTGATGTATGGTTTGTCGAATAGCTCCTTGCTGTCGGCTGTATACATACGCGTAGTGATGTTGTATGTGCTATTGGGCTTGCTGGGATGCTTATACTTCAGGATAACCACAAAGGCTTTGTAGCCGCTCTCTGGGTAATCAACCTCCACCATGAATCGTGTAGCGCCACTCTTCACATCAGCCTTTTTGCAGATGAATTTCTGCTTTCTGAAGTCTCTGTTTTCGCATACAGCCTCCCAAATCTCTACCTCCTCCAAGAGTCCCTTCTCTGCCTTGAAACTGAACTCTATGTTCTCCTCTGTCTGCTTTGGCTTGTACTCCATGCGGGGATATTTCAGGCCGTTGATACTTTGGTGGAAGAATGCCTCGAGCGAAGATGTCGCCTCGTCATTAAGACCGTGACCTGCATTGACCGAGTATGCTGTCCAACTATCGCCAGGTATGTCGTTAAGGTAGTTCTTCGCAGCATCGGTAGACCAATATGGGTCGTTCGAGCCGAGCATCACCATCTTAGGCATTGTGTAGTTTTTGCGATAAGAGTATGGATCTACCATTTTCACGATTGTCCAACCCTCGGGAGTAATCAACTCCTCGGTAAGTCCAATTCTCACATAGTCGCCAATCGATGCGCTGTAATCGCCAAACATATGGCGCTGATACGGCACATTGACGCGCATATTCAAGATATCTATCACCGCAGGTGCAATAGCTACCACGCGCTTGTCGCCCGAACCCGCTGTCATCCAGGTTGTCCAACCGCGCTTTGAGTAGCCGTTGAGTACAAACTTGTTCACCGTTTTGGTGCGCTTTTCGGCTACAAACTCCTCGATGGCGTCCATTGCCTTTACGGCACTCTTCACCATCGGGAAGAGCAACGGCCACGAATAGTCCTGCTCTTTCATAAAACGGAAGAGCGTATATGAGAGCAGATCGTCCTCATACTTGCCTCCGTATAGGGGCTGGCGTGGTACTTGCCATAGAATAGCTGTAACGGCATTGCAACGGCGCGCAATGTTCGACTGCGTAGCGATTGTGCCGTCATCCCAACTATGCAGGTTGGGTTTCTCGGTCTCGGTATTCACACTACCACCCGATATGTGCAGTAGAGCCTCGTCGTGCTTTAGTTCGTCGGGGATAATTACTACCAACTCGTGACGCCAAACAATATCCTGCCACTTCTGCGATGTGAACTCCAGACGATAAGCCGTCACACCCTCACCTCGCATCTGGTCCACAAATTCCCAACCATAGGTTTTGTCGCCATTGTTGATGTAATCCACCAAGGCAGTCTCGGCGGTTGTCTGCGCGTACAGCAAGCACGAAAGTGCAGACAGAATCAGTGTGCAGAAAAATTTTTTCATACGCTTAATTGTTTTAGCAAATGAGTTTAATACGCCTAGAGCCTTTTATCTTACTCTTATTCGCTGGCCGATACGCAGAGTTGTGGTCTTCTTGATGCCGTTCAACTGACATAACTTTGTAACTGTTGTGTGGTTGTTGATGGCAATACGACCCAGCGTGTCACCCTTCTTGACGATGTGATATTTAACAGCTGCCGCCTCGGCTGCAATCTTCTTGTCCTCCTCGTCGCTCTGTATCTCCTCCTCGAAGTCTTGAGTGAAACGAGAGTACGGGCTGAAGTATGTGCGCTTGAGCAAGAATGTCTCACGGCGCAGATCTCCCGTTGTGAAGTCAATCAGACGCTCGGGGTCGAATGTCTGACCCTTGTAACGAATCTCATAGTGCAGATGCGAGCCTGTGCTGCGGCCGGTGTTACCACCCTTACCAATCTGCTGACCAGCTGTTACCCACTCGTTGGGTTTTACGCTAATCTCCGAAAGGTGAGCGTAATATGTCTCCAAGCCGTTGTCGTGGCGCAATACAACCAGATTACCATAACCACCGCTTATGTAGGTGCAGATACGCACGCGGCCATCGAATGTAGCATAAACAGGGTCGCCAGTCTCAAGGTCGATATCTGTACCCTGGTGTATGCGGCGACGGCGGGGGCCATACTTCGATGTTACACGACCCTTAAACGGATAGTGGTAGCTCTTCAACGAATCCACCAGGTCAATAACCATCGAGATGGGCAAATCCTTCAGCTCCACCTTGTAGGGCTGTACCTTTGTTGTGTCCCAATCCTGAATAAATACGGTCTCGTCCAATACATCAATGTCGCGGTTACGCACAAAACGCCAAGTGTTGTCGTTGTAGAGAACAATGTTCAGACCCTCGCTCGATGAAGGAATGGTATCCACCACCAATACATCCGATGCGCTGAACTCTGGGCCTGATGCCAACGGAACGCGCTTAACTACGACGGCGTCGCTGGGCAGTGTCTTGGTCTTGAGTGTGTCGGTCTTTGTTGTATCCGACTCTGTCTGCTGCGCTACGGCAGCCGTTGCTACGAAAAGCAAAAATACTAACAGCAGGTTTCTGCGAAAATTCATTTTATTGTGTTTTTATCTCTTTTATTATTTTACTTCTGTTCCTTAAGTAACTCCTCGGCACACTCCAACGCCTTGTAGAACTCCTCACCAAAACGACGGATGATAGGCTCCTTCAGCGCCTTATATACGGGTAAGCCCAACTTCTTGCCACACTCCACTGCATCACGGCATACTGCCCAACGGTGGTAGTTGAGTCCATACGAACCATTTGAGAACTGCGCTACTCTAATCGGATAGAGATGGCACGATATGGGCTTCAGGAACGAACACTCACCATTACGATATGCTCGCTCGATGGCGCAATATGTTATGCCATCCTCGGTAAAAGCATAGGCGCACTCGGCCTCGTTTATCAATGGAGTGGTGTAGTCGCCGTCAGCATCTACGACCATAAATCCCTGTCGCTCAATCTCGCGGCGGCCCTCCTCGGTCATATATTTGGCGTATGACTCATACTCCTGCTCCAGGATATCCACCTCGTCCAACTCCAGCGGAGCACCAGCATCACCCTCTACGCAGCAGATGCCCTTGCAACGGCTGATGTCGCACGCAAAGCACTCACGCAGCAGATCGGCGCTTACTATTTTATCATCAATCTCTATCATCGTTTAATTACTTTTTGTCTGTTCTCTTCATCTATTTTGTTGCTCGCCACAACCCTTTTTCGCGGATGTAGCCAGCTACCTCACCGTCAATCATTCGGGTTATATCTCCACCCTGCTCCAACGCCTCTCTGATTTGAGTCGAAGAGTAATCATACTGTGGAGCGTCGGCAAGGAATGTTGTGCGCGGAGTTGAGTATGTCATCTCTACGCCTGGTCGCGGATAGACGAAAATGTCGTACCCTGCGATAATCTCCTCGGCCTCTCGCCATTGCGGTAGAGTGTTAATAAGGTCGCTACCTATCAAAATCTTGAACTCCATTATATCGCCATAGTTCTCCTTCAAGTGGCGCAGCGTGTTGATTGTGTATGATGGCTTCTCCAACAGAAACTCTATCACCGATGGCACGATGTGATTCGGGAATCGTGAGTTGCGACAGGCTATCTCCACCATTGCGTAGCGATCCATCTCGGGAGCCTGCACGGCATCCTGCTTGAATGGGTTTTGCGGCGAGATAATCATCGCCACCTCATCGCACAGTCCCTTCTCAACCGCATACTCTGCGAGTGCTGTATGGCCTCGGTGTACGGGGTTGAACGACCCGAAGTATAACATCATCCTCTTCTTTGCCATCTTAGCGTGTTTTATGCCAGGAAGTTCTCAATGATGCGACGAGCCTTTGCAATGGCATCCTCCAATACATCGTTCACCACCACATAATCAAACTCGCCCGACTTTGAAATCTCGAAGTCAGCCTTTGCTACACGCTTCTCGATTGTCTCTGCCGAGTCGGTGCCTCTACCCTCCAATCTGCGGCGCAACTCCTCCACAGAAGGTGGCATAATGAACATTGAGCAAGCTGCCTCGCCGAAGATGCGCTTGAGGTTGATACCACCCATCACATCCACATCGAAAATGATTACATTACCCTTGCCCCAGATGCGCTCCATCTCGCTCTTGAGTGTGCCGTAGCAAGTGCCGTTATAAACCTCCTCCCACTCAACGAACTCGTCAGCCTGCACCTTGGTGCGGAACTCCTCCTGCGAGAGAAAGAAGTAATCTACTCCATTCTGTTCCTGGCCACGAGGCTGGCGCGATGTGGCCGAGATTGAGAACTCGAATTGCGGAAAAATCTTCAACAACTCCTTAACGATTGTTGTCTTACCCGAGCCGCTCGGTGCCGAAAATATTATAAGTTTACCAGTTGCCATATGCTACAAAATGTTTAATACCTGCTCCTTGATTTTCTCCAACTCGTCCTTCATCTTAACGACCAGAATCTGTATGTTTGCCTCATTGGCCTTCGATCCGAGTGTGTTAATCTCACGACCCATCTCCTGTGAGATGAAGCCCAACTTACGACCAGCAGCCTCCTCGTTGGCAGCCACCTCGCGGAAGTAACGGCAGTGGTTCGACAAACGCACCTTCTCCTCGGTGATATCCAACTTCTCGATATAGAAGATCATCTCCTGCTCCAGACGGTTGCTATCTACAGCTACCTGCAACTGTGCCAGATTCTCGCGAATACGGTTCTTGATAGTCTCGCAACGGCTCTGTTCGTAGGGCTCAACCTGCGCCTTCAACTCCTCAATCAGATCTACACGGCGCAATAGGTCGGCGATAAGCGTAGCACCCTCCTGCTCTCTGAATGAGTTGAACTGTGCAAGTGCTGCATCTACGGCACTCATCAGTGCTGCCTGCTCCTCCTCTGTCACCTCCTCTGCTTGTGTTGATACCACCTCGGGCAGACGCATAATTACGGGAACGATAGCGTCGTAGTCGGCATCCACGCCCGAAAAGGCCAGAGTGTCGTTCATCTGACGCAGATACTCGCGGAATATCTCCTTGTTGATTGTAGCTGAAGTGTTAGTGGCGGTATTCTCCACAGTCACCGTAATGTCGCTCTTGCCTCGTGTGATAGCTGCTGCTGCGCGAGAACGGATGTCGAACTCAAATGAGCGATACAAAGCGGGCAGTTTTACATTCAAATCCAACTGTTTAGAGTTGAGTGAACGCACCTCTACGGTAATCTTCTTGTTCGAAAGGGCTACCTCTCCCTTACCGAAACCGGTCATCGATTTTATCATTTCGATTGGGTAATAAATTAAATCAAATTTATGTAGGTCGTCTGCGCTTTTAAGCCCAAAGTTTGGGCGCGAGCACAATCCCGACAAAGGTAGTCATTTTTTTTGTTATAAATTGTGTGATAAGCCAATAAAATGAAAGAAGTTCTACAATAAAAAAGGTTGCCCAACTTTAGTGCTGGACAACCCTTTGTAATAATTCGTGATAATATTATTTTAACTGTCGTTCTATGTATGACGAATAGTCGTTCAATACGGGAGTATACTCCTCGCTACCCATTAGAGGTGATGAAATCAAGAAGTCTGCCGAAGAACGATTTATAGCTGTTGGGATATTGTAGAGCGTTGCCAAACGAAGCAAAGCTTTAACATCTACATCGTGAGGTTGTGCTGACATAGGATCCCAGAAGAAAATTAACATGTCAATATCTCCGTTGGCTATCATTGACCCCAACTGCTGGTCGCCACCCAATGGGCCAGACTTTAGCATTGTGATGTCAAATCGCGAATTTGCACTCTCGCTGTTGTGTCGAGACATTAGAGTTTCTGCTACTATGCGGCCTGTCGTTCCAGTACATATAAGCCTATGAGATAGTAACTTTTTACAATTCCAATCTACCCACTCTGCAAGATCGCGTTTCATATTGTCGTGGGCTACTAATGCGATAGTTAATCTCTTTGTCATAATTCATCCTATTATGAGCCTCCGTATTGAGACTCGATTATATTTTCCTCATTGTTTGTCGTTGCAAAACTACAAAGAAAATGCAATAATAGGATGTGGAGTATATGAATTTTTCGTTAATTAATCAGCCTTATCTGACCCAATGACGAGGGCAGGTGGAAATCCACTACCTCGGGTTCTATCCAGGTCAGCCATCTGATGCTCTGGTCGTTGCGGGGCTCTATTGCGTCACCGCGATATAATCCTATCAGCATTGTGTTGTCGGCCTTCAGGTAGCCCTGCTCGCGCAACCACGCAAGTGGCAGCGATGCCTCTACTACATAACCCACATCTGTGGCTGTTGCCGCCGATGTCAGCGCATCGAAATCCCAATCGTAGTCAAACTGACGATGATACTTTGCCGTATATCCCAATGCCTTGCCCGTAGGGTCAATCTCGGCGCAGACATACTCCCGCATCCCGGCATCCTTGCTGATGAAGAACTCCACGCGGTCGCTATACGCTACCGACATCTCTGACGGCTCGTTGTCGCAGATGGGTGTTTCGTCCTCTACGGTGTAGAGAAAATAGAGATTCTCCTCATCGTGGCAGATGTAGATGTTGGTCTTGTCCTTCACTCGGCCATTCCACGGGGCTAAAAGACCCTCCAGAACGGGCTTTGCCGAGGCCCAGTCGTTGCCCTTGCCGTCGATTGTTATCTCGTTGTCAGTGCGCGAAGAGACTATGCAAGAGGCATCACAATCACTCTTGCACTCCTTGCACGCCATCAGCAAACACGCGGCCGCCACAATGCCACCAAGAAAAACTCTACGCATCTATCTCTGTGTCAGTTGTTATAATTACTCCTCAAATGTGTGAATCACCACGCCCGAACGCAACTTAGGCTCAAACCAAGTGGTCTTGGGAGGCATAATGTTACCCGTGTCGGCGATGTCGATAAGCTGCTGCATAGATACGGGATAGAGGGCAAATGCCGCCTTCATCTCGCCGCTGTCCACTCTGCGCTTCAGCTCGCCCAAACCACGAATACCACCTACGAAGTCTACCCTCTTTGATGTTCTAAGGTCGCTGATGCCCAAAATCTTATCCAATACGAGGCTCGACAATACGGTAACATCCAACACTCCAATCGGGTCGCTGTCGTCGTATGTGCCCTCCTTGGCTGTAAGGCTGTACCATTCGCCGTCGATGTACATTGCAAAGTTGTGCAACGCTGCGGGTGTATATGTCTCTGCGCCCTTGTTCTCCACCTCGAATGACTCGCCGAGTGCTGCAAGCAACTCCTCCTTGGTCAGTCCGTTCAAGTCGCGAACTACGCGGTTGTAGTCAATGATTTTTAGCTGCGATGCGGGGAATGTAACAGCCAGGAAGTAGCAATACTCCTCCGAGCCGGTGTGTGCAGGATTCTTCTGCATACACTCCTGTCCCACTCTTGCTGCAGCTGCAGTGCGGTGGTGACCATCAGCAACATACAACGCAGGAATGGTCGCAAACAGCTCCGTAATGCGACGATTCTGCTCCTCGCTGCGTACCACCCAGAAGTGGTGTCCGAAGCCGTCAGCCGCCGTAAAATCGTAGTCGGGCTCATTTTCTGCCACAACGCTCTCCACAATCTGGTTAATCTCCTCGTTGTCGGGGTATGTGAAGAATACGGGCTCGATATTGGCCTTCTGGTTGCGGATATGAATCATTCTATCCTCCTCTTTGTCGGGGCGTGTCAACTCGTGCTTCTTGATAGCTCCCGAGAGATAATCCTCGAAGTGGCAGCACATAGCAATACCATACTGTGTGCGTCCCTGCATTGTCTGGGCATAGATGTAGTAATGCTCCTCATTATCCTGCTGCAACCAACCCTTCTCGCGCCAAAGCTTGAAGTTGTCGATAGCCTTCTGATACACCTCCTCTGAATGTTCATCAGCAATCGGGTCGAAATCAATCTCGGGCTTGATGATGTGCAACAGCGAGCGCTCTGTAGCTTCGGCCTTTGCCTCGACAGAATTCAATACATCGTAAGGGCGTGATGCCACCTCTGCGGCATACTCTTTGGGCGGACGGATTCCGCAAAAGGGTTTTATCTTAACCATTTGGGTATAAGTCTTAAAAATTATTTACAATCACAAGGTTTTTTGTTGAGTTGGAAGCGATTTTCACCTCTCTCCAGATAGCCGACAATCTGTCGTGCTGCAGCCAGACCTGCATTGATGTTTGCCTCGGCGGTCTCTGCGCCCATTTTCTTGGGTGTTGCGAAGAAACGCTTGCCAGCCACTGCGGCCAACTCCTCGGCTGACGAAGGAGCAATGTCGGTTACATATTTTAGGTCAGTACGCTCCGTGAGAGCCGCTTTCAGGCCATCCTCATCGATTACCTCCTTACGGGCAGTGTTTACCAGCGTTGCACCCTGAGGCATAGACATCAGCAACTGATAGTTGATTGAGCCCTTTGTCTGTTCTGTTGCGGGGATATGCAATGAGAGGAAGTCCGATGCGGCATACAACTCCTCGACGCTACCTACAGGCTCTACGCCGTCGTTGTCGAACACCACGCGGTCAGTGATGAACGGGTCGTAAGCGATAACATTCATACCCAGCGCCTTCGCCTTGCGGCCAACCAATCGGCCCACATTGCCATAGGCGTGAATACCTACGGTCTTGCCCTGCAACTCCACTCCCGTGCCAGGTGTGAATTGGTTGCGCGACATATAGACCATCATCGCCAGCGCCAACTCCGCTACGGCGTTAGAGTTCTGACCAGGTGTGTTCATCACCGCCACATCCTTTGCCGATGCAGCCGCCAAGTCCACATTGTCGTAACCTGCGCCAGCGCGAACTACAATCTTCAACTGTTTTGCAGCCTCAATCACCTCGGCCGTAACCTTGTCGCTACGCACGATAAGGCCATCTACATCGGCCACTGCGGCCAATAACTCAGCTTTGTCGCTATATTTCTCCAGCATCACTACTTCGTAGCCTGCCTCGCTAAAAATCTCCTTAATTCCGTCCACTGCCTTTTTTGCAAATGGCTTCTCGGTTGCTATAAGAATCTTCATATTTTTTCGTCTCTCGTTATAGTCGATTACCTCTCCTCTCTCCCACTCCAAAACATCATCTCCAAAAGGATTTCTCTTGGTGGGTATATGATATGAATACCCCATTGTCTTTTCTATTTGTGCAACTTCTCAAACTCCTGCATACACTCTACCAGAGCCTCTACAGCCTCTACGGGACAGGCGTTGTAGCACGAAGCGCGGAAACCACCTACCAATCGGTGACCCTTGATGCCAACCATGCCGCGATCCTTCGCAAATGCCATAAACTCGTCGGCCAAAGACTCGTTACCCTCGCTCATTACGAAGCAGATGTTCATCGCCGAGCGGTCCTCCTTCTCGGCTGTGCCTTTGAACAGAGAGTTGCGGTCAATCTCGTCGTAGAGCATTGCGGCCTTCTTCTGGTTGCGCTCGTAGATAACCTGCAAGCCACCCTCGGCCTTCATCCACTTCAGCGTCTCGCGCAATACATAGATGGGGAATACGGGCGGTGTGTTGCACATTGAGTTGTTTTCGATGTGAGTGTTCACATTCATCATTATGGGCAACTCGCGCACCACCTTTTCGCGCATATCGTCGCGTACGATTACGAATGTCACACCCGCGGGCGCCAGATTCTTCTGCGCACCACCGTAAATCACTGCATATTTTGTGACATCGATCGGACGACTCAGGATGTTAGAGCTCATATCTGCAATTACAGGCACGGGCGAATTGATGTCGGCCTTGTACTCGGTACCGTAGATTGTGTTGTTGGCGCAGATGTAGAGGTAATCCAAATCTGCGGGAATATCGAAACCTTTGGGAATGTAAGTGAAGTTCTTGTCCTCAGACGAAGCCAACACCTTCACCTCTCCATAACGCTTTGCCTCCTTGATGGCCTTCTTGGTCCATACGCCGGTGTTTACATAGCCAGCCTTTGTGCCGAGGAAGTTAGCGGGCATATGGAAGAACTGTGTGCTCGCACCACCACCTACGAAGTATACGCTATAGTTGTCGGGAATATTAAGCAACTCCTTGAACAGACTCTGCGCCTCGTTCAATACCGCCTCGAACTCGGGTGTGCGGTGCGAAATCGAGAGCAGAGAGAGGCCTGTTCCGTCAAAATCAATTATCGCTTTAGCGGCCGCCTCCAATACTACATCGGGCAGCACCGAAGGTCCAGCATTGAAATTATACTTTTTCATATCTGTTGGTGTTATATTGTTTACTTTGGTTGCCGAGTTACAAAAACTCGATTGGTTATACAAAGTAAACTCAAAAATATGATTATTCAAAATCATTAACGGCTGTTTTTTCGTCTGTCCGTTGTTCGTAAGGTGGTAAAAAGATAAAAATATTAAATTATTTAGATTTTTTAATAATGATATGATACCTTATTGGCGCCTAATCTACAAAAGATAAATTTTTTCGCAGATGTAATTTTTTTTCTAAAATGGTTACAAAATATAAGCACTCCTCGAAAAAATCACCTTAACCTGCATTTTTTTTCGTTTTTTTTGCCCCCGCCCCCTATTTTTTTATTATCTTTGCTATATAGGGGATTGTTTCCTTCGCAACAACCAATTTTTCAACTCAAAACCTATAACTATTATGAAACGCATTTTATTACTCCTCGCCCTCACAGTGACAACCTTCACCGTTCAGGCTCAAGAGAGTTTCTCGTTTTCAAAAGCGGACGAATATACTTTCGGCAAAGTATTAAAAGAGGATTTATTACAATCTGATTATGCACTACCCGCAACATCAGACGCTGTCGTTTTGGATGAATATGTGAGAATAATGCCTTCGATGCTCGACATCGAAGCTTATATCAACAGAGGTAGGCTAAGCCCTATGATTATACGCGAAGTAATTGCCCGCAAAATCAAAGTTCTAACCGATAAAGGTGTTGAAAATAGAAAAATCACCATCCCCTTGAAGTATAAATCTTCAACCGATTGTGAAAATAGCGAAACATATTCTGTTCGCGCATATTCCTATACGCTTAAAAATAATAAAGTAGTTAGAAAGGTTTTGAAACCCAGCAGTATTACTCGCCGCGAGTTTGCTGATGGCTCGGCTTGTCTGGAGCTTGATATTCCCAATGTCAAAAAGGGAAGTATCATCGAATATGGCTATACAAAAGCCATAATAACCTCCAGTTTGAGTTATGAACGCACGATGAAGGAGAGTCTGCCAAAACTGAATAGTCGATATATGATTGTCCTGAATGAGCAACACTCTGATTGGTTTGAGATTGAAGCACTTAACGCAACCAATGTCGCTAACAATAAGATGAATTTTGATTATCAGCACTCTTATGGTGCGGACACCGAGCGAGCAACCAATCACCAACGCGCAGCTTCGGGTTGGAGTGGGCCGAATGGTGGCATAAGAAATACGCATAATGATAAATTTGTCACAAAGATGTACGAGTGCCCCAATCCTGCGGCAATAGACGCAGGTGCGGGAGTAAAAGTCGTCATCAAGTCAGATTTGTAATACTTAACTTAGACCAATACAATTATGAAACGCATTTTATTACTTCTCGCCCTTGTAGCGGTGGTGCTTTCTGCTGAGGCGCAAGAGAATTTCAAGTTTGGCAAAGTCTCTAAAGCCGACCTGCAAAAGACCGACTACCTCATAGCGGCAGGGGCTGATGCTGTGGTTTTGAATGAGTTACAACAAACATATTTATGGAGAACGAGTCAAGATAGAAATTGGTTATTCAAAGAGAATGGCCATATATCGTATTCATACACCACAATTAGTCGTAAAATCAAAATTCTCCGCCCCGAGGGTAGTCGTTGCGCTAAAGTGGCTATTGAATGTTTTTACGCAGACAAAGAAAAATATCCAGCGCATACGGTTGAGTATATAAGTGCTATTGAAGCATATTCGTACACTTTAGTTGACGGCAATGTAGTGAAAAAGAGATTGCAAGACCAAGATGTGAAGGCTAAAATTTTGAACGACACAACCGCGTTGGTTGAATTTACGATTCCAAATGTGCAAAGTGGAAGCATTATAGAGTACGAGTATTCGCTCCTAAAATCGTCGGTGCGTAACTATAGTATTGATTTCGACTTGCAACGCGATATACCCGTATTAAGCACTAAATGTTTAGTAGCGACAGATAAATCTATCCCAACGGCCACAATGCGCGAGGATAATTGGTATGCGATAACCAAATCGGGACACAACCATATCAGCAGCCAACAAACAGATGGTGTGTATATGCTTAATCCACGCCCCGCATCCACTCATATTTATCAAAAATATCATATGCAGATTGGAATGGGTAGCATAGATAGGATAAAGAGTAATTGCAAAATGTATTACTTTAGCACAGAGAATCTTCCTGCAATTCCCGCTAATGCTAACAAAGAAAATATCGCTGCTATAAAAGTAGTATTATTGGAGGATAAATAAAAATACACACCCTATGAAACGATTAATCGCATTATTTGCACTTGTGGCAGTGGCACTTTCTGCCGAGGCACAAGAGAATTTCAAGTTTGGCAAGGTGAAAGCAGCCGATTTGGAGAAAAAATCATACTCGGTTGATATTGCTAACGCTGATGCTGTTATTTTAGATGAGTTGCAACAAACCTACATCTATCTGTTTGATTCTCGTATTGACCTGCAAAAGCAAGGTGTCTTGCTCTCGTCGCAAACAACAATTAGTCGCAAGGTTAAAATCTTGCGAGATGAGGGTGTGCGGCACGCTACTATTTCGTTTGACTATTATTGCGAAAAAGCATCTACACCAACACATACAATCGCCTATGTGGGTGATATTGAAGCATCATCATATTCTCTCGTCGATGGAAAAGTCGAGAAATACACCATCAAGGAGGAGGAAATCAATGTGCGTTGGGTTGATGACACAACTGTTAGAGTCGAATTTACCATCCCCAATGTGGCTGCAGGTAGCATAATAGAGTATTCCTACAAAATGGCCAAGCGTTCTATCCAGCCGTATAGCCTTGGTTTTGTTATGCAGCACGACATTCCCGTCGTGAGCAGCCGTTGCGAAGTGATTGCTCGAACTCAACTGCCTCCGCAGATGCAATGCCGAGATAATTGGTTTGCTGTAATGGCGTCTGCAAATACCAATATCAAAAGTTCAAAGATGGAGAGCAAGGCACGAGTTTATTTTATCACAAATGTCCCAGTTTCTTTGCGCAAGGTTATCAAGGGTGGCTACGATAAAATAAACAATGTTTACGATATGTGTACGCTCTACACCTATAGCGCCAATAATCTGCCTGCCGTAACTGCGGCAACACCTGCCAGCGATGTGGCTACAATCAATGTGATATTACAAGATAACAAGTTATAACAACGATAAAAGGCGTTTGGTTTTGCCAAACGCCTTTGTTTATACCCTTTCGGTGAGCAAACTACTTCTTGCTACCCTTCGATATGGTGTCACGCATCTGCGTGTCGGCCATAATGTTCTTCATCTTATAGTAGTCCATAATGCCCAAGTTGCCGTTGCGGAAAGCCTCGGCCATTGCCAGCGGTACCTCCGCCTCGGCCAAGATAACCTTTGCGCGAGCCTCCTGCGCCTTTGCCAGATTCTCCTGCTCCAGAGCCACCGCCATAGCACGACGCTCCTCGGCCTTGGCCTGTGCGATGTTCTTGTCGGCATCGGCCTGGTCCATCTGCAACTGTGCGCCGATGTTCTTACCTACATCAATATCGGCGATATCGATAGAGAGAATCTCAAACGCAGTACCTGCATCCAAACCCTTCTCCAACACTACGCGAGAGATTGAGTCGGGGTTCTCCAATACAACCTTGTGCGACAAAGCCGAACCGATTGACGATACGATACCCTCGCCCACTCGAGCCAGCACGGTTTCCTCGCCCGCACCACCTACCAACTGCTTGATGTTAGCGCGTACGGTTACGCGAGCCTTGGCGATGAGCTGGATACCATCCTTTGCTACAGCCGCCACGGGAGGAGTGTTGATAACCTTCGGATTTACAGACATCTGCACCGCCTCGAATACATCACGACCCGCCAGGTCGATAGCTGTCGCCATCTTGAAGTCGAGGTTGATATTGGCCTTCTGTGCCGATACCAGGGCGTGTACGACATTTGTCACATTACCACCCGCCAGATAGTGTGCCTCCAACTCGTTAGCATCGAGGCTCAATCCCGCCTTTGTACCCTCAATCATCGACGATACGATTACTGAAGGCGGCACTCTGCGCCAACGCATCAAGAAGAGCTGCAGCAGGTTGATCTTTACTCCCGACACCAAAGCCGAGAACCACAAACCCACGGGGATGAAATAGAATACGAGCCAAATAGCCACGAAGCATAAGACGCCCACGATGGCAAATAATCCAAGTTCTAACTCTGCCATAATTATATAGTTTTTAAGTTTTTTATAGGTCTTGCTTTAAGCGATGGTTAAAGTCGTAGATGGCTTTTGGTTTACTCCGCGCGCTTTACTATCACATTGAAGTTCTCGAAGCCAACAACCTCCACTTCGCAACGCTGGTCGATGTAAGCATCAACCGATTTAGCCTCGTAAACCTTACCATTTATATTCACTTTGCCCATAGGCGAGAGGCGCGATATGGCTGTTCCCTTATCGCCCACTTTCAATTCGTTAGCGGGGGTATCCATACTCACGCTGTCAATCTTATCCTTCAGTGTCATTCGACGCCAGGTCTTTGCTCTGAGCGAGAGCACAACCGCTGCCAGCGATACCGCCAAGATAATTATAATGGTAATCACTCCGCCCACAAAGCCCAGACGCGTGAATCCAAAGTATGCAGCTGCGCCATAACTTGCAAGTGCAAGAATTGCACCCAAAGTCACACCCGGCAGGAATATCAACTCTGCAACAAGAAAGAATACTCCCAGTAAAATCAATAACGCGATTAAAAACATGGTAATCAGTGATTTGTTAATTAATACTCAATTACTCCTCCTCTTCGTCTTCTTCGTCTTCTTCCTCGTCCTCTTCTTCGTCTTTCTCCTCTTCGTCAGCCTCGCTCTCCTCTGTCTTGGGGCGATCCATAACCTCTACGGTAAGGTTGTCGTCGCACTTTCTCAATGCCATAACTACGCGATCTGCCATAGCCAAGCTCGGGAACATGCCCAAGAGGAACTCGCCGTCTGCTACCTTCGAGAGCTGTGCATCGGCTGCCATTGTAGAGATAACCTCCAATACGGTCTCATTCAATGCACCGCCAGAGATCTTCACTCTGAACGATACGGGCTCACCATCACCCTGCTCCGAGAGGTTTGTCTTGCGGCCGTCGCACCACTCCACAATCTGCGGATTTCTGAAGCCCTTTTTCTTCATCACTTCAACTGCAGCCTCGGCCTCGGCACGGGTGTGCAGACCGCCAGCATAGTAGCTGAAGCGACCATCTTCCAAAGACTCTACAAACAGAGGCGCTGCACCACGGAATACCGATGCCGCCTGCTTATATTTATATGTACCCAACAGGATGCGGTATATTGTTCCGTACTCATAAACTACGCATTGCGGAATTGGGTTTGCCGAAGTGTAAGGGCTACGCGGGAGGAACTCTATGGCCTCGTAGTTCACGAACGAACGACGCTCGATGTCGATGATGGGCAAGCGGTAGTCAATCTGGCGTGCGGCACGCGATGCCAACGACAGAGAGTCTATTGAAGAGGTCTGGTTGAGTAACTTTGCTACATACATCTCGTAGTTCAGCGCTACGGGCTTCTGCAAGCAGTAATCAACCAACGCCTCTGATATGCAGTTATCAACCGACAGCAACTTCTGCTGGCGTGCCTCCATCATCATATTCTCGGTAAGTTCCAGGATATCCTCACGGTTCTCCTTCTCCAGGAAATATGAGTACACATATATCTTATGGTCGTAAATCTCGCCCCACAGCTTCGCTAAGCGGCGCTCCAGAATGAAGTTTTCGTCCATAGATGATGCCATCTCTCCATATAAAGCCTCTGCGTCGGCCTCGGTTGTGGCTTGCAGGTACTTGTCGTAGAGGGTCTTTATGTTGGTGTAGTTCTTTACATAGGTGGTGGCGCACTCTCTTGCTGATGCCTCCTTGCCCTGCAACTCGATGAGTTGTTTCAAGTCGTCAGCGTCGATACCCTTGCAGAAGTACTCGTTGTTGAAAATTGAGCCCATAGATTGCGAACTTTGCGCACCGCCAATGTTGCCAAGACCTTCGAGAACGAACTTTTGCTCTATTGAGTTAATGTTGTCAATAAGCTTAATCTTCTGCGAGCGGAGAGCAAAAATAGCGCTCTCGGCATCTGACAGCAACAGCAACATCGAATCAGAGCGCACCTGCGTGAGAGAGTCGCGAGACTCCACATTAGCTCGCATATTACTACGCAGATTGCGTACTACACCCATCAGTGAATCGGTCTGCTGACGCAACTTCTCGTCGCTACGCAGCAAATCCATATACTCCTTATTCTCTTCCAGTCCAGCAACTCGGGCTACAACCTCCTGAGCTACCGCATTACAAACGCCCATACACAGGGCTATTAAACTCGCTAAAACAAACTTTCGTTTCATTATCTCCACCATCTTATAAAAAAGAGTTGAATCAATCCAAATATCTCAAGACGACCCAATAACATCAGAGCCGTCAAATTCATCTTTGTTACAACGGGCATTGCCGAATAGTTATTCATCGTGCCAATGTCGCCAAATCCAGGGCCTACATTACTTGTGCAAGCCAGCGCTGCCGAGAAACCTGTCATCAGGTCGGCGCCATAGAGCGTATTGAAGAATACGCCTATCAGTATCAACAGCATATATGTAACGATATACACCATTACAGTTCCCATCATATTGTCGTCCTGCACTATGCCGTCAATCTTTGTGCGGAATATTGCATCGGGGTGTCGCTGCATCTGCAGTCGGGTGCGTATCATCTTTATAGCCACCAGGAAGCGGTCAATCTTCAGTCCGCCCGATGTAGAACCCGCACAGCCACACACGATAGCACAGAAAATCATAATCATAATGGCAAACGAGGGCCATATATTGCAGTCGGCTGTGGCAAATCCCGAGGTGGTTATAATCGACACGGTGTGGAACAGAGCCGAACGCATCGATAGCAATATGTTGGGATATATCTCCGAGAGCCACAAACTCAAACCTACGAACAGTGATGCGATGCCTATCACGGCAAAGTAAACGCGCGATACCTCCGAGCGGAAGATGTTGTTCGGCTTACCTGTGATAGTCGCATATATCAAACCGAAGTGCAGACCCGACAGCATCATAGCGCATACCAATACAAGTTCGATGCTACCCGAGTTGAAGAATGCAATACTCGTATTCTTTGTGCCAAAACCGCAGGTCGAGCAGGCTGACATTGCGTGGCACAAGGCGTCAAACCAGCACATGCCGCAAAGTTTCAGCAATAGCGTGGTCACGATGGTCATCAGTATGTAGGTTGTCAGAACGATACGCACGATGGTTTGTGAGCGATAGTTGAAGTTATCGCGCGCCAGCGACGAAAGTTCCACATTCGCCATCATTCGCTTGCTCTTGCCGATTGACGGCAGTATGACCAGCGCAAACATAACAACGCCCACACCGCCAATCCAACAGGTAGCCATACGCCAAAAGAGCAGGCCTCGTGGCAAGCCTTCGATGTTGTTCAGGATTGATGCGCCCGTGGTGGTAAAGCCCGAAACGCTTTCAAACCAAGCGTTTATAATCGAGAATTCGCCTCCCCACATCAGGTAAGGGAACATGCCCACGATACTTGCAACAATCCACGCACCTACGACGATGCCATATCCCTCCTTGGTGGATATGCGGTCGGTGGTCGGTACGAAAATCAGCGGGAAGCAACCCAATAGCAGTGTCAGCAGTGAAGACATCACTAATGGGTAATAAGAGCTATCGACATTGCTAAAATAAGCAATGCCGGCCGACAACAACATAAATGCCGCCAAGACCAGCAGGATGACGCCGATATATCTTATAACCACGCTAAAACGCATAATCTGCTATCTGATTGTTCGGTTGTTAATTATCGATTCTATACGCTGCTTGAGTTCGTTTACCTCGTCAAGACATTCGCTCTTTACCTGGAATGGGATCTTGTATTTGAGCGAATCGCCAAGATTTTTGTTCATCTCCACGATGGGTTTTGCGATGTAAATCACCACAAAGTAGTAGAACATCAGCAGGATGGCAATCATCACCACTAACGAGATAAATACAGGGGTAACGGCACGATAGGCGTTGCGGCTCAAAAGCTCGGCACGCGGTGAGAGTGAGCTCTGCGATGAGGTCATTACGCGCAAGACACCGTCGCTCATTGCGTCGTATTCGGGCAAGTAATTGTCGCTATACCATCCCCAGCCGTCGAAAGAGTCGGCTTTATTCTCCTCTGTAGCGAGAGAATCGGGCAAAACGGGCGGAGTGTACTCAATTACGCGGCTTGCCTGCAACTGCTCAACCACATTGTGCATACTGCGCGCCAACATGTCGAGTGAATCAAAGAGTGTCGTGGCAGACGAAGCTGACTCCTCGCGTACCAAACGAATCTTATCTACGAATGTGTTGTAGCAAATGTTGCACGAATCGGCGTATCTTGCATCACGCAAGACTGCGTAATGAATCACAGCTCTGTCGTGGGCGCGTACGGCGTCCAATAAACTCTCCGATGATGATATACTTCTGCGGCTGCTGCCGAGGATGGCGTCGATATCGCCACTCATATTGTTAAGTTCAAATAGTGACACCAAACCCGAGAAAAAGAGCAATACTACGATGCTCAAAAATCCGATGGTCACTCTTTTGCGAATACCCTTCATACTTAAACACATCTTTGCTAATTATGCAAAGATAATAAAATTATCTTGACTCTTGGCAATTTTGCGCATAGAGTTGTGTTTTATTCCAAAATTTCGGCCAATATGTCGTGATTTTCGTCCATTGACAGCAATTTTACGCAGCAAATACGGTCTATCAAATCGCGTCGTAATGGGGCCTTTACTCGCACATAATTGCCTGTGTATCCCGACATCATACCACCGCGCACGGTACTCTCAAACAGCACTTCGGCCTCACCGCCTACAGCCTCACTGCAAAAATCTGCGTGCAGTTTGTTGCACAACTCATCAAGACGAGCAGCACGCGCACTCGACACCGATGCGGGCACCTTGTCGGGCATATCGATGGCGGGCGTGTTGGGACGCTCCGAGAATGGGAATATGTGCAGGAATGAGGGCTTGAGGCGCTCCAGAAGCGAATATGTCTGCTCGAAATCCTCGTCGCTCTCACCAGGGAAACCCGTAATCACATCTACGCCGATAAATACATCGGGCATAAGTGAACGCACCTTCTCGATGCGCTCGGCATATTTCTCGGCTGTGTAACGACGGCGCATAAGGCCTAAGATGCGGTTGCTGCCACTCTGTAGAGGTATGTGGAAGTGGTGCTGGAATTTCGGTGATGCGGCGCAGAACTCTATAATTTCGTCAGTTAGCAGGTTTGGCTCGATTGACGAGATGCGGTAGCGCTCGATGCCCTCCACATCGTTCAGCGCACGCAGCAGGTCGATAAATTTTTCGCCTGTGGTGCGACCAAAATCGCCAGTGTTGATGCCCGTGATTACAATCTCTTTCAGGCCTGTGGCTGCCACCTTTTCGGCTTGTGCTACAATGTCGGCAATCGGCATATTGCGGCTTGCTCCGCGAGCATAGTGAATTGTGCAGTATGCACACTTATAATCGCATCCGTCCTGCACCTTCAAAAACGAGCGCGATCTATCGCCCGAAGAGTATGCTGCAAAGAAGCGAGAGATGTCGTCATAGGGACAACAAAGTACCTTCGCTTCGGCGGCTTTTTCTATTTCAAGTACTGCTTTAACTAAATCTCCTTTATAATTGTTACCCAATACTATATCCACTCCATCGATGGCTGCTACCTCCTGCGGTTTTAGCTGAGCGTAACATCCCGTCACGGCAATTATTGCGTTGGGATTTCGGCGGTGCAGTTTGCGTATGATATTGCGGCATTTTTTGTCGGCGTGCTCCGTTACCGAACAGCTATTTATGACACATACATCGGCCTGATCGTTTACCCCTACTCGCTCATATCCGCAAGCCTCAAACTCGCGCGCGAAAGTGGAACTCTCCGAAAAGTTGAGTTTACAACCCAATGTATGGAAACTTACTCGACGCTTCATAATCGTTTCAAATCAAATTTTCAGTGCGAAAATATAAAAACTTTAGCTTATTAGGAAAAAAGTTTTGATGCAATCGCGGAAATAGAGTAAATTTGCAAAATTTTTATTACGCTCTCACTCTTGTGATGGGTATGTGAAGTATGGAATTTTTTTACGACATATTTGAATATCGTTACCTTGCCAATGCATTTCTGGCGGCTATATTTGCGGGCATAACTTGCGGTATAGTCGGCACTTACATTGTGTCGAGGCGACTGGTGTTCTTGTGTGGTGGTGTCACTCACGCATCGTTTGGTGGTTTGGGTGTGGCGCTCTATGCTGGCGTAAATCCTATTGCGGGTGCTGTGGCTTTTGCAGTGCTGTCGGCTTTCGGTATTGAGTGGGCTTCTTCTAATGGCAAAATCAGGGAAGATTCGGCTATCGGCATCGTCTGGTCAATCGGAATGGCTATCGGCGCGCTGTTTATGAGTCTTACGCCTGGCTATACCTCGGGAGATTTGTCGAGTTATATGTTTGGCAGTATAATCACAGTCTCGTCGTCGGATATTGTGGCGATGGGAGTTCTTGCGGCTATATGTCTGATTGGTATAGTGTTGTGGTGGCGTAGCATAATGTATGTGGCTTTCGATAGAGGCTTCTCTTCGAGTCAGGGCATCGCTACCCGCATTGTCTCGTATCTGCTGATGGCGGTGGTCGCTGTGGCGATAGTTATGGCTATCAGAATAATGGGAATCGTGCTGTTGCTCTCGCTCTTTACTATTCCTGCCGTGACGGCTAATGCAATCACAAAATCATACCCCAAGATGACCATTTGGGCATCTGTTATTGCCACTTTGGGGGCTGTCGTGGGACTTGTGGCGAGTTATAATTGGGAGATTCCGCCAGGAACGAGCATAATATTTACGCTCACTATGGTGCTTATTGCGGTAAAACTTTGTATCTTTGCAAAGCAAAAATTGACAACTGATGCTAAAGACAATACATAGATTAGTACTTAAATCATTTTTAGGCCCGCTCGTAATGACCTTCTTTATCGTCTTTTTCGTATTGATGATGAACTTCATTTGGCGTTATATCGACGAGCTTACAGGTAAGGGTTTGGATGCCTCGGTGATCATAGAACTTTTGTTCTATGCTACCATCAATATGATTCCGTTGGGTCTGCCGTTGGCAATGTTGCTTGCGGCGATTATGACTATGGGTAACCTCGGTGAAAACTTTGAGTTGCAGGCTATGAAGTCGGCCGGTATGTCGCTGATGCGAATTATGAAGCCGCTGATTGGCGTTGCCGTGTTGATGTCTATCGCCAGCTTCTTCGTTATCAATAATCTCGTCCCCTACGCCTATAAGAAGTCGCAGAGTATCTTGTATGATATCCGCCGTCAGAAGCAGGTGCTGGAGTTTCAGGATGGTCTTTTCTTCAATGGCATCGACGAGAATTTGAGTATTCGTGTCGAGCATCAGGACCCTGAAACGGGCCTCTTGAACAATGTACTTATCTACGATAATCGTCACGCCAACGGTAATATGCGTACAACGGTTGCCGAGTCGGGTTATATCCGTCTGTCGGATGATAAGAAATTCTTGCTTATAACGCTCTATAACGGCGAGAATTACGAACAGACCCGTAATGGCGAGTGGTATAATAAAAATACCTTGCGACACGATAAGTTTGAGGTGCAGGATATGAAGGTCGTGATGTCTGGTTTTGACTTCGAGCGCACCGACGAGAATAGCCTTATTAGCGGCTCGCAGGCGAAAAATATTGTTGAGTTGCAGCACCATATCGACTCGCTCGATAGAAGTGTAGCGGAATATACTACAAGTTCATACGGCCCGCTCCTTCAGGAGAATATCTTTGTTGAGGATATACAGGTGTTGAGTCTGCCCGACTCTCTGCGCAAAGATAAGACTGGTTTCCGCAATGCAAACCTGCTCGACTCGCTGGCAAAACTCGATGTGCGTAAGCGTAGCGAGGTGTGGCAGTCGGCCCGCAGTGTGGCGCTCAATTCGCGTAACGCATTCTCGTTTGATGAGACTTCGGCCAAGGAGGCCCTCACGCAGTTATACCGCAGTAAAAACGACTGGCACAAGAAACTCTCTCTGCCCGTGTCGGTGCTTATCTTCTTCCTAATTGGTGCGCCGTTGGGAGCAATCATTCGTAAGGGAGGTTTAGGTACGCCTATTGTTATCTCGGTGGCCTTCTTTGTCTTCTACTATATTGTCAGCCTTAATGGCGAGAAAGCGGCCAAAGAGGGTGTCTGGAGTTCCTTCTCGGGAATGTGGTTATCCTCCTTTATTTTGGCACCTATTGCTGTGTATCTTATCATAAAGGCAACGAACGACTCGTCGTTGCTCGATACCGAGTGGTATTATGCAAAGATGAAGCAGATAGAGGAGAAGGTTGCCCCCTATTGGAATAAGGTGCAGCAGCGCCTCTCAAGGACAAAAGCGTGGCAAATAGTTCAGCAACGCTTGGCTAATCGCAAGAATAAGAAAAATAAGTTAGCATAATGAGCGGAAAAGATTTAAGAATAGTATTTATGGGTACGCCCGAGTTCGCCGTAGCGTCGCTTAAGCGCTTGGTTGAGGAGGGTTATAATATTGTGGCTGTTGTTACTACGCCCGACAAACCTGCTGGTCGTGGACAGAAAATTCACGAGAGCGATGTCAAGGTCGCGGCTCGTGAGTTGGGTTTGCCCATCCTGCAGCCCGAGAAGTTGAAGTCGGAGGAGTTTGTTGAGGCTATGCGTGCCTTGCAGCCCGACCTCGGAATAGTTATTGCATTCCGTATGTTGCCCGAGGTTATTTGGGCTATGCCTAAGTATGGTACATTTAATCTTCATGCCTCATTGTTGCCGCAGTATCGCGGTGCAGCGCCCATTAACTGGGCCATCATCAACGGTGAGACCGAGACAGGTATCACCACCTTCCTGCTTAATCACGAGATTGACAAGGGTGCTATCGTGGGTCAGCGCAAGATGCCCATCCTTGAGGAGGATAACATCGGCACGATGTATGATAAACTGATGGTGGAGGGTTGTGATTTGGTGGTTGAGACCGTCGAGAAGATTGCGGCGCAGGACTTCACTCCGATTGAGCAGATGCATATTGATGAATCTACTCTTAATCCCGCCCCGAAAATCTTTAAGGAGGATTGCAAGATTGACTGGAATTGGGATGGCAAACGCATTGTGAACTTCGTGCGAGGCCTCTCTCCCTACCCTGCTGCTTGGACTCCGCTCTACCTTAATGGCGAGGAGAAGGGTTCTGCAAAAATCTTTGAGGTTAAGTTCGTAAGTAAGTCGGTTGATGGCCGTGCTGGTAAGATTATCTCTGACGGCAAAGAGTATATCGCAGTCTGCTGTGCTGATGGCATGATTGAGATTAACTCGATGCAGATGGCTGGCAAGAAACGAATGAGCAACCGCGATTTGTTGCTCGGATTCCGTTCTATTGAGGATTATACTTGTATGTAATTACGGATTATATTGATAGAAAACGCCCTCGACTCAATCTTTGAAATCGAGGGCGTTTTGTTTTGGTGTCTAAAGCGGTGCTTTAACTACTCTACGGCCCATATTCCACCTTTGCCGAAGATGCCGTTTACCCACTTGTCCATCTCGCCAGCGCGGAGTCCTAAGTCAAGAAGGTTGTAGCGACGACGAATGTGACGCACAAAGGGAACATCGGCGAGCATCTGCGCTCGTGTGATGCCCACATCCTCGGGTTTGGTGGGCGCCCCCACAATCGATAGACAGCGGTACATCTCGTCGTATGTGTAGCACTGCTCCTGCAGGCGTGCGCGCAGGTCGTACCAATTATCTTTCAAGAGCTGCATCTGGCGGCGCACCTCGTCGTGGTTGTCATATTTTGCGGTAATCTCGGTTATGCCCAATTCGGCAAAGGGCTCACCTGCAAAGATTCTCTCGGCCTCGGCACGCACCTGATCGAGAGTTTTCCACTCTGCAACGCATCGGTCTACATCGAGCTTCGTGAAGTCGCTCTTGTAGGCCTCGTCAAACATCGCGCACATACACAATGTGCCGACGCTTACTTGGAAGCCGTGCGAGGGCGTTACGCCATTATGCGTGTGGTTACGCATATTCCATAAGTGGCTGAAAAGATGGTCGGTACAAGATGCGGGGCGTGATGAACGGGCAGCCTGCATTGCAAATCCGCTGAGCATCAAACCCTCTACCAATGGCGCTATGGCATCTGGTCGCAAGGCGGCAACACCCTCGGGGTCGGCAAGTGCCTCTTTCAGACCATCCTGCACTATATGCCAAGCCTCATCGTGAATGGGCTCCGAGCCTACGAAGTCGGCGATAATCCACTCTGCTCCTGCAGGAATCTTCGCTGCGAGGTCGGCGTAGCCCGCTGCGGTCATCTCCTTTGGTGCGCGAGCCATAATGCCTACATCGGCCAGGATAGCCTTGGGCGCGGGACAAGTGAATGTCTGCTTCATATTCTTATAGGTAATGGATGCTCCGAATGATGAGTATCCATCGACCGATGCGGCTGTCGCTACACACATGTAGGGGCGCGACTGGTGGTAAGAGCAGAGTTTGCAGAGATCGTTGATTGTACCTGAGCCTACGGCCACAGCAATGGCGTCGGTAGCGGCCAGGCGCTCGTCTAACATCTCGATGAATCTCCACTCGGCGTGTAGGTGTGGGTCGCTGAAGATAAACGGCTCGTCGCACGCAATGTCTGCTGCCTGCAGGTGTGCATAGACGGCCTCACCGGCCACTCGCCAGGTGTTGTCGTCGGCCACAATCAAAGCGCGCTTCTCGGGGAACTGCTCGCTGAACATTGCGGGGACTCTATCGAGAATATCGACACCAATCTCCATTGCACAGGTGTCAGTAGCCGCTGCCAAAGCTTTGGCTACGAGTTGGTTGTTGCTCATAGAATGAATGTTGTTTGATTTTTCGTTTTTTTCTTTGACAAAGTTAATGAATAATTCAAAAAATCAAAACCCTAAAATCGCTCTATTGCTTTGCTCGTAAACCCAAGATGCCGCCCTCGGGGATAATTACCCTCACGCCAGAAGGCTCGGCATTGGCAGGGATGTTTGTTGTACAGAAAGAGTATATGATGCTTGTAAATTTCCTACGATTTCCTACTTCTAATGTGCGAGGCAAACTGTGGCTTGGAGTAGCATAGTTAAAATACATACCTCTTGAGTCACCAAAATTATCAACATACTTAACACGCATATCCTTTATCCTTGATTGCTTAAATGATATATCGCCATACGCTATTGTATTAAGAGCAATATCGTTGCCCGAATAAACTATAGCCTCATATGTTGAGTTGATAATAGGATTTGAGCCATTGATTCTATAATTGGTTGTTTCACCTAATTCGTGGTAAAATACAACATATCGATACTCTATTATATCTCCCACCTTTGCTTCGGGCCATTCAACCTTTGCGACGCCCTGGCGTTTGTCAATGTCATCTATGACCGCCTTGCTATTATTAAACTTCTTTTTAGATATTTTGCCATTCTGCAAAGAGTAGTGACATGCATAAAAATCATATATACTAATCTCCCCAAGATTATTCCTTTCAAATGGTATCTCTAAAGCAAGGTTCGCATCTGTACTTAAAATCTTCACCTTGCGAGATACAATTCTTTGCATACGAGTTCGAGTCACAGGCTCTAATGGCTCGGTATAGTAAAATCCATCTTGTATACACTCATCCAACACAACCACATCTGCTCCTACCGCGATAGGATAATCAGTCTTTAGCAAGTCAGCCTTTGTTACTTTACCAAACTTGAAACTCTCTTGCGCCTCGGCGGTGAAGGTTGTCACTGTGAGGGCGAGAAGTAATAAAATGCGTTTCATAATAGTTATAGTTTAATAGGTTGTTGCGAGGAAAATACTCCCCTGCATAGCAAAGTTATGAAAAATTTTTCGGGGGGGGCAAATCTTTTGGCGGATATTTTTCTGAAAATCACATTTATAAATAAAAAAAGTTGCCCGTGTAATTCGGACAACTTTTTTTTATTATTTCATCGCTTCGGCAAGGAGGTCGATGCCTTTTAGTATCTTATTGTAGCGCTCGTCGTCATCGACTCCCGTCTCCCAAGTGGCCATCATAAAGCCCATGAGATGCTCCTTCGAGATGTTCTCGCGGCTAAAGTCCACGAGTTTGCCGATGACATCGTCAGCGCCGATGCCGAGCTGTCGGCGTTTCCATCCCACCCAGTTTGAGCCGCAAGGCACCTGGTCGAAGCCTGCCGCCTCGAGTTTCAGGTAGGCCTTCACGATTCTGCCGTCAGATGTGGTGTTTGTTTCGGGGTCGAAACCGCCATAAGACTCGTCGTAAAACCAATTCTGCTGGATTACGCTTTTGGGGCAACGCTCATAAAACTCTTCAGAGTTCCAGCCGAAGTCGCTCCACATCCACGCGCGTGCGCCATGCTTCTCGACCTCTCTTACGATGTGAAGGAAATCCTGCCACCAATACTCGCCCTTGCGAGCGCATATATATTGTGAAGATTGCTCCTCCTGAAAGGCTGCACGCTCTTCGTCGAGGCCGATATGGAAGAATCGCGGGTGTCCGAAAATCTCTACTACATCGCTGATGACATCCTCGCACATACGGTAGTATGGCTTTGATGATACCATATGAGAGTAATCTCCCATCCAACCGTTGTGGGTGGTTGAGAAGTTGAGTTTGGGCACAACCTCGATACCCATACTGTTGAGGCGTTTAATCTCCTCCTGCATCTTCTCTACGCTCCATGTGCCCTCGATGGCCAGTTCGGGATGGCTGGGATAGAACAATCCTTCGCCCAGGTCCACTACAATCATATTTATGCCAGCTTTGGCTGCGTAGTCGGTCACATGATGCCATCTCTCGTCGGTCCAGACGACTTTGTAGTGGGGCTTTTTGTTTATTGTCTCGGCGCTCTCAGGCGCGGGCGCACCCATCAACTCGGTGGGATAATCGCACCACATATTGCGGCCCAAGTGGAGTAATATCGAGCGTATGTCACCTATCTTTGCCTCGGCGCTCTGTGGGCCAAATTTGGGAATGTTGTTACCCTTTTGCTTGGTGCAGCTGACGCCTACGCTGAGGGCTGCCAATCCTACGGCTGTTTGGTATATGAAATCTTTTCTGTTCATAGTTTGTGAGGCTTTGTGGTGGTGTCTATTTCATTGCTTCTTCAAAGAGATCGATGCCCTCAAATATCTTCTGGAAATGCTCCTCGCGAGTCATGTTGGGCCAAGCGTAAATCTCCCAAGTGCCCATCATAAAGCCCAAAAGATGCTCCTTCGAGATGTTTTCGCGGCCGAACTTCACGAGTTTGCCGATAACATCGTCGGCATCGAGACCCAGTTCGCGGCGTCCCCAGCCTATCCAGTTGGTTCCGCAGGGCACCTGGTCGAAGCCTGCATCGTCTAACTTCTTAAACGCCTTCAAAATCTTGGCGTCGGATGTGGTGTTTGTTTCGGGGTCGAAACCGCCGTGGCACTCATCGTAGAACCAGTTTTGTTGGATTACGCTCTTAGGGCAACGCTCGTAGAATTCGTCGGAATTCCAACCGAAGTCGCACCACATCCAGGGGCGTGAGCCGTGCTTCTCGACCTCTCTTACGATGTGGAGGAAATCCTGCCACCAGTACTCGCCCTTGCGTGTGCAGATGTATTGGAAGTCTTGACCCTCCTGGAAAGATGATCTCTCCTCGTCGAAACCGATATGGAAGAATCGTGGGTGCCCGAAAATCTCTACTACATCGCTGATAACCTCTTCGCACATACGATAATATGGTTTTGATGACACCATATGCGAATAGTCGCCCATCCAGCCGTTGTGTGTGGTTGAGAAGTTGAGTTTGGGTACAACCTCGATACCTAAGCTGTTTAAGCGCTTAATCTCTGTCTGCATCTTCTCGACACTCCAAGTGCCTTCGACGGCTAGCTCGGGATGGCTCGGGTAGAATACGCCCTCGCCCAAGTCGATAACAATCATATTCACACCAGCGGCAGCGGCGCGGTCGGTTACCTTGCGCCACATCTCGTCGGGCCAGACAAGGCTGAATTCGGGTTTTACATCCAATGTTTTTGCACTCTCGGGTGCGGGTGCGCCCATCATCTCGGTGGGATAGTCGCACCACATATTGCTACCCAAGTGGAGCAATAAGGCGCGTATGTCGCCCATCTTGGCTTCGGCGCTCTGTGGGCCAAATTGTGGTATGCTCTTTCCTTTTTGCTTGGTACAGCTGACGCCTACGCTGAGGGCTGCCAAACCTACGGCTGTCTGATAGATGAAGTCTTTTCTGTTCATGTAGTTCAGTTTTTAGTTTCGTTCTAAGTTGGGGTTAGTGCAAATATAATATTTTATCGAGAAAATTTCTTTTCAGGAGTGAGATAATTTCTGCCTGTCGGTGCTATTTTGTTGTTTTGCCGCCGGATTCTACCCAGCTATCGTAACCATGGCTCAATTCCACGACTTTGTAGCCGTTTGCGGCGAGTTGCGATGCGGCGGTTTTGCTGCGGATGCCACCCTTGCAATAAACGGCTATGATGCCTCGTTTGGGGAGTGCGGCTTTAACTTCGTCGATAAATGTCGATTTGCGGACATCTATGTTGTGGTCGGCACCCTCGATATGACCTGCTGCAAACTCGTCGGCAGTGCGAACATCTATGAGTGTAACATCTTTGCGCTCAATGATTTTTGTAAATTTGTCGACATCGGCCGAGCCGAAGCTAATGCGGTTGGTGTGTATTGGTGAGCAGGCTGTTGCCGAGGCGAGGCAGCAGAGTGCTGCGAAGGCGGTTTTGTAGTTCATTGTTAAATGGAATTAGTTTTGTGTAAAAGTAGTACTTTTTTGGGAGAAAAACAATCCGAGGTGTGTGAATTTGCTAAATAGTGAATAAATGATTATCTTTGTGGGTTAGTGCGCGCGCATATACGCAAACGAAGCGTGTGCGGGTGTGTAAAGTTGTGTAACATAAAAAAATACGATATATGAGAGCCGCGATTATTGGATATGGCAAGATGGGTCGTGAGATAGAGAAGATTCTCCGACAGAGAGGTCACGAAGTGAGCCTGATAATTGATGTTGATAATGCAGCCGACTTAACGGCAGAGAATTTGTCGAAGGTGGATGTGGCCATCGAGTTTACTACCCCATCGACTGCATACGATAATATCCGCAAGTGCCTGGAGTGTGGTGCTGCTGTGGTTAGTGGTACTACAGGTTGGGTGGACCGACTGGGAGAGTTGCAGGAGTTGTGTAAGGAGCGTGGTGGCGCAATGTTCTACGCATCTAACTACTCATTGGGTGTGAATCTGATGTTCCGCCTGAACCGTGAATTGGCCAGAATGATGAGCCACTTCTCGGGCTACAAGGTGTCGCTCTCGGAGACTCACCACACCGAGAAGAAAGATTCACCGAGCGGTACGGCTGTGACTTTGGCTGAGGATATAATCGCTCGTCTGGATGGTAAGTCTGGTTGGGTGAATGAGCCTACCGATGATGAGAGCAAGGTGGGTATCGAGTCGTTCCGTGTGGGTATGACACCTGGTGACCACTCGGTAGTATATGCTTCGGAGGATGATGTGCTGGAGATTCGCCACTCGATAAAGAATCGCCGTACATTGGCGCAGGGTGCTGTTGTGGCAGCAGAGTTCTTGTGTGGTAAGCAGGGTGTTTATACGATGGAGGATCTCTTTTAAGGCGTGATTTTCGGAACGAAAAAAAAGAAAGACTGATAGAATGGATAAGATAAAGAGTTTTTTTGCAAATAAGTGGGTGGGTTTTGCTTTGGCTACGCTGCTCTATGTGTTGTGGTTTGTGGTATGGACAGGTAACTTGTGGATGCTGTTGGGTATAGCGGTTATCTACGACATCTATATCTCGAAATATATGTACCGCTATGTGTGGAGCAAGAACGAGGCTATGTGCGAGAAGAGTTCTACCTATAAGAGCATTTACGAGTGGGTGAACTCAATCATCTTTGCAACCGTTGTGGCAACGCTGATTCACATCTTCTTCTTCCAGATGTATGTGATTCCATCGTCGTCGATGGAGAAGACACTGCTCGTGGGTGACTACCTCTATGTAAGTAAGGTTACCTATGGCCCGCAGATGCCCAATACCCCGCTCTCATTTCCGTTTGTTCACCATACAATGCCCTTCTCGACAACTAAAAAGTCGTTCTCGGAGGCTGTAAAGTGGCCCTATAAGCGACTGAAGGGTCTGCGCAATATTGAGCGTGATGATGTTGTGGTGTTCAACTTCCCCGCAGGAGATACGGTGTTGCTGGAGAATCAGGCAATCACATACTACGATGTGTTGCGTGAGTATCAGCAGGAGTTTGGTGCGGTTGAGGGTCGTCGTGCATTGGAGCGCGATTACACCATCATTGCACGCCCCGTAGATAAGCGCGAGAACTATATCAAGCGTTGCGTGGCTATTGCGGGTGATGAGGTGAAGATTATCGATGGCGAGTTGTTCGTGAATGGTCAGCCTCAGGGTAAAGTGCCCGAGAAGCAGTATTGCTACACTATTCGTACATCATCGCCGCTGAGCGCATACGCCGTGTTGCAGATGGGTATTACCGAGATTTCGGGCAATGGCTCGAGCTACTTCACGCCGCTTACCGACGAGATGGTGGAGCGTCTGCTCAAGATGGATAATGTGATAAGCGTAACACGCTTTACGGCCGAGGACGAAGCGTTCCCCTATAGCGGAGGCTATCAGTGGACAGCCGATAATATGGGTCCGCTGTGGATTCCCAAGAAGGGAGAGAGCATCGAACTTAACGAGCAGACTTGGCCTCTGTATGAGCGAGCAATTGATGTGTATGAGGATAACGATGTTGAAGTGCGCGATGGCGAGTACTACATTAACGGCCAGAAGTGCCAGTCATACACATTCAAGATGGATTACTATTGGATGATGGGCGATAATCGCCATAACTCGGCTGACTCTCGTTATTGGGGTTTTGTGCCCGAGGATCATATTGTGGGTAAGGCTTCGTTCATCTGGTTGTCGCTCGATGCCGACAAGAGCTTCCCTGCAAATATCCGTTGGGAGAGATTGTTTAACAAGGTTAAGTAAAAGCCGATAAAGTGGAGCAGACCAAAGATAGTTATTTGACGGTTGAGGGTAATGCCGAGGCACTGTTCAAGGAGAAGAGTAGTAAATTCCTCTGCTATGCCTTTCACATCGAGACAGAGGAGGAGGTTGCTTCTCATCTGGAGCGTCTGCGTAAACAATACTATGACGCCACCCATCACTGCTACGCTTGGCGTTTGGGCTCATTTGGCGAGCGTTTCAGAGCAAATGACGATGGCGAGCCTTCAAGTACGGCAGGAAAACCTATTCTGGGGCAGATGCTATCGCGAGAGATTACAAACTGCCTGATTGTTGTGGTGCGCTACTTTGGTGGTACGAAGTTGGGTGTGCCAGGATTAATTGCTGCATATAAGGAGTCGGCGGCTGCAGCGTTGGATGCATCTGTGATTGTGGAGCGTACGGTGGATACGCGTATAAACATCGAATTCTCGTATATCGTGATGAACGATGTGATGCGAATCGTCAAGGAGGAGCAACCCGTGGTTGAGTCGCAGACATTCGACAATCTGTGCTCTATGGTGCTGTCGGTGCGTAACAGCAAGGCCGATAAGGTGTTGGGTAGGTTGCGTAAAGTAGATGGTGCAATTGTTGATATTCTTGAGCAGTAATATATTATGTCGTTCGACTTGAAGTAAAGGTTTAGATGTTAAGAAAAATGTCACAAGATAAGGTAATACATATCAAGGGGGCGCGAGTCCACAACCTGAAGAGCGTAAATCTGGAGATTCCACATAATACGCTCACCGTCATTACAGGTTTGTCGGGCTCGGGAAAATCTACGCTTGCCTTTGATACCATCTATGCCGAGGGCCAGCGTCGTTATGTGGAGAGTCTGTCGGCCTATGCTCGTCAGTTCTTGGGTCGAATCAATAAACCCGATGTGGACTTGATTTCGGGTATTGCGCCCGCCATTGCCATCGAGCAGAAGGTCAATACTCGTAACCCTCGCTCGACGGTGGGTACGACAACCGAAATATACGACTACCTGAAGCTGTTGTTTGCCCGTGTGGGTCACACCTTCTCGCCCGTGTCGGGTCGTGAGGTGAGGTGCTATGGTGTGGATGATGTTGTGGCATATATTCTGAATTGCGGAATAGGCGAAAAGGTTGTGATAACTGCCCCATTGCGTCTGCGCAATGGCGAGAGTCTTATCGAGCGACTGCTGCAACTGCTCTCGGATGGATTTATGCGTCTGTGGATTGATGGTAAGGCTATTACTATTGAGGAGTTTATGCCTACTATTTCGTTGGAGACGGAGGCTGATGGTATCGCTATTGTGATTGATAGATTGCGCATAGCCGATGATGATGACACGATGTTGCGTCTGCGCGACTCTGTGGCTCGAGCATATAGCTATGGCGAGGACGATTGCACGGTCATAACAGATAAGGAGGCGCGTGACTTCTCGGCTCGTTTCGAGGCCGATGGAATGGAGTTTGAGCAGCCTACCGAGCATCTGTTCAGTTTCAATAACCCGATAGGCGCTTGTCCTGTGTGTGAGGGTTATGGCAAGATAGTCGGCATAGATGAAGATTTGGTTGTTCCCGATAAGAGCAAGACCATCTATGACGATGCTATAGCCTGCTGGCGAGGTGCTACGATGAAGAAGTGGAAGGATGAGCTGGTAAACAACGCCTATCTGTTCGACTTCCCGATACATGAGCCCTACTATAAACTCACTGACGAGCAGAAGCGTCTATTGTGGAGCGGAAACGAGTATTTCTACGGACTTGATACTTTCTTCCAATATATCGAGAGCGAGCGTCGCAAGATTCAATTCCGCGTGATGAAGGCTCGTTACACGGGAAAAACCATCTGCCACGCTTGTGGTGGTAGTCGTCTGCGTCGTGAGGCTCTGTATGTGAAGGTCGGAGGTGCGAGCATTGCCGACTTGGTGAAGATGACGGTCGATGACCTGATATCGTTCTTCGATTCACTGCAGTTGGATGAGTTCGATGCAAAGACTGCACATAGAATTCTGCTTGAGATAAAGAATCGACTCGGCTACCTGGCCGATGTGGGATTGGGTTATCTGACACTCGACAGATTGTCATCTACCCTTTCGGGTGGCGAGAGTCAGCGTATAAACCTCTCTACATCGTTGGGTAGTAGTCTGGTTGGTTCGCTCTATATCTTGGATGAACCGAGCATTGGTCTGCATCCGCGCGATACGCACCGCCTTATCAAGGTGTTGAAGCAGTTACGCGATTTGGGCAATACGGTTATCGTTGTTGAGCACGAAGAGGAGATTATCCGTGCTGCTGATTATGTGGTGGATGTAGGTCCTCGTGCAGGTGAAAAGGGTGGCGAGATAGTCTTCAGTGGCGAGTTCAAGAAGTTGCTTAAATGCAAGGATAGCTTGACGGCTGACTACTTGATGGGCCGCCGCAGTATCGAGCGTTCGGGTACGGTGAGAGGATGGAGTAATTCGTTGACTATAAGGGGCGCGCGCGAAAATAATCTAAAGAATATAGATGTGAAGATTCCGCTTGGAGTTATGACCTGCATTACGGGTGTAAGTGGTAGCGGTAAGTCATCGCTTGCAAAGGGTATTCTCTACCCTGCTCTGCGCCGTCAGCTGCTCGATACGGGATTGAAGCCTGGTGACTTCGATGCGCTGGAGGGCGATGTGTCAATGCTTGGCGCTGTGGAGGTTGTGGACCAGAATCCGATTGGTAAATCTTCGCGTTCTAACCCCGTAACCTACCTCAAGGCCTACGATGAGATAAGAAAACTCTTTGCCGACCAGCCGCAGGCTGTGCATACGGGATTGACGGCGGCTTCGTTCTCGTTCAATGTGGCGGGTGGCCGCTGCGAGGAGTGTCAGGGCGAAGGTGTCATCAAAGTGAGTATGCAGTTTATGGCCGATGTCGAGCTTATCTGCGATGCTTGCCACGGCAAACGATTCAAGGATGAGGTACTGGAGATAAAGTATCGAGGTCGTACAATCAGCGATGTGCTGGAGATGACGGTGGACGATGCTATAGAGTTCTTTGCTGAGGATAAGGAGGAGGCAACTTGTCGCCGTATCGTGGAGCGTCTGCAGCCGCTGCAGGATGTTGGTTTGGGTTATGTGCGTTTGGGGCAGTCGTCATCTACCCTTTCGGGCGGTGAGAGTCAGCGTGTGAAGTTGGCTTCGTTCCTCGCAAAGGATAGCGACCGCAAGAGAATATTGTTTATATTCGACGAGCCCACTACGGGTCTGCATTTTCACGATATAAATAGATTGTTGAAAGCGTTTGATGCTCTGATTGCCAACGGCCATACGATTGTCGTTGTGGAGCATAATATGGAGGTGATAAAGTGTGCCGACTGGGTTGTGGACCTTGGTCCCGAAGCGGGCACAGATGGCGGAGAGGTGGTCTTTGAGGGTACACCCGAGGAGTTGGAGCAGTGTAGCAGCCATACCGGACAATTCCTCAGAGAGCATAATAGAGTGACCAAATAGAATGAAGGAGTTTGAAATATATACTTTACCCAACGGAATAAGGGGAATCCATCGTCGTGTACGCAGTAATGTGTCGCATTGTGCGCTGGTGGTAAACGCAGGAACACGCGACGAACATAGCGACGAGTATGGCTTGGCTCACTTCGCCGAACACGCCATATTCAAGGGTACGGAACATCGTAAGGCCTATCAGGTGAATTGCCGACTGGAGAATTTAGGTGGAGAGCTTAATGCCTACACTACAAAGGAGGATACGACGATTCACGCTACTACCTTGCGTGCCGATTTTACAAAGGCCGTAGAGTTGATTGCCGATGTGGCGTTTCATTCGACTTTCCCCGAGAAGGAGCTGGCAAAGGAGCGCGAGGTGATTATCGATGAGATTAATACCTACAAGGATTCGCCCGTCGATATGATTTTCGATACTTTTGAGGATATGCTCTTCGCTGATTCTGAGTTGGGGCATAATATCCTCGGCACAAAGGCGTCGTTGGCTCGCCATAATGGTGATTCTATACGCCGCTTTATTGCCCGTACGCACACTACCGACCAGATGGTCTTCTCGTCGATAGGCCCGATGTCGGTAAAGAGTGTTCAGAGTGTGGTGTCAAAGTATCTCGGGCAGAAGGAGTCGTCGGCGAGAGATTTTTCGCGCTCGGTGCCCAAGTCGGTGGGGGTCTTCGAGAAGGTGGTTAATAAGCATACGCACCAGACGCACTGTATAGTCGGTGCGAGGGCGTACGATATCAATTCCGAGAAGCGTCTGCCGTTGTCGTTACTGATAAATATCTTGGGTGGTCCGTCGGCCAATTCGCGTCTGAATGTGTTGTTGCGCGAAAAGAATGGCCTCTCGTATAATACCGAGGCGGCATATACGACCTATAACGATTGCGGTGCGGTGGCTATGTACTTCAGTTGCGACAGTCATAATGTGGACCACTGTCGTGAGTTGATTGATGTCGAGTTGCGCCGATTGCGTAGTGAGCCTCTCTCGTCGCGCAGAATATCGATGACAAAAAGGCAATTCTTGGCGCAGATGGCCATCTCGATGGAGAATAACGAGGGCTATATGCTTGGCGCAGGAAAGAGTCTGTTGGTGCATAACGAAATAGATACGATGGAGGAGGTATATAAGAAGGTGTCGGCCGTAACAGCTCAGCAGATTATGGAGGTGGCCGAGGAGATATTGTCAAATACCTCTACTTTGATTTATAGATAGATTATGGATTTGTTAGAAAAATATATTCACGATAACTCGTCTGCCGAAGATGCTCTGCTGCACGAGTTGGATAGAGAAACGCACCTTCGTGTGCTTAACCCGAGAATGATATCTGGTCATATTCAGGGTAAGTTCTTGGAATTGATTGTCAAAATGTTCAGACCGAAGAGTGTGCTGGAGATTGGTACTTTTACGGGTTATTCGGCTCTCTGTATGGCGGCTGGCCTGGAGGATGGTGCCGTGATTGATACCTGCGAGGTGGATGATGAGTTGGAGTCGTTGTCGCAGTCGTTTTTTGATCGCTCACCCTATGGTGATAAAATCAAGTTGCACATTGGCTCGGCTCTGGAGATTGCGCCGTCGTTGGGTAAGGTGTTCGATTTGGTTTTTATCGATGGTGACAAGCGCGAATACCCAGCCTACTACGATATGTTGATGGATGGCGGTCTGGTGCATAGTGGCTCGGTGTTGCTGGCTGATAATATCTTGTGGTATGGCAAGGTTGTACAGCCTGTGGCGCACAACGACCTGCATACGCAGGCGCTCATAGAGTTCAATCGCAAGGTGCGAGAGGATGAGCGTGTGGAGAGTGTGATACTGCCTCTGCGTGATGGTATAAATATCATTCGAGTGAAGTAGATTGTGCTTTCTTCGATGAGAATTTAGGCAAATAAAAAGCAGCGGATGTATAATAATATTGCACAGAAAAGCGTTTGCAAAGCGAGTGAATTTGTCGCAGAGATGAAATAATTGACTGATTTGTTGTGCGAAATCGTTGCTTTTTGGTATATTTGCGGATATTTTGAATGTGATTAAAGGAGAGAATAAGATATGAAGACTCTTTTTAGTGGTGTTTTTGCGGTGTTTGCAGCCGCTATGTTGTTGGTGTCGTGCGATACCAAGGAGAAGTATGACTTCGAATTCGATATGCCCGGTAGCATTGTAACAGAGTTCGATAAGACTCTGGTTATTCCCTTTACGGCGCGTAATATTGTGAGTATCTCGGTGTCGGCTCGTCCTAAGGGATGGACTATTGAGAATGTTGATATTGTAAATAGCACGATAACCATCAAGTCGCCCGCCTCTTATACGGCTGACGATAGCTCGGTGGAGGAGAATGGTACACTGCGTCTGACCGGTTATACCGCAGCTGGCACATCTGTGCAGACTTCGTCTTACTTGTCATTGCTGAATCAGGATATTGATCTCTCGGACAAGTATGCAAACAGCTATGTCCTCACACAGAAGGATACACGCTACTATATCGATGTTACACACAAGGGCGAGAGCAACGAGCGTATCACTCCCGATAATGTGGTGATTTTGTGGCAGAATAAGCGCAATATGATTGCTTTCGACAGCTACGATGCTACGACTGGTCAGTATACATTCTTCCTTGGTCATGAGGATATCACTGACGATAAGGGTAATGTGACTGATACTCGCGTTCCCGACTGCAACGCTGTAGTGGCTGCGTTGGATGCTGACGGCGTTGTGATTTGGAGCTGGCATCTGTGGTCTACAGGTTCGGATGTGGAGTCTACTGCTATCGCTACTTCAGTGGGCGAGTTTATGGATAGAAACCTGGGCGCTTACCACAATAGCAATGGTTCAATGTTGCAGGATGATGTATATCGTTCATACGGTTTGTACTACCAGTGGGGTCGTAAGGATCCGTTCTGCCGCCCCGTAGATTATAAGTTTTCGGCAAATCAGGACGAGGTTATTTATGGCACAAATACACTCACTGCAAAACTTAAGTATGCAGGTGCTGAGGATGGTGACGATGTGGGTACATTGGAGTATGCGGTGCAGAATCCTATGACTATCGTTTTAGGTTCGGCCGATGATAGCTACGATTGGTTGTATGGTGCGCATAACACCACTCTGTGGAGTGCTGACAAGAAGAGCGTCTATGACCCATGTCCTCGCGGTTGGCGAGTGCCTGATAGTCAGGTATGGGAGGCGTTCGATATCGACGAGAGCGAGGATGCTGCAGCTTGGGGTGATGTATGCAATATGTATGGCTGGCACTTGGTTGATAAGGCTACGGGCGTGAAGATGTTTATGCCGGCAGCAGGTCGTCGTAGCTTTGAGACTGGCGTATTGAGCAATGTAAATAACTACGGCTACGAGAATAGACCTATGCCTTGGGTCGGCTATTATTGGACTGCATTGGCAGGTAATGGCAATCAGTCGCAGTCGTTGTTCTTCGACTTGAACACCACTCGTGCTGTGAACAATCGCTACGAGGCTGTTAAGCCTATGTATCGCGCAAATGGTATGCAGGTGCGTTGCGTAAGAGATAATAAATAAGTACGCTACATATAAATATAAGGGGTTGTCCGACGAGTGTGGACAACCCCTTTTGTTTTGTGGTGTAACAAAAATGTGTGGGCGTTATGGCTTGGCGGCCATCAACTCCTTGAGTAGGCTGATATTGTATGTGGCTTCGCTGACACCAGCCTTTTGTGCCTGCTCGAAGAGCGACATAGCCTGCTGATAGTTGCCCTGCGACATAGCTAATATGCCTCGTGAGTTCATAGCCTCGGGCATGTCGCTTGGTAATCCCTGCAGATAGGTTGCGGCCTGTGCGTAGTCGCCGTTTGCCATCGCAACATTTGCGGCATTCACGCGCGCAATGGGTGACTGCGGATAGGTTTTCACGGCGATGAGGAGTATGTCGTTCCACTCCTTGCTACCCTTCTCGTATGTGAGAGCCACCAGGTAGATGTCTTCCAAAGAGAGCTGTGCGGGGTTCTCTTTGATGAGTTGTTTTGCCTTGGCGATATCCATCTTTTCGTTATGCTCGATGCTTATGTCTGTGGTGCGCAACTTGGGATACCACTGCTTGAACATAAATTTGTACGAGATGGGGAACTGCTTGCGGATTGTGGCGTTTTTGCTGGCTTCGGGAATCGTGTTGTCATCGATGATGGCTATAATCTTCGTGTAGTTCTCGATGCGTGATGCTGTGAGCCACTCCTTTATAGCCTCCCAATCGGTTGTAGCAGAGTCTACGCTGACGGGGATAGATGACGCGATGTTGTTCTTAGTCATATAATCCTTGACGGCGGCAGCTCGCTTGGCAGCCAATGACTTGTTGAACTCCAGCGGACCCTCGGGTGAGGCGTAGCCCATCAACTTTATGGCCTTGATGTTGTTGGTCGAGAGCTTGCTTAAAGAGTCCAAAGCGCTTTTGTTACCCATAAATGCAGGGTCGATGTTGCTCTTGTTGATGGGGAAATAGATTCCCATATCGTAGTGCGTTGGAGAGGGAGCCTCGCTCTGCGGAATGGCGTAGGCCATACGGGGCTTTGCATCGGTGGCTATTGCCTGATGCGTAGCGTCGTTATGCGGCGAGTTTTGCATTACGGTATTTACATCGGCGATTGCGAGCAACTCTTCGGCGTATGGTATATCGTGGCAACTGCACCACTCTTCGCGCAGAATGAGTTTTGAGCCCTTCATCCATGGCTGCATAGTCACATTGGCATCGTAGTCCACGCTCTGTTCCGTGCTTCTCTGGCGGCGAACATAGGTGTTGGCCGAGGGGAACATATCGTCTGATTGGCGGTCGTGAACAATGCTACGACGGCGGCCATCGACGACGACGGCTGGCAACTGCAACATCTCGCGGCCGTCACTCAAAAGCGGAGTGATGCGCAGTGAGTGGTTGGAGCGTATCTCAAGGTTGCTTAAATCGAAAACCATACTGATGTCGAGCCGTGAGCCCGATGGCGTGAGGGTGATATCCTCGATGGCGACGCCGTTGACGGTTACGCTGTTTTGAGCCTGTGTGCTATGTAGAGAGATTAGCATCAGGCAGACAATAAATAAAAATTTGGAAAGGTGTTTCATAATTCGTCGCTGTGTTTAGAATAGATAAACGAATGAGATGGATAGTTTGGTGATGCCCCAATAGTTCTTGTTAAGGTCGGAGGCCAACTTCGCACCGCCCTCTTGTGGCTCGTATTTGTCGTACCACGCGTGTGCGTAGCCTACGCCCACTTCGGCTTCGAGATTCCAATGTTTGCCGAGCATCCACGCGTAGCCGTAGCCAATACCACCACCAAAGGCGTGACCCTTCAGACGATAGTCCTTGAGGGAGTCCCACATACTAAAGGGGAAGAACGATACATTGCCGATGTTGAAACCTCCACCCAGTAGGTGTCCTGCCAAGAAGTGACCATTAAAGCGCTCGCAGGTCCACCAGCGGAATTCGGGCTGGACGAGCCAGTGGCGCCACTGACGATTGTGAGAGAATTTGAAGGGGTTGAATCCTGCCGAGATGTCAAGGGTCGTCTGTGGGCCCATACCAATCTCAACACCCAAGTTTGGTGATGATGTTGCCGAGTAGAGTAAATTGCTCTTTAGTCCGACAACCTGTGCATCACTCTGTCCGATAAATGCCGTGAGTAACAGCAATGAAAGTAGAATTTTTTTCATAGTTTGAAATGCCTATTAATTTCAGAGGCCTTACATTCAAACTTTGCACCAAACCAGATTTTGGGCTGCTGAAAATGAGTTGTGAGGGTTTTTAGGCGTGTGCCGTAGATTGTGAAGCACTGCTAAAATAGCGAATTGATGCCCTGAAGTGCGTACAGCAGCACAAGGTAGCGGGCGAACTTGCCCAAGAACATCATAAATGTGGTGATGTAGATATTGGCGCGCATAAGGCCGAGTAGTACGATTATAACCTCGCCTACCCACGGCAAAACTCCGAAGACGCCCATCCATGCGCCTCGTCGTTGAACGAATCCCGAAACTTTGTCGAGTTTCTGTTTGTCGATTTTTAGCCAGCGCTCTATCCACTCCATATTACCCAGATAGCCAAGCCAATAGCAGATTAGACCGCCGAGCGTGTTGCCGATGGATGCCGACAGCAGGCAGACTATCGGGTCGGCCCCCATTTGCACCAGAATGGTCAGTACAACCTCTGACGAAAACGGGAGTATGCTGCCAGCGATGAGTGCCGACAGAAACAGGCCAATGTAGCCCCACTCGATGAAAAACTGAATCAGTGCATCCATTCTACTTAGATAAGTCGTGCAAAAATAAGAAATTTATTCTTATTGCGGCCAAATAATTCCAAATAGCGCTCAAAAGTGGCGGATAGTGCGGAAAAAAGGGATTGAAGAGTTTGATAATTGGCTTTTTTTAGTATATTTGCATCGATACTCCCGATGGGAAATGTAGTTTCGGTGGCCTATGGCCGAAATCGGGTCGGGAAAATGTTGAACTTGCACCGTAAATAGGTGCCCAAACAGAACGAAATGAAGAATTTTCTTTGTCTTTTAATGGCAATATTGTGCCTTGATGTATCGGCACAGATGACCACATCCTCACTGAGAGGAACGGTTACAGACTCAAATAAAAAGCCTTTGGCGGGAGCAGCCGTCTTGCTCCGACAATCTAAAACAGGTGTTGAATACTACTCTATAGTCAATAACGATGGTCGATTCTCTATTCACGGTATCAAGCCCGATGATGGCTATGTGCTGGATGTGGAGTTTATCGGCTATGAGCCATTCAAGTTGGTGGATATGGTGCTGCGACTTGGCGAGAGCCATCGCGAAGATATCGTGCTTAAGGAGTCGGCCGTAGCGTTGGGTGATGTGGTTGTGACGGCCAGTCAGGTGCAGTCGGTTGGTGTGACGGAGAATTTCGATAAGCGCCAGATTCAACAACTGCCTACGGTGTCGCGCTCGCTCTATGATGTGGTGCGCTTGATGCCCCAAGCCTCGTCAGTGAGAGGTGGCGGTATGTCGTTTGGCGGAGTGTCGAACAGATACAACTCGTTTATGGTAAATGGCGTTGCCAACAACGATATGTATGGCCTTTCATCGTCGGGAACCCACGGTGGATTGTCTAACGCTAATCCCGTGTCGTTAGATGCAATCGAGCAGATTGAGGTGTCGGTGGCGTCGTACGATGTGCGCAGAAGTGGTTTCGGAGGCGGCGTAATCAATGCCATTACCAAGTCGGGTACAAATAAATTTGAGGGTAGCGCATACACATACTACAACAATCAGAATCTCTATGGCTCAACACCTGGTAAGGATGTAGAAAATCGTGAGAAGTTGGAGAATTACAATGCTCGCATATATGGTGCTACATTTGGTGGCCCGATTGTAAAGGATAAACTCTTCTTCTTTGTGAGTGGCGAGTATAATCTGCACACCTCGCCTTCGTCTTACTATCTCGATGCTGATGGCGCAATGCTCATTAAAGAGGAGTTGGATAGAGTTGCTGCGAGATATAAGGCGCTGACGGGATATGATGGTGGCGGGTATTATCGCCGTGATGTGGAGCGCCGTTCAATGTCGCTATTGGCCAATGTCGATTGGCATATCAACAAGCAAAATCGTCTGTCGGCAAGCTATAGCTACCTGGATGCCGAGGCTGAGGAGTATGCCAATTCTTACTCGTCGTTCACATTTGTAGGCTCTGGATATGCGAATTATAGCTCTGCACACCACCTGTCGCTCTCGCTGGAGTCACGACTGTCGGATTATCTGCATAATACTCTCAAAGTGGGTTTGTCGCGCGTTGGGGATGGTCGTGAGGCAGATATTGAGGGTGCGATGCCGAGTGTGATAATTAAAAATGCAGGTTCGACGAAGGGTGTGACGCTGAATATCGGTAACAACCGTTATGCCGGCGTAAACTCTTTGACGCAGAATGTGGTGACGCTGACCGATAACCTTATTTGGGATGGTGGCGCACACTCTATTGTGGTGGGTATGCATCACGAATTGTATAATATTCACAATCGCTACCTCGCAAATTCGTTGGGAACATATACCTATAACTCTATCGAAGATTTCGAACGAGATATGGCGGCGCAGTATGAGTATAACTACACAGATCCTGCGGTGACGGGTACAACCACTTGGGGCCCGCGATTCCGTGCTGCGGAGTTCAGTCTCTATGCGCAGGATAATTGGGATATGGGCGCAGGATTTAACCTCACCTATGGCTTGCGTGCTACCCTACCCGCTATCTTCAATACGCCGACAAGCAACGAAGAGTTTAATCGTGGAGATATTGCTATGCGATATGGCGTAAGAATCGGCGATGTGCCGCAAACGCAGTTGTTGCTCTCGCCTCGCGTAGGCCTTACTTGGAGAAGAAACTACGAAGCTGGCGTGTTGTCGCTGGAGGGTGGCGTAGGTATCTTTACGGGCCAGGTGCCGTTTGTGTGGGTGGTTAATAACTACTCGAATACGGGTGTCGAACAGAAGGGTCTAAAACTGACAGCAAAGATGGATGGCGGAGAGGTTGTTAAGACTGCTGCTCCGTTTACGGCCGAGCCCTCGCCTACAACAATGTCTAATACGAGCTTTATGCTCAACGCAATGGATAAGGGCTTTAAGTATCCGCAGAACTTCAAGGCTAACCTCGTTGCAGAGTTTAGAGAGCGTAATGGTTGGGTGATGCGTGCCGAGGCGTTGTACACTAAAGTGATAAATGGTGCAGTTTTTCGTAATCTGGCTGTTGAGCCTACGGCGAAAGGCGTATATGCTGTGGCGGCTGGAGATGGCACACAAACGTCGGGGCTGATGCCGCAGATGCAGCGCATAACATTGGACTATTCGGCGGTATATTATATGGAGAATACTTCGAGGGGTTACTCCTATTCGTTGTCGGGTAGCATTGCCAAGGAGTTTGATATGGGTCTGAGTGTGATGGCTTCGTATATCTTTGGCCACTCATATTCGGTGTGTGATGTGCCTTCGACATCCTCTTCTTCGAATTGGAGCCGCACCTATGCGCTCGATTTGAACGACCCTGAGTTGTCTTATTCGTCGTATGATGTGCCTCACAAGTTGTCGTTCTCGGCGACTTACCATAAGCGATATGCTCCGCTGTTTGATGTGACTGCTGGTGTGGTTTATCAGCTCACTTCGGGTCAGCGCTATTCGCTTACATTTGGTGAGTCGGTGGACTTCAATGGCGATGGTGTTTATGGCTCTACGCTGATGTATATCCCTACAGAGGACGAGCTCTCGCGTATGCGTTTTGCGGATGGTGATTCGCGGCGTAAGTGGAACGACTATATCAAGGCTAATGATTATCTGAGTGAGCATCGTGGTGAGTTCGCTGCGCGCAATGCTATGCAGGCACCCGTTGAGAGTCGGATAGATTTGCATCTGGCTCACGGTTTCTACTTTAGTCGAGAGAGTAGCAGACGATTGGAACTGACTCTAGATGTGATGAACTTTGGCAATCTTTTGTGTCGTCATTGGGGCAGTTATTACAATGTGGGAAATGTGCGTCTGCAGCCCGTTACAGTTGTGTCACAACAGGATGGAGAATTGGTTTATAGATTCACGAATGGCGATTTGACGCCTAACGATTTGATGTCGCGCTGGAGTATGCAGTTGGGTGTAAGGGTGCGCTTCTAATTGGGTTAATATATAAAAGTATAGTGAGAAGAAAAATATTGCATAATTTTGCTTGCGGATGCGTGTAGATTGAAATATTTTTCTTACCTTTGCACAAAATACGAAGTTAGGTATGTATAAGCAAATGGAGATAGCGATTGGTGCTGCAAATCAATGTGCGATTTGTAAGTCTGATGGTTTTTCTTTATTTTGCGAATCGAATATTTATCAGGTAGTTACAACTATTTGTTATTGTTAATATGGGGCGACTGTTTAGTCGCCTTTTTTATGGTCTATGGATAACGGAAGAGTAATATTGAAATCGGGCCTCGTTGTTAGAGGTGGCGTATCGGCTGTGGCAGATGTAGTTGTGCGTGGCTCAAAGATTGAGTGCGTGGCTGAAAATGTCGAGGTTGGAGCCGATGATATGGTGATTGATTGCTCGGGTAAAGTGGTGATGAGCGGTCTTGTAGATCTGCATGTTCACCTGCGTGAACCAGGCTTCTCGGCCAAGGAGACTGTCGCTTCTGGAACAGCCGCTGCGGCGCACGGAGGATTCTCCACAGTATGCTCGATGCCTAATCTCAATCCCGCTCCCGATACGGTAGAGCACCTGCAGCAGCAGTTGGATATCATAGAGCGTGATGCAGTGGTTAAGGTACTACCCTACGCCACAATCACACGCGAGCGATATGGTCGCGAATTGGTCGATTTCGCTGCGCTGAAACATATGGTGGCTGGCTTTTCGGATGATGGTAGTGGCGTGCAGAGCGATGATGTTATGCGCGAGGCTATGCGTGAGGCCGTAAAGAACGATGCAATCATTGCAGCTCACTGTGAGGTGAACGACCTGCTTAAGGGTGGATACATCCACGATGGTGAGTATGCTGCACAGCACGGCCACAAGGGAATCTGCTCGGAGAGTGAGTGGGGTCAGATTAAGCGTGATATAGAGTTGGCTGCGGAGATTGGTTGCCGTTATCATGTGTGTCATATATCGACTAAGGAGAGTGTGGCGCTTATCAGAGAGGCCAAGAAGCAGGGCGTGAAGATTACCTGCGAGACAGGTCCCCACTACCTTACAATGTGCGATATGGATTTGCAGGAGGAGGGTCGTTTCAAGATGAATCCCCCTATTCGTTCAGCCGAGGATAGAGATGCTCTTATTGAGGGTTTGAAGGATGGTACTATTGATGTTGTGGCTACAGACCACGCACCTCATACCGCCGAAGAGAAATCTCGAGGATTGGCTGGTAGCGCAATGGGCGTAGTTGGTTTGGAGACTTCGTTTGCTGTAATATATACAAAGTTGGTGCGCGAGGGTGTTATCTCACTTGAGCAGGCCGTGGAGGTAATGAGCGAAGCACCTCGCAAAATATTCAACCTCGGTGGAGGCTTGAGCGAGGGTGAGGCGGCTGACATCGCAGTGTTCGATTTGAATGTCGAGTACGATGTCAATCCCGACGAGTTTTTGTCGAAGGGTCGTAGTACTCCTTTTGAGGGGTGGCATCTGTGGGGTGAGTGTAGCCTGACGATGGTGGACGGCCAGATAGTATGGAAAAAATAACAATAGATAATTAATAATAAAAAGTCTAAATCGAAAGACAATGAAACCATTTACAAAGAAATTAGTTCTTGAGAACGGTCGTGAGTTCCCTGGATATGGCTACGGTGCCAATGTGGAGCGAGTATGCGACATCGTTTTCAACACTTCTGTGGTGGGTTATCAGGAGATTATCTCTGACCCGTCGTACCTTGGCCAGATGGTGGTGATGGCCTACCCTCTGATTGGTAACTATGGTATTACCGAAGAGGATTTTGAGTCAAAGCAGCCTGTCGTTGGCGGTATGGTTGTGCGTGAGTGCAACGAGAACCCAAGCAACTTCCGTTACACCAAGACTTTCTCGGAGACTCTTGAGGAGCAGGGCATCCCTTGCATCGCAGGTGTAGATACTCGTATGATCGTACGCATCATTCGCGACGAGGGTAACCAGCGTGCTGCGATTGTGAATATTGACACTCCTACAGAGGTGGCTTTGGAGATGATTAAGAACGCTCCCGCCCCCGCTAATCAGGTGGCACAGGTTAGTTGCCGCAAGCGTTGGTTCTCGCGTACACCTAACCACAAGTACGATATCGTTGCCGTAGACTGCGGTATTAAGTATAACATCATCCGTGAGTTTACAAGCCGCGAGTGCAATGTTACAGTTGTACCCTACAACACTACATTGGAGGAGATTTTGGCTTTCAACCCCGACGGTATCTACATCTCGAATGGCCCTGGTAATCCCGAGGCTCTGCCCGAGGTTGTGGAGTTGATTAAGGCGGTTTGCGGTCGCATCCCTGTATTTGGTACTTCACTCGGTATGCAGCTCATCTCGTTGGCATACGGCGCAAAGGTATATAAGATGAAGTGTGGTCACCACGGCAGCCCTGCAGTGCGTACGCTCGCAACTGGCCGTGTGGATATGACTTCGCAGAATCATACTTATGCTGTTGATGCCGAGTCATTGAAGGGTACTCGTCTTGAGGCTACCCACCTTAATGTGGTGGACAACACCATTGAGGGTGTGGAGTGTGCGGCTGACAAGGTTTACGCCGTTCAGTTCTACCCTGAGAGCGCTCCCGGTCCGCAGGATTGCTCATACCTTATTGATAAATTCATTAAATTGATGGAGGAGAAACAAAATGCCTAAGAGAACAGATATAAAGAAAGTAATGGTGATCGGTTCGGGTCCGATTGTCATTGGTCAGGCCGCAGAGTTCGACTATGCAGGTACACAGGCGTGCTTGGCACTTAAGGAGGAGGGTTACGAGGTTATCCTTGTGAACTCTAATCCTGCAACTATTATGACCGATACAAACATCGCCGACAAGGTTTATATGGAGCCTTTGACGCTGGAGTATGTTGCTAAGATTGTACGGTATGAGCGTCCCGATGCCATCGTTCCTGGCTTGGGTGGTCAGACTGGTCTTAACTTGGCAGTTCAGTTGGCCAAGAAGGGCGTTTTGGACGAGTGCCATGTAGAGATTCTCGGTACATCATTCGAGAGTATCGAGGAGGCCGAGGATAGAGAGTTGTTCAAGGACTTGTGCGTAAGAATCGGTGAGCCCGTATTGCCTTCAGTTGTTGTGAACACAATGGAGGATGGTATTAAGGCTGCCAAGGAGATTGGCTACCCCGTAGTATTGCGTCCCGCGTTTACATTGGGCGGTACAGGTGGCGGTTTTGCTGACAACGAGGAGGAGTTGCGTGAGATTATGCGTAACGCGCTCGTTCTCTCACCCGTACACCAGGTATTGGTTGAGAAGAGTATCAAGGGTTACAAGGAGATTGAGTTCGAGGTAATGCGCGATAAGAACGATACTGCAATTGCAATTTGTAGTATGGAGAATATCGACCCCGTGGGTATTCACACTGGTGACTCAATGGTAATTGCTCCCGCACAGACTCTTACAGATAAGGAGTATCAGCTCTTGCGTGGTAGCGCGTTGAAGATTATCCGTGCGTTGAAGATTGAGGGTGGTTGTAATGTGCAGTTCGCGCTCGACCCGCTCTCGTTCAACTACTATATCATTGAGGTTAACCCCCGTGTTTCTCGTTCATCAGCTTTGGCTTCAAAGGCGAGTGGTTTCCCCATTGCTCGTGTAACTGCTAAGATTGCCGTAGGTCTTACTCTCGACGAGATTATGCTCTCTGGCCGTCCCGCTTGCTTTGAGCCCGCATTGGACTATGTGGTATTGAAGGTTGCCCGCTTCCCGTTTGATAAGTTCAGCGACGCATCGAACGAGTTGGGTACACAGATGAAGGCTACGGGTGAGGTTATGAGTATCGGCCGCACTATCGAGGAGGGTATCCTCAAGGCTGTTCGCTCATTGGAGACTGGCGTTTGCCACATCCACAGCAAGAAGTTCGACGATTGGAAGAACGACGCTCTGTTGGATTACATCCGCAAGGGTACCGACGACCGCTTCTATGCTATCGCACAGCTTATACGTAACGGCGTAGATTTGCTCATTATTTACAACTACACCAAGATTGATATGTTGTTCTTGGAGAAGTTCAAGAACATCGTAGAGATGGAGAAGGTCGTAGCTGCATCGGTTGGTGATATTGAGGTATTGCGTGAGGCTAAGCGTATGGGCTTCAGCGATAAGTTCATCGGCCAGTTGTGGGGCAAGAACGAGGCTGAGATGTTCAAGTTGCGTCAGGCAGAAAATGTATTCCCCGTATATAAGATTATCGACTCTTGCGCGGGTGAGATTGATACATATGTACCCTACTTCTACTCTACTTACGAGCAGGAGAACGAGTCAGCACGCAGCGACAGAAAGAAGATTTTGGTATTGGGTTCAGGTCCTATCCGTATCGGTCAGGGTGTGGAGTTCGACTACTCGACTGTTCACGCAATCTGGACTATCAAGGAGGCTGGCTATGAGGCTATTATCATCAATAACAACCCCGAGACTGTATCTACAGACTATACAATCAGTGACAAGCTCTACTTCGAGCCGCTGACCGTAGAGGATGTGATGAATGTTGTAGAGTTGGAGAAGCCCGATGGTATCGTTGTATCGTTGGGTGGTCAGACCGCTATCAACTTGGCAGAGCCTTTGGCTGACCTGGGTGTGAAGATTATCGGTACTGGCATCGAGGCTATCAACAACGCAGAGGACCGCAAGTGCTTCGAGCGTATTATGAACGAGGTTGGTATTCCTCAGCCTGAGGCAAAGGCCGTGACTGACATCGAGGCAGGTGTAGAGGCTGCTAATCGCATCGGCTACCCCGTATTGGTTCGTCCGAGCTTCGTATTGGGTGGTCGCGCTATGCAGATTGTTGGTAACGAGGAGACTTTGCGTCACTACCTGCGTTCGGCAGTAGAGATTAACGAGAAGTCGCCCGTATTGGTTGATAAGTATATCCAGGGTAAGGAGTTGGAGGTTGATGCAATCTGCGACGGTAAGGATGTATTTATCCCCGGTATTATGGAGCATGTAGAGCATACTGGTATCCACTCTGGTGATAGTATCAGCGTATACCCCACTTTCAGTGTGAGCCAGCAGGTTAAGGATACAATCATCGAGTACACACAGCGTTTGGGTCTTGCTATCGGTATCGTTGGTCTGTTCAATATCCAGTTCATCGTGGACGACGAGGATAAGGTATATGTAATCGAGGTTAATCCCCGTTCATCTCGTACCGTTCCCTTCCTGTCTAAGTCTACTGGCGTGCCCATGGCGAAGATTGCCACAATGGTTATCCTCGGCCACTCACTCAAGGAGCAGGGCATTACAGAGGTTTACGGTAAGGAGAAGAGCCGCTGGTTCGTTAAGTCGCCTGCCTTCTCATTCGCTAAGATCCGCGGTGTAGACTCTTACCTCTCTCCCGAGATGAAGTCTACAGGTGAGGCTATCGGTTACGACAAGAGCCTCAATCGGGCTCTCTACAAGTCACTCCGTTCATCGGGTGTGGCTGTGGCTAACTATGGTACGATTTTCGTTACTATAGCTGATGCCGACAAGGAGCGCGCATTGCCGTTGATTCGCCGTTTCTACGACTTGGGCTTCAATATCGAGGCTACAAAGGGTACTTGCGAGTTCTTGCGTAGCAATGGTGTTCGTACTCGTCTGTTGCGTAAGTTGAGCGAGGGCAGCACCGAGATTTACGATGAGTTGCGTAAGGGTCATGTGACCTATGTAATCAATACTATCGATGTAAATCAGCACAGCACTCGCCGCGATGGTTACGATATTCGTCGTGCCGCAGCCGAGAACAATGTGACTCTGTTTACAGCTCTTGAGACAGTGAGCGTATTGCTCGATGTTCTGGAGGAGATTACATTGGGAGTATCAACTATTGATGCAGAGTAATTATGTATAAAAAAGGGATATATAAAATCGTTGAGAACAATCCCCTGACATCAGATGTTTGGCGTATGGTGTTGGAGGGTGAGACACGATGGATTGTACGCCCGGGACAATTTGTAAATATTGAGTTGGACGGCCTTTACTTGCGCCGTCCAATCTCTATTTGCGATTGGAGCGATAACACGATAACAATAATCTATAAGGTTGTGGGTCGTGGTACCGAGCAGATGAGCCGAATGACCGATGGTCAGACGCTCGATGTGTTGACGGGTCTTGGTAATGGTTTCAATGTGGACGCAAGTGGCAACCATTCGCTGTTGGTGGGTGGTGGCGTAGGCGTACCGCCATTGTATCGCCTGGCCAAGGAGTTGCTGCAGAAGGGTGGCAAGGTTAGCGTAGTGCTGGGCTTCAATACTGCAAAGGAGTTGTTCTATGTCGATGAATTCAAAGCGTTGGGTGCAGATGTATATGTCTCAACTGCTGACGGTTCGGTTGGCGTTAAGGGCTTCGTAACAGATGCGATTCGTGAGGCTAACCTCGACTTCGACTACTTCTATTCGTGTGGTCCGTTGCCTATGTTGAAGGCTCTGTGTGACTGCACCGATGTGAAGGGTGAGTTGTCGTTTGAGGAGCGTATGGGTTGTGGCTTTGGTGCTTGTATGGGCTGTAGCTGTAAGACCTTGACGGGTAATAAGCGCATTTGCAAAGAGGGTCCCGTAATGCGTCGCGAGGAGATAATTTGGTAAAGGAGAGAGTTTATGGCAAATAATTTAGATATGTCGGTGGAGTTGTGCGGCGTAAAGCTGGACAACCCTGTAATCCCTGCGAGCGGAACTTTCGGCTTTGGCAAGGAGCATAACGAATTTTACGATATCAATATCCTCGGCTCAATCTCGGTTAAGGGTACAACGCGTGAGGCGCGTTTTGGTAACCCCACGCCTCGTATTGCAGAGTGCCGTGCCGGTTTGATTAACTCGGTTGGTCTGCAGAATCCTGGTGTTGACGCAGTCATCGCCAAGGAGTTGCCTCAGTTGCGTAAGGTTTTTCGTAAGCCTATCATTGCCAATATCAGCGGTTTCTCGATTGATGAGTATGTAGAGTGCTGCGAGAAGATTGACAAGGAGGAGCAGGTGGCAATTATCGAGGTGAATGTATCGTGCCCCAATGTGCATAACGGTGGAATGAGTTTCGGTACGCAGCCCGAGATGGCGGCGGAGGTGACTCGTGCCGTGAAGGCCGTAACTACTAAGCCCGTATTTGTTAAGCTTAGCCCCAATGTTACTGATATCGTAGCTATTGCAAAGGCTTGTGAGGAGGCTGGTGCTGATGGTATCTGCTTGATTAATACGCTGCTCGGCATGCGTATTGATGTGAAGCGCCGTCGTCCCGTTATCGCCAACAAGATGGGTGGTTTCTCTGGTCCTGCTGTATTCCCCGTAGCTGTGCGTATGGTATATCAGGTGGCTAACGCTTGCAATGTGCCCGTTATGGGTTGCGGTGGTGTAGAGAGCGCTACGGATGTTATCGAGATGATGATGGCTGGTGCTACTGCCGTGCAGGTGGGTGCTGCAAATCTCAAGGATCCCTATGCTTGTAAGCGAATTATCGAGGATTTGCCCGTTGAGATGGAGCGCCTCGGTATTGAGCGTTTGAGCGATATTATCGGCGTTGTAAAGTAGATAATACAACCATAATACGAATGAAGGCTGTTTAACCACTCGGTTAGACAGCCTTCGTTGTTATTGTAGCAGCGCTACCCTATTCTCTATGAGCTATTCTGCTTGTGAGGTAGCTGTTGTTTCAGTACCCTCCATTGCTAAATCGGCCATCTGACCGCTGTTTGAAAGTACTGTGGCGTTGTACTTGTCAATCTTCTCAACGAGGTTTTTGAAGTAGCTCTTCGATACAGGAATGGGCTTGATGTCGTTGTTCGTAAGGACAATGTAGCGAGCCTTACCACCCTTGCGGATGTGGTTTACATTTACAACATTCACCATATACGAGCGGTGACAACGCACCATACTTGTGTTGGCGAGATTCTCCTCGATTGTCTTTGTACGGCAACGCAACATATACGACTGCAGGCGACCTTGATTCTCGTAGTAAATCTTTACATAGTTATCCTGCGACTCCATATAGTAGAGTGAGTCGGAGTTGATTGTCAGCTTCAGCGTGCCGTTGTAGTCATATAGATTGATGAGCGACGGATATGTTACTGTCGATGGCTGATTTGTCAGCGACATCTCGTACTGCAACATCTGCAACTCCTCGTTCTTTGACTGGTAGGCAGCATAGAGTATAATCATAGTGTAAGGTATGACCATAATCAGCAGAATACAGCCAAATGCCTTAAATAATATATTCCAGAAATTAGTCTCAAAAGGTGTGATGAATACGCAGGTGAAATAGGTGTAGAAGAGCGAAATAATAATAATCTCGGCCACCACCCATAGTAAGTATTGTACGATGTTTATGTTTGTGCGATTCTGCACAGCATACATCGCTAGTTTGCTGATAAGTATGAATGAGACTGCCACCAGGAAGAATGCAACAGTCATACCCGAATGTTCTGCATCGTTAAAACTAAACCACGCCGTAGAAGAGAACGGGGTGTAGATTAGCATAAATAATATCGAAAAGGTCAATATAAACAAAACTGAACCTAAAAGATATCGTATATCGAGTATAAACTTGGGAATTTCGTAGTTTTTGTGTAATTTCGCCATACAAGTTTGTGGTTAAATTATGTCGCAAAGATGGCAAAATAACTTCAGAATACATAATTTTCGCCACAAATATTGAAAGTTCATCACAAAAATAGCTCATCTACCGCAGGTATGCGGTGTTTGAGTACCTTTTGAATATTTTTGCTGCCGATTTTCTGCAATGCCTATTTGTTTTAGGAAAATGGGTGCGGTCAAAGCCGCAAAGAGGCAGAGATAATATTTACAGTAAAACTATTTTTTTGATGAAGATTATTGGAACGGGCAGGGCTTATCCCGCCAAGGTTGTAACCAATGCAATGCTCGAGGAGTTCCTCGCAACGAGTGATGAGTGGATTCGTGAGCGTACGGGTATTTCGGAGCGAAGAGTTATTTCGTCCGAGAAACTTGAGGATATGGCCGCCGAGGCTTCGCGCCTGGCGATAGAAGATGCAGGGTTGCAGCCGACGGATATAGATTACATTATCTGCTCGAATGTGGTGAATGAGTATGTCACACCTGGTCTGGGCTGTATGGTGCAGGGAGCTATTGGTGCCAAGTGTGCTTGTGTGGACATAAATGTAGCCTGCTCGGGTTTTGTGTATGCCCTCGATATGGCAGACGACCGTATAAAGAGCGGTAAGGCTAAGAATATACTTGTGTTGGCGGCTGAGGAGCCTACGCGTATGGTTGATTGGAGTGACCGCTCGACCTGCGTATTGTTTGGTGATGGCGCGGGTGCCGTAGTAGTGAGCGAGGGTGACGGATATCTTTCGTCTTTGCTGACTACAGTGAGCAAGCGCGACTGCTTGTACTATGAGCGAAGTTTGGAACCAACGCCATACATTACCAAGGAGGAATATTCGGCCCCTATGTATATGAATGGTCGAGAGGTGTTCAAGATGGCGGTGTTGTCGTCGTCACGCAGCATCAAGAAGTTGCTGAAGGGTGCATCACTTGAGCCTACTGATATAAAATATTATGTATTGCATCAGGCCAATATGCGAATTATAGAGGCCGTAGCCAATCAGATGGGCTTGGGTATGGAGTACTTCCCCCACAATGTGGACTATTGTGGTAATACATCGTCGGCGAGTGTGGCTCTATTGTTGGATGAGTTAAATCGCGCAGGTAAACTGCAGAAGGGCGATAAGTTGATGATAAGCGCATTTGGCGCAGGATTCACAACAGGAACTTGCCTTTTGGAGTGGACAAAGTAATAATTTGAAAATAAAGAATACAAAACATATATGGAGCAAAGAGTTGTAATAACTGGATTGGGTGTTATCTCACCCGTCGGAAATACGGTTGCTGATTTTTGGAGCAATCTTGTGTCGGGGCATTGCGGCATCGACAAGATTAAAGGTTTCGAGAATTACGAATTGCCTATCCATGTGGCTGGTCAGATTAAGGATTTCGACCCTGCGGCCAATGGCCTGGATTCGGCTAATGTTCGCCGAAGCGATTTGTATTGCCAGTACGCAATGGCTGCAGCCTATCAGGCGATGATGGATAGCGGTCTGGTGAGCGGCGAAAATATCGCTCCCGAGCGTTTGGGTACATACATCGGTTCTGGTATCGGAGGTATGAATACATTTGTGAACGAGACCGAGAAGTTGCTCAATGAGGGTGTACACCGCATCTCTCCCCTATTCGTTCCGATGATGATTGGCAATATCGCGGCTGGTAATGTTGCTATCAAGTTTAATGCACAGGGCGCTTGCTTGCCCGTTGTGACTGCTTGTGCTACTGGTACACACGCTGCGGGTGAGGCTTTTCGTTCTATCAAGCATGGCTATGCTGATGCTATCATCGTAGGTGGCGCCGAGGCAACAGTTCATCCTTTGGCTATTGGAGGCTTTGCAAACAGTAAGGCGCTTTCACGCTCGGAGGATCCCAAGAACGCATCTATCCCATTCAGTAAGAATCGTAACGGTTTCGTGATTGCCGAGGGTGCGGGTATCTTGATTTTTGAGTCGCTGGAGAGCGCACAGAAGCGTGGTGCACAAATCTACGCCGAGGTTGTAGGTTATGGTAATAGCTGCGATGCTCACCATGTGACAGCTCCAAGCCCCGATGGTATTCCTGCGGCTCGTGCTATCAAGCAGTCGCTCGATGAGGCCGGCTACGATGCCGAGAAGGATGTGCTCTATATCAATGCTCACGGAACAAGCACTCCTCTTAACGATAAGTCGGAGACTAACGCCATCAAGTTGGCTTTGGGTGAGGAGGCTGCTCGCAAGGCGATGATTAGCTCTACAAAGTCTATGACAGGTCATATGTTGGGCGCTACGGGTGCTGTGGAGTTGATTGCTACAGCTCTCACGCTCAAGAATGGCGTTGTGACACCTACTATCGGTCTTAATGAGCCCGATCCTGAGTGCGACCTTGATTATGTTCCCAATGTAGCGCGCAAGGCTGATGTTACTGTGGCTATCTCTAACTCTTTGGGATTTGGTGGCCACAATGGTTGTGTGGCACTGCGTAAGTGGAGCGAATAATAAGATTGTAGAAATATAAGAACCCCAAACTATATGAAACTTCTGGAAGGTAAAGTGGCGCTTGTGACGGGTGCTGGACGAGTTAACGGCATCGGCAAGGCTGTGGCAGCGCGTTTTGCAGAGCAGGGAGCCGATGTGGCAATCACAGTTCGTGCCATCAATGATACAACCGAGCAGATTGTAAGCGAGTTGGAGTCCTACGGCGTTAAGGCTAAGGCCTATATCGTCGATGCCTCCTCTTTCGAACAGTCGCACGAGATGGTAAAGCAGGTTGTCGAGGATTTCGGCCGTATCGATGTGCTGGTGAATAATGCTGGCGTTACGAAAGATGGCCTTATGATGCGTATGTCTGAGGGACAGTGGGATGATGTGATTAACACTAACCTTAAGTCTGCATTTAACTTTGTTCATGCCGTAACTCCCGTTATGGCTAAGCAGCGCGGCGGCTCTATTATCAATATGTCGTCAGTTGTTGGCGTGTCGGGCAATGCTGGTCAGTGTAACTATTCGGCATCGAAGGCTGGTATGATTGGCCTTACGAAGTCTATCGCCAAGGAGATGGGCCCTCGCGGTATCCGTGCCAATGCTATCGCTCCTGGTTTTATAGTAACTGATATGACTAACCAACTCTCGCAGGAGGTGCGTGACCAGTGGTGTCAGCAGATTCCTCTTCGCCGAGGCGGCACACCCGAGGATGTGGCAAATGTAGCCTTGTTTTTGGCCAGCGACCTCTCGTCGTACATCAGCGGTCAGGTGATTAACTGTTGTGGCGCAATGAATTGCTAATATTTTTCGATGCAATGATAAATGGGCGATATTCCTCTGGAGTATCGCTCTTTTTCTGTTTTATAACGGGATAATTGTCAGTGGGTTCTGATTTTTGAAATTTGATTTTGTTTTTCCTATTGCTATTCTGCAAAAGAATTGCTAAATTAGCACTTTGAAATATAGAGTATAATTAAAATCATACAGATATGAGCCAGAAAGATGTTATCATTGCGTGTGACTTCAGCAGTGCTGAGGCTACGCTTGCTTTCCTTGACAAGTTTACTGATTGTAAGCCTTTCGTAAAGATTGGTATGGAGCTCTACTATGCGGCAGGTCCCGCTATAGTAAAGGAGATTAAGGCGCGAGGTCACAAGATTTTCCTTGACCTCAAGTTGCACGATATTCCCAACACAGTAAAGAAGGCTATGTCGGTTTTGTCGAAAATGGATGTCGATATGTGTAACCTGCACGCTGCTGGTACAGTGGATATGATGAAGGCTGCCTTGGAGGGTCTTACTCGCGAGGATGGCACTCGTCCCTTGTTGATTGCCGTTACACAGCTTACCTCTACAAGCGAGGAGCGTATGCAGAAGGATTTGCTTATCAACGCTTCAATCAACGACACTATTGTTCACTACGCCAAGAACGCCCAGGTGGCTGGTCTCGACGGTGTGGTATGCTCTCCGCTGGAGGCAGGTATGGTTAAGGAGGCTTGCGGTCAAGGCTTCGTGACTGTAACTCCGGGTGTGCGCTTCGCTGATGGCGAGGTTGGCGACCAGGTGCGAGTTACTACCCCTGCTCGTGCAAAGGAGATTGGCACCGACTATATCGTTGTCGGCCGTCCCATCACACAGGCTGAGGATCCCGTTGCTGCTTACAAGCGTTGCGTAGCGGAGTTTGTTGGATAATAAATAAGAAAATAATTATAACTATGGAAAAGAGTATAGCTAAAGATTTGCTCTCTATCGGCGCAGTATTTTTGCGTCCCGAGCAGCCGTTCACTTGGGCAAGCGGTATCAAGAGCCCTATCTATTGTGATAACCGTCTGACTTTGACAGCACCTCGCGTGCGCGACAATGTCGAGAAGGGTTTGGTAGAGTTGGTTAAGAAGCACTATCCCGAGTGTGAGGTACTGATGGGTACAAGCACTGCAGGTATTGCTCACGCTGCCATCGTTGCTACACTTATGGATCTTCCTATGGGTTATGTTCGTAGCGGTGCTAAGGATCACGGCCGTACAAACCAGATCGAGGGTAAGTTGGAGAAGGGCCAGAAGGTTGTCGTTGTAGAGGATTTGATCTCTACAGGCGGTAGCTGTATCGAGGTTGTGAATGTATTGCGCGAGGCTGGTGCCGATGTGTTGGGTGTTGTGAGCATCTTCACTTACGGTATGAAGAAGGGCTTGGATCGTATGGCCGAGGCAAATGTTGAGAACCACTCGCTCTCTAACCTCGACGCTTTGGTTGAAGCTGCTGCCGAGGAGGGATACATCAAGAACGAGGATTGCGCTCGCATTATCGCCTTCAGAAATAACCCATCAGACGAGAGTTGGATTAATAAATAATATTGTCCTATGAGACATTTGATTGATACAACCGATATTACGGTTGAAGAGGTTGATAGAATAATCAATACCGCGCTCGATATTATCGACAACCGCGAGAAGTATAGCCAGGCTTGCAAGGGCAAGAAGCTAGCTACCCTGTTCTATGAGCCCAGCACGCGTACGCGTTTGAGCTTTACTGCGGCAATGATGGAGTTGGGTGGTAATGTGTTGGGATTCTCAGATGCAGCCTCTTCGTCGGTTAGTAAAGGTGAGACAGTGGCTGATACAGTCAGAGTATTGGGCTGTTTTGCTGATATTATTGCTATGCGCCACAGCCGCGAGGGTGCGCCTCTTGTAGCGTCTCACTACTCTGATGTGCCCATCATCAATGCTGGTGATGGTAGCCACGCCCACCCTACACAGACTCTTACCGACCTTTTGACTATTCGTCGTGAGAAGGGTCGTTTGAACAACCTTACTATCGGTTTCTGTGGTGACTTGAAGTTTGGCCGTACGGTACACTCTCTCATTAAGGCACTCTCACGCTATGAGGGTATCAATGTTGTGTTAATTGCCCCCGAGGAGTTGCGCTTGCCGTCATATATCCGTCGTGAGGTGTGCGACAAGAACAATGTTCCCACGCGTGAGGTTACAACTATGGAGGAGGTATTGCCCGAGTTGGATATCCTCTATATGACCCGTGTGCAGAAGGAGCGTTTCTTGGATGAGGACGAGTTCGAGCGTCTGAAGGATAGCTTTATCCTTAATTCTGAGCGAATGAAGTTGGCCAAGAGCGATATGATTGTTCTTCACCCGCTGCCTCGTGTGAACGAGATTACGCGCGATGTGGATAACGACCCGCGTGCTGCTTACTTCCGCCAGGTTGAGAATGGTAAGTTCGTGCGTATGGCTTTGATTTACACTCTTCTGGAGTGGGCAAAGGAGGCTCCCGAGACATCGCAGACACCTCGTCTTGACCAGAATATGGTACATAACGATTGGCGTTGTAGCAACCGTCAATGTATATCTAATTGGGAGGATATGGACCGCTTGTTCCACCCGACCGAGGACGGATATCGTTGTGCATACTGCGAGGCTCGCAAGAAGTAGTTAAACGCAAATAAAGAAATAGAAAAAGATATGGTAAAGATTGGTACTCCAATGACTCCCGTTGGCAAAAAGGCTATCCTCTGTGGCTCGGGAGAGTTGGGTAAGGAGGTCGCAATAGAGTTGCAGCGCTATGGTGTAGAGGTTATTGCGTTGGATAAGTACGAAAACGCTCCCGCTATGCAGGTAGCTCACCGCTCTTATGTATTGTCTATGTTGGACGGCGAGCGTCTGCGCGAGATTATCGAGAAGGAGAAGCCCGATTATATCATCCCTGAGGTGGAGGCTATCGCTACTCCTACATTGGTTGCGCTGGAGAAGGAGGGTTATAATGTTATCCCTACGGCTAACGCTACCCTGCTCACAATGAACCGCAAGGGCATCCGTCAGCTGGCTGCCGAGGAGTTGGGTATCCCCACATCGCCCTACTGCTTTGCTGCCACTCGCGAGGAGTTTGATGCTGCTGTCGAGAAGGTTGGCACTCCTTGTGTTGTTAAGCCCATTATGTCATCTTCGGGTCACGGTCAGAGTGTGATGCGTACACCCGCCGATGCCGATAACTCTTGGAAAATTGCTCAGGAGGGTGGCCGTGCTGGTGGTGGCGAGGTTATCGTGGAGGGCTTCGTGAAGTTCGATTACGAGATTACACTCCTTACAGTTCGTCACTCTGGTGGCACATTGTTCCTGAACCCAATCGGCCACCATCAGGTTGATGGCGACTACCGTGAGTCTTGGCAGCCCCAGCCTATGAGCGAGACAGCTTTGGCGCAGGCGCAGGATATTGCGAAGAAGGTAACAGACGCTCTGGGTGGTTATGGTATCTTCGGCGTGGAGTTGTTCGTATGTGGCGATCAGGTGCTTTTCAGCGAGGTGTCGCCCCGTCCGCACGATACAGGTATGGTGACTATGATTTCGCAGGATTTGTCGGAGTTTGCTCTGCACGCTCGTGCAGTGTTGGGTCTGCCTATTCCGTCGATTAACTTCTTTGGCCCCAGCGCATCAAAGGCTGTGGTTGTAGAGGGCGATACTGACAAGGTTGTGTTTGGCAATTTGGATAAGGTATTGGCTGAGCCCAATGTCCAGGTGCGTATCTTCGGTAAGCCAGAGGTTAAGGGTCACCGCCGTATGGGTGTTATCTTGGCTCGCGGCGAGAGCGTAGAGGATGCTTTGGCTAAGGCTGAGAAGGCGTATAATACTCTTGAAGTAGAAGCACTTCCAAGATAAATGCGCCTAATAAGGGTCTTTTGTCGTTGCGCTTGCCCTCAAATCCTCATTTACGCCGAGTAAACTGCGGTTTTCAGGCTACGCACGCCTAAAAATACCTCTTATTATACACATTTATAAGATAAAGGTGTTTCAAGTAATCTTGAAACACCTTCTTTTTTACTCTTCAAATTGTTTGAGTATCGAGATTTTATCTCGAACATAAAACAAATAGAGCCGCCATAACTGACGGCTCTATAGTGAGTTATGGGATAACTACCCTATTATTTCTCCATCTTGCGCAGGAAGCACTCGATAGTGTTCTCCATCAAGCAGCAAATAGTCATAGGACCTACACCACCAGGAACAGGAGTGATTGCTGAAGCCTTAGGCTCGATGGCTGCAAAGTCCACATCACCACACAACTTCTTTGTCTCGGGGTCACGGTTTACACCCACATCGATAACTACAGCGCCCTCCTTAACCATATCGGCTGTCACGAACTTGGGACGACCAATAGCTACAACCAAGATGTCGGCACGGCGTGTAACCTCTGCCAAATTCTTTGTGCGGCTGTGAGCGATTGTTACGGTTGCGTTCTCGTTCAAGAGCAACTTCGATACGGGAAGACCCACGATGTTGCTGCGGCCGATAACGACAACCTCTTTGCCTGCGATCTCAACATTGGCACGCTTCAAGAGCTTGATGATGCCCTTGGGTGTGCAGGGAAGTGTACAAGGCTGCTTGAGCCAGAGGTTTGCCACATTCATAGGGTGGAAACCGTCCACATCCTTCTCTGCCTTGATGGCTGCGATAACCTTGTCAGAATCGATGTGCTTGGGCAGGGGCAACTGTACGAGGATACCATCTACCGAGTCGTCAGCATTGAGTTCGTCGATGATACCCAACAACTCCTCCTCCGAGATTGTGTCGGGCTTACGGATGGTGGTATTCTTCATACCTACCTCCTCAGAAGCCTTTGCCTTACCAGTAACATACGATACGCTACCGGGATCCTCACCAACGAGGATAACAACCAAGTGAGGTACTCGGCCATACTTCTCGGTGAAAGTGGCAACATCAGCGGCCATCTCCTGCTTGAGCGAGAGGGCTAACTCCTTACCATTTATAATCATAATAAATCAATCTTTAAGTTAAAATTTGAAAGCCTTGTCACCGATGTCGGTACGGTGGAAGAGGTTGTCGCACTCGATTTTAGCCACCTCTGCGGCAGCTTTCTGCTGTGCCTCGCGCAGAGTTGGAGCCTTGCATACGACAATCATCACACGACCGCCAGCAGTCAGATACTCGCCATCCTTCATAGCTGTGCCCATGTGGTAAACCGAGCCATCTACATTCTCGATACCCTTGATTGCATATCCCTTCTCGTATGAGCCAGGGTAACCCTTCGAAGCCAGCACGATACCGAGTGTAGCCTGCTCATCCCACTCGATTGTGGGCTGCTTGCCCTCGGCAACATCGCAGAATACCTGGCAGATGTCGCTCTTCAGACGAGGCAGGATAACCTCTGTCTCGGGGTCGCCGAAGCGAGCGTTGAACTCGATAACCTTGATGCCGTTCTGTGTCTTCATCAAACCGCCATACAATACACCGCAGAAGGGGCAACCCTCCTCTACCATAGCGCTTGCTGTGCGGCGCATAACATTCTCCATAGCGTAATCGAGGTCCTCCTTTGTGATGAAGGGTAACTCGGTGTATGCACCCATACCGCCAGTGTTGGGACCCTTGTCGCCATCGTAGGCGCGCTTGTGATCCTGTGAAACGGGCATAGGATATACATCGTGGCCATTAACGAAGCAGAGCAGCGAAAACTCGGGGCCCTCGAGGTACTCCTCGATAACCACCTTGCCCTGACCGAACTTCGAGTCCAAGAGCATATCGCGCAGAGCCTCCTCAGCCTCAGCCAGAGTCTCGGCAATGACTACACCCTTACCAGCTGCCAAACCATCGTACTTGAGTACGGTGGGCAGCGAACCAGCCTTTACATAAGCCAGCGCGGCGTCGAAATCCTCGAATGTCTCGTAACCAGCAGTCGGTACCTCGTACTTCTTCATCAGGTCCTTTGCAAACTGCTTGCTTGTCTCAATCTGTGCAGCCGCCTTCGAAGGACCGAAGATGCGAAGACCATTCTGCTTGAATGTGTCGGTAATGCCAGCCTCCAATGCAACCTCGGGGCCTACTACTGTAAGCTCAATGTTGTTGCTCTTGGCGAAGTCGCACAAAGCATCAACGGCTGTCTCCTTGATGGCTACGCACTCGGCCAATGCTGCAATACCAGCATTGCCCGGAGCGCAGAAAATTTTATCTACCTGCGGCGACTTGCTCAACGCCTCTACGATAGCGTGGCAGCGACCGCCTGAACCTACAACTAAAACCTTCATAGCCTCAATATATTAGTGCTTGAAGTGACGCATACCTGTGCATACCATAGTGATGCCGCACTCGTTGGCCTTCTTTACAGAGTCCTCGTCGCGTACGCTACCACCAGGCTGTACGATTGCAGTAACGCCGTACTGTGCAGCCAATGTCACAGTGTCGTCGAAGGGGAAGAAACCGTCAGAAGCCAAAACCAGACCCTCTGTGAAACCAGCAGCCTGTGCCTGCTTGAGGGCAATCTCGGCAGAACCTACGCGGTTCATCTGACCTGCACCAACACCTACGGTGTGACCATCCTTAACTACTACGATAGCGTTAGATTTCACATGCTTAACAACTCTCCAGCCGAAGTTAAGGTCAGTAACCTGCTCGGCTGTGGGCTTAGCCTCTGTTACGCACATCTCGGCAGTAACCTCGGCTGTAGTCTTGTCCAGATCCTGAACGAGCAGACCTCCGTTTACACTTACATACTGGTTTACTACGCTGTCGTCCTTAGTCATATCAACCTGTAAGAGGCGCAAGTTCTTCTTTGAAGAGAGTACCTCCAAAGCCTCGTCAGAGAACGAAGGAGCCATGATAATCTCAAGGAAGATGGGCTTCATCAACTCGGCAGCCTCGCGGTTTACCTCGCGGTTTACAGCAACGATACCACCAAAGATGCTGACCTTGTCAGCCTCGTAAGCCTTTGTCCAAGCATCTACTACATCTGTACCAATAGCAGCACCGCAGGGGTTCATATGCTTAAGACCTACACAGAAGGGCTCGTCAAACTCACGAACAATGCTCAACGCAGCATTAGCGTCCTGAATATTGTTGTAAGAGAGCTCCTTACCGTTGAGTTGCTTAGCATTGGCGAGTGAGAATGAGCCAGCCTCAGCAGAGCCGTAGAACTTAGCCTGCTGGTGGGGGTTCTCACCATAGCGCAGACCCTGTACGAGATCAAACTCCAAGAAGAGCTTTTCGTTAAGGCCAGCAGCCTTGCGCATATATGTAGCAATCATTGAATCATACTCTGCAGTGTGAGTGTACGCCTTTGCAGAGAGCTGCAAACGAGTCTCAACTGTAGTATTGCCTGTAGCCTTAATCTCCTCTACAATCTGTGCATAATCTGCGGGGTCGCACACTACGGTTACATCCTTGTAGTTCTTTGCAGCAGAGCGCAACATTGAGGGACCGCCGATATCGATATTCTCGATAGCATCCTCCATCTTAACATCGGGCTTTGCGATGGTCTGACGGAAAGGATAGAGATTTACACACACCATATCGATGAACTCAATCTGGTTGTCCTTTAGGGCCTGCAAGTGGCTCTCGTCATCACGACGCGCCAGCAAACCACCGTGTACTTTTGGGTGAAGAGTCTTTACGCGACCGTCGCAGATCTCGGGGAAACCTGTAACATCGCTAATGTTGATAACCTCTACGCCGCTGTCGCTCAGGAGTTTCATTGTACCGCCAGTAGCGATAATCTCCCAGCCCAGTGAGCGCAGCTGTTGTGCAAACTCCACAACACCCGTCTTGTCGCTTACGCTGATTAATGCTCTCATATCTGTTTTTATTTTAATAATTTTTTTATCGTGTCAATATATAATTTGTGTTCAACCTTGTGTATCATAGTTGTCAGCTCTTCTATGTCGCTACCCTCATAGCCAAACGCTTGTTGGGCAATAATCTCGCCTCCGTCCAGCGTCTGATTAACATAGTGTACGGTTACGCCATAGACCTTGACGCCATAATTCACTGCTTGCTCGATGGCTTTAGCTCCAGCAAAGGCGGGTAGCAACGATGGGTGGATGTTCACGATAGCCCCACGATAGGCCTCGAGCAATACCCTACCCACAATACGCATATACCCTGCGAGGCAAATCAACTCCACCTCCCTCTGGCGGCAATGCTCCACAATTAGACGCTCATACTCCTCCTTCGATGCATAATCTTTTGCCGCGAAGACGAAAGTCTCAACTCCCATCTCTCGGGCTATCTGACAGACGCGGGCCGATGGGTTGTCACTCACCAGCAACGCCACATCGGCGTTCACCTCGCCCGCAAGCGAGGCACGCACGATAGCTTCGAAGTTGGAGCCTTGTCCGCTTGCAAAGACGGCAATCTTATGCCTCGAACACGCAGTCATTACTCCAAGGTTACACCCTCACCCTCTACGATGTGGCCAATGATTGACGCCTTTTCGCCTGCAGCAGTGAGCAACTCGATAGCCTTGTCAGCCTCTGATGCGTCGAGAGCGATAACCATACCGATACCCATATTGAAGATGTTGAACATCTCGCGGTGAGCAATGTTGCCGTACTTCTCCAAGAAGCGGAATACGGGAAGAATCTCCCAGCTACCCTCCTTGATGTTTACGCCCTGACCCTCGCTCAAGATACGGGGAATGTTCTCGTCGAAACCGCCGCCAGTGATGTGGCTGATGCCGTGAACATCGCAGTTCTTGATAACCTCAAGCACCTGCTTAACATAGATGCGTGTGGGTGTGAGCAATACCTCGCCCAGGGGCTTGTCGCCCAGGTCAGCGTGAGGCTGGTGCAGGTCGAAGTTGTTGTCGCTAACAACCTTGCGAACAAGGCTAAAACCATTTGAGTGTACACCGCTTGATGCGATACCAATCAAAACATCACCTACTTTAACTTTTGTACCGTCGATTAACTTCTCGCGCTCTACAACACCGCAAGTGAAACCAGCAATGTCATACTCGCCACCGCCGTACATACCAGGCATCTCGGCAGTCTCGCCACCGATGAGTGCGCAGCCAGCCTGACGGCAACCCTCTGCAACTGATGCTACGATAGCCTCAATCTTGGCGGGCTCGTTGTGACCGACAGCCACATAGTCCAAGAAGAAGAGGGGCTCGGCACCCTGTGCCAAAACATCGTTTACACACATAGCAACAGCATCGATACCGATTGTGTCGTGCTTGTCCATCTCGAAAGCCAACTTGAGCTTAGTACCAACACCGTCAGTACCACTTACCAAGATAGGCTCTTTGAAGTTGAGCGATGCCAAGTCGAACATACCACCGAAAGCACCAATGTTACCCATAACACCGGGACGGTTGGTTGATTTTACATGCGACTTGATTCGTCTTACCACCTCGTAACCGGCCTCGAGATTTACGCCGGCGTTTTCATAACTTTTAGCCATACTATTTTATATACTTTTAATTATTATTTACGGAAGTAGTTTACGGCGTTAGCAAAGATGCTCTGCTGCTTGTTGCCGTGAATGTTCTTAAAGAGGTTCTCCTCGTAACGCTCGGTGTGACCCATCTTACCCAAAATCTGGCCGTTGGCGCTGATGATACCCTCGATACCATAGCTTGAGCCGTTGGGGTTGTGGGGTGCGCAGAGTGTAGCGTCGCCCTCGGCATCCACATACTGGAATGCAATCTGACCGTTGGCGAATAACTCCTGTGCCATCTCCTCGCTCACTACGAACTTACCCTCGCCGTGGCTCACTGCGATTGAGTGCAACTCACCCAACTCGAATGATGACAACCAAGGAGAGTTAGTTGTCGCTACTCGTGTAGACACAATCTGCGAGATGTGACGGTTGATGTCGTTGCGGAAGAGTGTCGGTGACTCCTTCACAACCTGACCCAAGCGACCATAAGGCAACAGACCCGACTTAACCAACGCCTGGAAACCGTTACAGATACCCAAAATCAAACCGCCTCTATCCAATAGAGCGTGGATCGCATCGGTGATAACCTTGTTGTTAAGTACATTGGCGATAAACTTACCGCTACCATCGGGCTCGTCACCAGCAGAGAAACCACCGCTGAGTACGAAGATGTGACACTCGTCAATCTTCTGCTTCATCTTCTCGATTGATGCGAAGATATCCTCGGCTGTAAGGTCACAGAATACGCTTGTTGTAACCTTTGCGCCAGCACGCTCGAAGGCCTTGCCTGTGTCGTAGTCGCAGTTTGTACCTGCAAATACGGGCAAGTATGCGATGGGCTGCTCTACGGCCTCGCCCTTATACTCGAATGTGCGCTTCTCGGGGTTGCTGTTTGTAGTCTTGCCACCCTCGATGCCGCGGTCGGGATATACCTTGCAGAACTTCTGTGAGTTTACCTTCTGCAACTCGTCGATGCAGAACGACTCGCCATTGAATACAACGGCAGCCTTGTCGATAGTCTCACCGATAAGCTCGGCAGCCTCGAAATCCAAATCCTCTACAGCCTCGACAACGATTGAGCCGTAAGCGTAGTTGAACAGAGCCTGCTCGTCTATCTTGATATCGGCACCAACCTTGTTACCGAATGACATCTTTGCAACAGCCTCGGCAACACCACCGAAACCAACAGCGTAAGCCGAAACAATCTTACCCTGCTCGATAGCAGAACTTACGAATGAGAAGTTCACCTTCAACTCCTCGGTGTCGGGCATATAGTTGCCAAGCGGTGAGTGGTTGATGATATAGAGCTTGTGACCGCCAGCCTTGAACTCGGGGCTGATTACGGTGCGAGCATCAACTGTTGTGATACCAAATGCCATAAGCATAGGTGGTACATTGATGTTCTGGAATGTACCGCTCATTGAGTCCTTACCACCGATTGAGGGCAATCCCAACTCTACCTGCATCTTCAGTGCGCCAAGCAGAGCCGACAGAGGCTTACCCCACGACTTGTCATCGTGCATACGCTCGAAGTACTCCTGGTATGAGTAACGCATCTTATCGTAGCGGGCACCTGCGGCAACAACCTTAGCTGCAGCCTCCACTACTGCATACGCAGCACCGTGGTAGGGGCTCCAAGATGAGATGAAGGGGTTGTAACCGAAGGCCATAATGCTGGCAGTATTTGTAGTAGCCTTACCTACGGGCAACTTCTGAACAGATACCTGAGTCTCGGTGTTCTGAGTCTTACCACCGAAGGGCATCAATACTGTAGATGCACCGATAGTTGAGTCGAACATCTCGATCATGCCGCGCTGTGACACCACATTGTCATCCTCGAGGTTAGCCTTAACCTTCTCGGCCAAAGTTGCACCCTCGATTGTGCGCTCAAACGGATTCTTATCCTCTACGGCTGCGATGCGAATCTTTGTGTAGTGCTTTGCACCAGCCGAGTCGATGAACTCACGAGAGAGGTTTACCAACATCTCGCCGTTGTAGAACATCTTAAGACGGTTTGTATCTGTAACATCGGCTACATAAGTAACCTCGATGCTCTCCGAGTGACAATACTCGATGAACTCGTCCATATCCTTGCGCTCGATAACTACGGCCATACGCTCCTGAGACTCGCTGATGGCAAGCTCGGTAGAGTTCAAACCGCTATACTTTGTAGGAACGCGGTCGAGGTAGATATCCAAACCGGGAGCCAACTCGCCGATAGCAACACTCACACCACCTGCACCGAAGTCATTAGACTTCTTGATAAGGCGTGTAACCTCTGCACGACGGAACAGACGCTCCAACTTGCGCTCCTCGGGTGCATTACCCTTCTGTACCTCTGAACTGCACTCCTCGATAGACTTAACATTGTGCTCCTTTGAAGAACCAGTAGCACCGCCGATACCGTCACGACCTGTGCGACCGCCCAACATCAAGATAACATCTCCTGCTGCGGGTGACTCACGGCGAACATCCTCGGCGCGAACAGCACCTACTACGGCGCCAACCTCAAGACGCTTGGCTACATAGTCGGGGTGGTAAATCTCACGCACATGAGTAGTAGCCAGACCAATCTGGTTACCATAGCTTGAGTAACCAGCGGCAGCCTTTGTCGAGATGATACGCTGGGGCAACTTACCTTCCATAGTCTCGGCTACGCTCTTGTATATATCACCAGCGCCAGTTACGCGCATAGCCTGGTATACATAGCTACGGCCTGACAATGGGTCACGGATGGCACCGCCCAAACAAGTAGATGCGCCACCGAAGGGCTCAATCTCTGTCGGGTGGTTGTGTGTCTCGTTCTTGAACTGCAGGAGCCACTTCTCCATATGGCCATCAACATCTACATTTACATAGATGCTACAAGCGTTGTTCTCCTCTGACTGCTCGAGGTTGTCCAGCACGCCAGTCTTCTTTAGGTAGCGGGCACCAACTGTAGCCAGCTCCATCAGGCAGAGGCTCTTCTGCTCACGGCCCAACTCCTCGCGGATACGCTTCAAAGTCTCGAGTGAAGAGTCCAACTCGGCAGAGAGGAATGACTCATCGATTGTAATCTCCTCAATCTCGGTAGTAAATGTGGTGTGACGGCAGTGGTCGCTCCAGTATGTGTCGAGGATGCGCAACTCTGTCTCTGACGGGTCGCGATTCTCGGCCTTATAGTAGTTTACAACCTCCTGCAGGTCGTCGGCGTTCATCGCCAAACCATACTGCTTGCAGAAGGGGGCTAACTCCTCGCTTTTGAGGGCTGTCAAACCGTGAAGAATAGCTACGGGCTTAACCTCGGCATCCTCCATATCGGTCAATACGCTCAAATCCTTACGGCGTGACTCAACGGCGTTGATGTAGTAACGCTCAACACGAGCCAACTCCTCCTCGGTGATGGCATCATCGAAGATAAGCAACTTTGAACTCTTGATGCGTACATTGGCTGTAGGCTCAATCAATCTTACACAATCTACAGCCGAGCTTGCGCGCTGGTCGAACTGACCAGGCAGATACTCCACTGCCAAATACTTGCGGCCGGCGAGGTCACACTCGTCGCTTACGCAGTCTGTTACAATCTCACCGAATACGGCGTAACGGCTCTTCTCGAGAAGCTCCTCAGAAAATCCGAACAGGTCGTAGACATTCAGTAGTCTCATCGACTCCAGATTCAGACCAAGGTTGTTGTTCAACTCCTTGCGCAGAGTCTCGGCCTCGACCTGAAAACGCGGATATTTCTCTACAAAAATACGGTAGTTTTTCATATCTAAATTTTACTTTGTTTTTGCTCTTTTGGTTTGTCTATTACAACTCAGCCTCCAGTACCTTCTCGGTCTGTGCCTTGCGGAAAGCCTCCAGGCGAGCCTCAAGCTCCTTGTCTGTGAGGGCGAAGATCGAAGCTGCAATCAATGCTGCATTCTTTGCTCCGTTGATGGCTGTTGTAGATACGGGGATACCACCCGGCATCTGAACAATCGAAAGCAATGAGTCCAAGCCACCCAAAGCCGATGTCTTGATAGGTACTCCGATTACGGGTACTGTTGTCAGAGCGGCTGTTACGCCTGCTACATGAGCGGCACCTCCTGCACCTGCGATGATGGCGCCAATACCGCGCTCTTTAGCTGTTGTGGCATACTCAACCATCAGGTGAGGTGTGCGGTGTGCGCTGATTACGCGCTTCTCGTACTCGATACCCAACTCTTCCAATGTCTCACAAGCGGCTGACATAACTCCCCAGTCACTTGTCGAACCCATAATAACTGCAACTTTCATATTGTCAATGTGTAATGTTAAAAACGCAGCCGCTGTAGCAGAAGCTACAACGGCCTATTTATCCTGTTAAATTAAATTTTTATTCTTCGTGTTACGGCATACGATGTCCATTCGGTCATCCCTATGGCAAGAATATACGCAACAAAGCAGGTGGTCGAGCATAGTTACAAGCAGACCATCTGTAGCCATTTTGTTGTTGTGTACAACGGGAAAATGGCGTAAAAAACAAGTGCTTAATGAGTTATCTTTCTTTGCGATATTCATAAGCGCAAAAATACACTATTTTTATTAGAAAAAGAAATAATAATAGCACAAAAATATCAACAAATTATTCAATTCTCGGGTGGCTTTATTCGGTTTGGTCGAGAGTGTGGAAAATAGTGCGATTTTTGGCCGTGTTTATTATTTGATTTTTGTACTTGATTTTGCTTGCGCATACTGTGTGATTTTAGGCGGAAAATAAGAGTGAATTTGGTTGTGAACTGTAATCTTATTTAGTGATGGAAAATATTGAAAATTAAATATTTGTAATTTTGTGTCTTGCTTCTATTGATAGGTTGGTTTTTCTTCTAAATAGTTGTTCTTTTGGGAGGTTGAAAATATACAGAATTTATATGTGTAACCCTTCGGAAATTTAATAAATTATCCCCGCTGTCATTTGCTGTTATCTTTGGTTACGAAAGCTCGAAAATTTATTTTGTCTGCCAAGTGTTGATGGCGGGTGGAGTTATTTGCTCAATTCGCTGAAAAAATGGGCTTATTGGTCAAAATAGTAGATAAAATCGGGGCAATATTTGTTTATTGGTCAGAATTAGTAGATAAATGCGGGTGTTTTCCCGCATTTATCATTTCCATTTGATCCTGAAATACTCGTCTATAAATAGTTTTCGATACC
>JAFZFX010000002.1 GCA_017555695.1 Alistipes sp.
ATCGGCAAGTTCAGTTTTGAACTGCTTAACATCGAACTTTGCATTGGCTATAAGATGGTGCGACTCGCCAAATGGGTAACACTCCAAAACACCCGTTGCTTTGCGGACAGCAAGGAGTAGTTGGTACATATTATCTGCTTGCACGGAATATAGTGGGACATCGAAGCCCGCAACAATATTGGTAGGGGTATCTATACCCAAGATACGCCCCTCGTTACACAAAGCCACTCTATCACATCGTGAAGCCTCGTCCATATATGGCGTTGATACAAGGATGGTTATGCCTCGCTGTTTAAGGTCGGCAAGCATATCCCAAAACTCACTTCGTGATACGGCATCCACTCCCGTTGTTGGCTCATCCAAGAATAGCACGCTTGGGCGATGTATCAAGGCGCACGATAGGGCGAGTTTCTGCTTCATACCTCCCGAAAGTTTACCTGCTCTACGCCTTTTGAATGGCTCAATTTGGCGATAGATAGGTGCAACAAGGTCGTAAGAGTCTTCCACCTTTACACCAAACAGAGCAGCAAAGAAGTTCAAATTCTCCTCTACTGTCAAGTCTTGGTATAGCGAGAAACGCCCAGGCATATATCCCACACGCTCACGAATGGCGTGATAATCCTTCACAATATCGAAGCCATCGACCTCTGCGCCTCCTTCATCGGGATTAAGCAGTGTGGCAAGCACTCTAAAAAGCGTAGTCTTGCCTGCTCCGTCGGGACCGATAAGACCAAACAGCTCGCCCCGTTTGACATCGAAAGAGATGCTATCAAGTGCCTTTACCTTGCCAAAACTCTTCGATATGTTTTCAACTTTTATAGCTGACATAGTGTGGTAGGTTTATAATTTCACCTCTCCTGCAAGACCAATTTTTAGGCGACCATCATTCTTTACGGCAATCTTTACTGCATAGACGAGGTTTGCTCTCGTATCTTTGGTCTGAATACTCTTAGGCGTAAACTCGCTCTCGGCAGAAATCCACGCCACACGACCCTTGTAGTCGTATTGTTCATCACCACCGAAGTCAGCAGTAACAGTCACCTCATCGCCCAAATTCACTTTTGCCAACTGTTCCGATGTGAAGTATGCACGAAGATAGATGTTGTCAAGGTCGGCAACCTTCATCAATGGCTTGCCCGCAGCGGTAAACTCTCCCGCCTCGGCATACTTAACCAATACCGTTCCCTCAACTGCTGACGAGATGCGACACTTTGCAATGCGGTCATCAAGGGCTGCAATCTGTGTTTCGAGTGCTGCGGCATTGTTGTTAATGGTCGATGTACTGCTATCAAGCGTAGAAAGTGTTGCTGATAGCTGACCTTCGAGAATAGTAATCTGCGCCTCGATGTCATCACGCTGCTTTGTGGTTGCTGCACCATCTCTGAGCATATTCTCGATGCGCTGCAACTCTGTGCGTTGTTTTGCTATCTGACTACGCAGTGATGCCACCTGCTTCTCTTTGTCAGGACGACTACTTAAAAGTGCCGACTGCTGTGCCTTTAACTGCTCTCGTTGTAGGTGTAGTTGGAGACTATCGATAGCACCAATTACACTATTTGCCTCAATCGCTTCTCCCTCTCGGATATTAAAATATAGGATTCGACCTGTACCCTCAGCTGATATTAAAACCTCGGTAGCCTCAAATGTACCTTGTGCATCGTAATCTGCCTTACTGCTGCACGATACAGCAACTAATGCTGCAAGAATATATATAACTCGTTTCATAATATACCTTATTGATTTAATGTTGTTTTTAATCTGTATGTTACTTGTAATAACTCAATCTCGTGGGTGCTACGGTTTAGAGTAGCAGTTGTCTCATCGGCAATCTTACGCAGTAGGTCGGTGGCATCAATGACGCCATTTTCCAACTTTGACTCAGCTGCCATTCGTACCGAACGGCGTAGCTCGACAATGCGATTATCATCCTCAATTGCACTACGCAAACGAGCAATCTCGCCATCGTCCTGTGTGGTCTGCATCCCAGTATTAAATAGAAAAACATCACGCTGTACGGCTATCTGTCGCTCTGCCGCATCCAACTTGCTGAGGTTGTTCTTTTTAGTATAGAATGCTCCGATATTCCACGACATACGCACGCCGACAATACCATTTAGTGTCCACTCTGACGATACCATACTCTTGAACATATCCAACCCTGGGTATCCATAATATCCTTGTGCAAAGGCACTAAATCGTGGCATTACAGAGGTAGTTATTGCCTTGCGCTGAGCTGCAAGTTTATTGCTTTGAGCCTCAAACATCGCAAGCTCTGGTCGTGCTGATGTGCGACTTGCGACCTCGACCATCGTAGGTCGTATGAGTGTTTTATCTGTGAGAGGCTGCCCAATAAAGACCTCTAACATTCGTCGATAACTTGCTCGTGAAGCTTCCACCTGACCGAGTGTCTGACTGGCGGTGAGCAGTTCTGCCTCGACAGCATCAACATCCGATTGCATCGCTACGCCATTCTTATAATATGTACGCATACGATTGAGGTTAGCGTCTAAAACCTCTATGAGTGTCTCGG
>JAFZFX010000012.1 GCA_017555695.1 Alistipes sp.
AATTAATGGTGTCCCACAGCCGTAGGTAGGAGATTAATCCACTTCGTGTCTTTTCCCTGCTCCTGCTCGGCATAATTCAAACAAGTTTGATTCTGCCCTCGCTTACTCGCAGTGTTGCCGCGTCGCGTTGCTCCTCGCAATGACATACATACCAACCATTTAACACCATAAAATATTCAATTTTTCCACTAAAATGTTTTATACGGGAAGAAAATAAGAAAACAGTTATTTTTTACAAAATTTCTACTAAAACATTTTGCATAATAATAAAAAGTATAATAACTTCGCAAGTGAAAATACCTTAATTTAATATTTATTACTATGAAAAAGTTATTTACCCTGCTTGCTTTATCATTGGTAATGATGGCTTGCAATAAGGAAGAAGAGAATGAACAACTAATAGGTTGGGATAAGATAACTGCGGAAGTAGGAAAGACAAGCAAGTCTGTAATGGAGGTGCTGCAAAATGTTTCTGAAGATGAAGTTTGGTTTTCTCACAATTTGTGGTATTACATTAAAGAGGAATCAGGTGAAATAAAAGAGAGTAAGGCAATAGAAAATGGCGTTGTTAAGTATGTTGGAGATGGTGCCCATTATGAGTATCGTATGGCTGACAACAACACTATTATACACTACTTTAGCTCTTGGGGTACAATGGCTGGTATGCTGAATTATTATCGCCCTTACGATGTTGAGGAAGTGGATGGAAATTTTAGAGTTAAGTACTTCTTTAACGATGAGTTACAATATACTCTATTATGGGAGATTATTGCATATGACGACAATCAGATTTTGATTAAATCTACTGATGAATATAGAGTTCCTGTGTATGACAGCCACGGTAATTTATACAAGAGCAACACAGAAGATTTATACACTTTAATTCATTTAGTTCGCCGCGTTCCAAAAGATGATGGATGGAAGGAGGCAATAACTGAACAAGAATATTGCGAATTGGTAAAACAAAGTTATTAATTTATCGACTCTCTCGCTTTCGGGCGAGGGAGTTTTTATTTCTAAATCGGGGCTTTGTGACGCCACTTTTGGCATATAATTTGTTCGGTTTGGGGCCGAAAAAGGCGCGAGATAGCAAAATATGGGGCAAAAATTTTGTTGTGACGAAAAATGTTGCTATCTTGCAATCAAATTAAACGAAACATTAACTCTAAAAACACAGTTGCCTATTGAGAAAATTCTACTCTTTGAACATTACATAGTAACTTAAAGGAGAAGAGTATGAACACACAAGTGTTAAGTGACCAGGTATTGCTTAATAACTATTTGTCGGGCGACCGTGCAGCCATTTCACAACTCATAGATAGACATTCGCGCCGTGTACGCGACTATCTGCGTATGCTTGTCAAAGACAACGATGTGGCTGATGATATCCTGCAAGATACCTTTATTAAAGTCGTGCGAGTAATCGACGAGGGCCGCTATGTCGATAACGGCAAGTTCCTCTCGTGGGTGCTGCGCATTGCCCACAACAAGGCGCTGGATTACTTTCGCGCGCAGAAGAGCAATAAGGTCGTAAGCGAGTCAGAATCAGGCTATAATATGTTATCAACGCTGAAGTTCTCGGAGCGAACCATCGAGGACAAAATCATCTCGGAGCAGGTCGAGGAGTCGGTGCGTCGTATGGTCGAGCATCTGCCCGACGAGCAGCGCGAGGTGGTGAAGTTGCGCTACTATGCGGGGCTTAGTTTTCAGGAGATAGCTGACCAGACGGGCGTGAGCATAAACACCGCCCTGGGGCGTATGCGCTATGCGCTGATAAATCTGCGAAAGATGATTGCGGAGAATAATATCGTGCTGGCGTAAAACAAAAGGTTGTCTAACAAGGCTCTTTTGGCGTATCTGTCATTACGAGGAGGAGTTTACTCCGACGCGGTAATCTCATTTTTTGGAAGATAGGAGATTGCCACGAGCCTAACGGCTCTCGCAATGACATGCTATTTAATAAAATTCCTCCTCTAAGCTAGAGGAGGTGGCACACTGAAAGTGTGACGGAGGAGTCTGTTAATTGGTAGAATATATTATTCCAAGAACACACTCCCAAAATTAACACACTCCCTCCCCCTAAAGGGTACTCCCTCTAACTTAGAGGGAGAATTTTTATTAATTCTAAAAGGTAATTCTGAATTCTGTATTTTGAATTTCTCTGCGGGACACTTTTTATTAGGTTGTGGGATGAGAATGATTAGCGTAAAGAGGCTTCTCGCTGAATAAAAAAGGCTTCTCGCTGAATGAAAGTGGCTGCTTGCAGAATGAAAATGAAAAAAAATGGCGGAAGAGAGTAAAAAAGCGGGTCGTAAATTTTGACATTCTGCTATTTTATATCTATCTTTGTGCGCAACTAAAACCCAAGTAATATGTCGTTCATAGATGAAAGGGTACAATCGATGGGACTCACCTTCGATGATGTGTTGCTCGTACCCGCCTATTCAGAAGTTATGCCGCGTACAGTCTCGACAGAGACCCATTTTTCGCGCAATATCAAGTTGAACATACCTATCGTTTCTGCCGCAATGGATACCGTTACGGAGGCTCCGTTGGCTATTGCTCTGGCACGAGAGGGAGGTATTGGTGTAATCCACAAGAATATGTCTATCGCCGATCAGGCTGCGCACGTGCGTCGTGTGAAGCGTGCCGAGAGCGGTATGATATATGACCCTGTTACTATCAGCAAGGAGCAGTCAGTAGGTGATGCGCTGAAGTTGATGCGTGAAAACAAGATTGGTGGCATTCCCGTTGTTGATGATGACAATATGCTCATCGGCATCGTCACTAACCGCGACTTGCGCTTCCAGCGCGATATGAACCGCGCCATCGACGAGGTGATGACAAAGGAGAATATCATCACTACTCACTCTACAGAGCTGGAGAAGGCGTCAGAGATTTTGCTCAGCAACAAGATCGAGAAGTTGCCCGTAGTGGATGACAACGGTCGTCTTATCGGACTTATCACATATAAGGATATCACAAAGGTTAAGGATCACCCCAACGCTTGCAAGGACTCAAAGGGTCGCTTGAGAGTAGCTGCGGGTATCGGTATCACACCCGATGCGCTCGACCGCGTTAAGGCGTTGGTTGCCGAGGGTGTAGATGCTGTTGTGCTTGACTCGGCTCACGGCCACTCGAAGAATGTGGTTGAGATGTTGAAGAAGGTTAAGAGCCACTATCCCGACCTGGATGTTGTTGTTGGTAACATCGCTACTGCCGAGGCTGCGAAGTACTTGGTGGAGAATGGCGCTGATGGTATCAAGGTGGGTATCGGCCCCGGCTCAATCTGTACTACTCGTATCATCGCGGGTGTGGGTGTGCCCCAGCTGACTGCCATCTTCGAGTGCTCTAACGCTATCAAGGGCAGCGGCGTTCCCGTAATTGCTGACGGTGGTTTGCGTTACTCTGGCGACTGCGTTAAGGCGTTGGCTGCTGGTGGTGACTGCGTGATGATTGGTTCGATGTTTGCAGGTACCGAGGAGTCACCTGGCGAGACTATCATCTACAACGGCCGTAAGTTCAAGACATATCGCGGTATGGGTTCTATCGACGCTATGAAGGCTGGTTCGTCAGACCGTTACTTCCAGGGCGAGGAGAAGAACGACTTGAAGCTCGTGCCCGAGGGTATCGTTGGTCGCGTGCCGTTCAAGGGTATGCTGTGCGAGACCGTTTACCAGTTGGTGGGTGGTATCCGCGCAGGTATGGGTTACTGCGGCGCACAGAACATCGGCGTACTGCAGAAGGCCAAGTTCGTACAGATAACATCAAACGGTGTGGTTGAGAACCACCCGCACGATATAACAATCACGCGCGAGACACCCAACTACTCACGCGGAGAGTAATACTAAGGGCTCGCCACGCAGGTTACACGCGGGCGGGCCTTTTTTGATTAGGAGTTAAGAATTAAAAATATATTTACAACGATGAAACAGGATATGATTGTAATTTTGGACTTGGGTAGCCACGAGAATACCGTGTTGGCCCGAGCCATCCGTGCGTTGGGTGTATATAGCGAGATTTACCCCCACGACATCACTGCTGCAGAGTTGAAGGCTCTGCCCAATGTTAAGGGTGTAATCATCAACGGTGGCCCCAACAATGTAATCGACGGCGTAGAGATTGATGTTCTGCCCGAGATTTATGAGGCTGGCTACCCCGTAATGGCTGCTGGTCACGCCAAGGCTCTGTGCGAGGTTAAGTTGGAGCAGTTCACCGACGACGAGGAGGCAATCAAGGCTGCTGTTAAGGAGTTTGTTTTCGACACTTGCAAGGCCGAGGCAAACTGGAATATGAAGAACTTTGTGAACGACCAGGTGGAGCTCATCCGCCAGCAGGTTGGCGACAAGAAGGTGTTGCTGGCTTTGTCAGGTGGTGTTGATTCATCGGTTGTGGCTGCGTTGCTCTTGAAGGCTATCGGCAACAACCTGGTGTGCGTTCATGTGAACCACGGTTTGATGCGTAAGGGCGAGTCAGAGGCTGTTGTTGAGGTCTTTGGCAAGCAGTTGTGCGCAAACCTTGTATATGTTGATGCTACCGAGCGCTTCCTCACAAAGTTGGAGGGCGTTGAGGATCCCGAGCAGAAGCGTAAGATCATCGGTGGCGAGTTCATCCGCGTATTCGAGGAGGAGGCCCGCAAGTTGGACGGTATCGACTACTTGGGTCAGGGTACTATCTACCCCGACATCGTGGAGAGCGGTACAAAGACTGCCAAGATGGTGAAGTCACACCACAATGTGGGTGGTCTGCCCGAGGATATGAAGTTCGGTTTGGTTGAGCCCTTGAAGCAGCTCTTTAAGGACGAAGTTCGTGCCTGCGGTGTTGAGCTGGGCTTGCCCTACGAGATGGTTTACCGTCAGCCGTTCCCCGGCCCCGGCTTGGGTGTTCGCTGCTTGGGCGCCATCACACGCGACCGTCTGGAGGCTGTTCGCGAGTCTGACGCAATCCTCCGCGAGGAGTTTGCAAAGGCTGGTTTGGACAAGAAGGTATGGCAGTACTTCACTGTTGTGCCCGACTTCAAGTCAGTAGGTGTGCGTAACAACGCTCGTTCATACGACTGGCCCGTAATCATCCGCGCCGTGAACACTATCGACGCGATGACAGCCACTATCGAGCATATCGACTGGGAGATCTTGGACCGCATCACAAAGCGTATCTTGGACGAGGTTCCCACCGTTAACCGCGTATGCTACGATATGTCACCCAAACCCTCTGCAACAATCGAGTGGGAGTAAGGTAACTGTCGAAAAAATATTAAGCATCGTACTCAAAAGGGTACGATGCTTTTTTTATTATCTCCTTTAATTGCCTATCTTTGCGGTATGGAATCGAAGATATTGCAAGGACTAAATAAGGCACAGTATGATGCGGTGGTGAATTATCAGACGCCATCGCTTATTATTGCGGGTGCGGGGTCGGGTAAGACCCGCGTGCTCACATCGCGTATAGCTTATATGTTGGAGCAGGGCGTCAAGCCGTACAATATTCTGGCTCTGACATTTACGAACAAGGCGGCCGAGCAGATGCGCTCGCGTATCGAGCAGATGGTAGGCTCGGAGGCACGCTACATCCGTATGGGTACTTTCCACTCGGTCTTTTCGCGCATCCTGCGTGAGAACGCCGAGCGAATAGGCTATCCGCAGTCGTACACAATCTACGAGCCTAACGATTGCAAGAACCTCATCAAGACCATCTGCAAGGAGTTCGGTCTGGCGGACGACAAGTACAAGCCCGCCCGTGTGCTCTCGCGCATATCATTTGCCAAGAACTGCCTGGTGACGGCGGGGGCCTATGCGGCCAACACAACCTACGCCACCGAGGATAGGCAGGCGCAGATTCCCCGCTTCGGCGAGGTTTATACCGAGTACTGCCGCCGCTGTAAGCAGAATGGTGCGATGGACTTCGACGACTTGCTGTTGCAGACCAACATCCTGCTGCGCGACTGCCCCGATGTGTTGGAGAAGTATCAGCGTCTGTTTGAGTATATCTTGGTGGACGAGTATCAGGATACCAACTACGCGCAGTATATAATCATCCGCCGACTCTCGCAGCTGCACGGCCGCGTATGTGTGGTGGGTGACGATGCACAGAGTATCTACTCGTTCCGAGGTGCGAAGATCGAGAATATCCTCTCGTTCCGCAACGACTACCCCCAGGCGATGACCTTCAAGCTGGAGCAGAACTACCGTTCGACGCAGACCATCGTAAATGCCGCCAACTCGGTCATCGAGCGCAACTCGCGCCGTATGGACAAGAAGTGTTTTTCGGCGGGCGATGAGGGTGATAAGATACACATCATACGCTCATATACCGACCGCGAGGAGGCCGATGCCATAGCCGATGCTATGCGCGAGAGGCTGCGCCACACTGACGATAGCTGGAACGAGGTGGCGGTGTTGTATCGTACCAACAACCAGTCGGCAACGATGGAGACAGCCTTGCGCCGTCGAGGCATCCCCTACCGAATATACAAGGGCAGTTCGTTCTACGACCACAAGGAGATTCGCGATATGCTGGCCTACATACGCCTTATCATCAACCCTAAGGATGACGAGGCGCTGAAGCGTGTTATCAACTACCCCGCACGAGGTATTGGCGATACTACCGTCGGCCGCATTGCCGAGTTGGCGCAGCAGCGCAGCCAATCGATGTGGGAGGCGATAGATGCTCTGGTGGACGAGGCGGCAACGCTGGGCGATGCCATACAGAAGACCATTGCCCGCAAGGTTACCGAGTTCGTGAACTTGATTCGCTCGTTGCAGCTTGTGCGTCACGAGAAGGGACTCTACGACTTCGGTCTGGAGGTGGCCTCACGCTCGGGCATACTCGCGTCGTATCGTACCGAGAACACCCCCGAGGCGACAAGTGCGGTGGATAATATCGAGGAGTTGTTGAACTCGATGCAGCTCTTTTCAGAGCAGTGCGAGGCCGAGATTCGTGCTGGCGAGCGCGAGGAGGAGAATAAGCCCACCATCGAGGAGTGGTTGCAGAATGTGATGCTGCTGACCGATATGGACAACAAGGAGGACGATGAGAGCAACGACAAGGTGACGCTGATGACCGTACACTCGGCCAAGGGTCTGGAGTATAAGTATGTATATATCGTCGGTTGCGAGGAGAAACTCTTCCCTTCGGAGCGAGCCCTGGAGTCGCCCGACGGATTGGAGGAGGAGCGCCGTTTGTTCTATGTGGCCCTAACGCGTGCCAAGGCCGAGGCGACATTGTCGTACTGCGAGATGCGTTTCAAGTGGGGAAATATGGAGTTCTCGTCACCCAGCCGATTCCTGCAGGAGATAGATTCGCGATATGTCGATTGTGACGAGGATTTGAGCCGTCCCCAGCGTCGCAACTTCGCCGATAACGATGGCGAGGATGGTGGCCTGACGGGGCGTATGGGTAACTTTTCGAAAGGGGGTTACGGCTCTAATTATGGCGGCTACGGCAAGGGAGGCTACGGTGGCTACGGCAGTGGTTCGGCCACTTCGCGCAGTCAGGGCGCACAGCGCAATGGCGACGGCAAGACGGCTATCGAGGCTCTGCGTCAGCGTTTCGACTACCGCTTCCAGCAGAAGCAGTCACAGCGTGCAGGCTCGTCGTCGGGTGTGAAGCAGATGCCCGACCCGCGCATCGTGGCACAGCCCACTTTGCAGCGTTCGACAGAGGGTATGCGTCGTGTGTCGAGTACTCCCGCGCAGGGTGCGGCATCGCTGGGCCCTTGCCCCTACGAGGTGGGCGCGCGTGTCGAGCATCCCAAATTTGGCGTCGGCATAATCTCACGCATCGAGCCTATGGCCGAGGATTACAAGGTGGCGGTAGACTTCGGTCAGTATGGCGAGAAGACACTATTGGCCAAGTTTGCAAAATTGACTAAACTTTAATTAAGATAAGATGACTACCCGCGAGCGATACGAAGGCATCATCGGCTACTTCAGCGAGACTATGCCCGTGGCCGAGAGCGAGCTCAACTACCGCAATCCCTTCGAGTTGCTGGTGGCAGTCATTTTGTCGGCACAATGTACCGATAAGAGGGTGAATCTGACCACCCCCGCCCTGTTTGAGGCTTACCCCACGCCACAGGCGATGGCCGAGGCCTCGGCAGAGGATATTTTCCCTTACATCAAAAGCATATCATACCCCAACAACAAGGCTAAACATCTGGCCTCGATGGCTCGTATGCTGGTCGAGGAGTTCGGCGGCGAGGTGCCGAGCGACCTGAAGGAGTTGCAGCGTCTGCCAGGCGTAGGGCGCAAGACGGCCAATGTGATTGGCGCCGTGATTTGGCAGATGGAGGTGATGCCCGTCGATACCCATGTGTTCCGTGTGGCGGCCCGCATCGGCCTCACGCGCGGAGCAAAAACACCCCTACAGACCGAGCTGCAGTTGGAGAAAAATATCCCGTCACACCTGCTGCCCATAGCCCATCATTGGTTGATTCTGCACGGCAGATATGTATGCACGGCACGCGCGCCCAAGTGCGGCGAGTGTGGCATCGGCGTCTGGTGCAAGCATTTTTCCGCTCAAAAAGGCTGAAAATAAGGAAAGTTTGACTATCTTTGGGAGTTAATCGGTGCTTTGGCTCCGTCAGAAAAGAGTGAAAAACGATAAACAAAAATAAAACTACTTATGAAAAAAGAATTTTTGACCTTCACTTCAAAGGTCCTTTCTGGTGTTTCACGCCTCATGCTTTTGGTGGCATTGGTAGCTGCAACGCCTATGTTCTACGCCTGCTCGGAGGATCCTAACATTGTTCCGACTCCCAAGCCCGACCCCAAGCCTCAAGGCAACCCCAACGGTGTTGTCTATAATGGCGAGAGCGAAGTTAGCTGTGACTCGGCACAGTCGTCAATCAGCTTTAAGTTCGAGGCTGACGCTGGCTTCGAGTTGGAGACAAATAGGACTGGCTGGGTGGAGTTTGTGACCCCCTCACAGTCATCAGAGGGTGGTAGCTACAACGCTACTGTTCAGGTGAAGAAGAACAGCACAAAGGAGTCACGCAAGGCTAACATCTACATCACCGTAGATGGCCACGAGCGCACACTGCTCTTCACAATCACACAGGATGCTCCCGCGCCCGAGGATTTGGCCAGCGAGTTGGTTAAGTATGTTGACAAGCGCCTGGTTGAGGAGTACTACTGGTTGGACGAGTACAAGGAGAAGCGTTCGACTTTCGACTTTACGCTCGAGCCCGATGTATTCCTCGATGAGTCATTGGCATCGATGGAGACCAACATCGCCGATGGTGGCTACGACTCAAAGGGCAACCGCTATGTTTACTCATACTTCTACCAGATTAGCGGTTCGCGTGCGGCTTCGCAGGTGACAGGCTACGGTATCGTGCTCAGCGGTTATATGTGGGCTATGAACAGCGCAGGTACAGAGTATGGTCTTATCGTATCGCATGTATATCCCAACTCGCCCGCTGCGGCTCAGGGTATCCAGCGCGGTGATATCATCTCGACATACAACGGCTCGAAGATTGGCTCAACAAATGTGAACAATGCGTGGTATGACATCTACTACTCACTCACATCGACTGTGAAGTTGGGTGTACACCTCGATGGCTCACAGAGCGCCACTACAATCAGCCTCTCGACAGGCAACTACTACGAGAACCCCGTTGCTCACTACGATGTATATGATTTGACAGACGAGAACGACAATGTGACCAAGGTGGGTTACTTGAGCTTCCTCTCATTCGACTCAGACTACACCAACGATCTTGTTGAGGCTCTGCGCTACATCGACAACCAGGGCATCGACGAGATGATTCTCGACCTCCGCGACAATGGTGGTGGCTCGGTGAATATGTCAACAGTATTGGCAAGCTCGCTCATCAGCGGCTCATACAACGGTCAGATCTACCAGACTCTGGTGCGCCACGAGGATAACCCGAGGGGTAACACCGACTGTCCTATCTCTGGTGTTTACAACGGCTCGGCTCTGCCCCGTCTGGATATCAACCGTCTGTTCGTAATCACATCGGGCAACACAGCATCGGCAAGTGAGATGGTTATCTCGGGCTTGCGTGGTCTGGATATCCCCGTGATGACTATCGGTTTGGCTTCAGAGGGTAAGAACTGCGGTATGGATGTGACACAGGTGACTGACAAGACAGGTACTTACGAGTACGCGCCCATCACATTCCTGAACTTCAACGCCAAGGGCTTCAACGACTTTGCTGATGGTATCCCCGCTGACAGAGATATGAACTACATCGCCAAGAATGCCAAGAACGAAGATGTTAGCGCTTTGGCAGGTTCGTTTATGTGGCCTATGGAGCCGTGGGGCGGTTACTCACAGGATATGGGTATGCTGGAGGCTCTGTTCCAGATTCAGGGTCGCAGCATCGTAGATGTTCCCGCCGACACTCGTAGCTCGTCGATGAAGTTCCAGCCCTCGCGCAAGCACAACTTCTCACGCGCAAATGGCCAGATGGAGCCTATGCAGGTTGAGGGCAAGCGCATCGTTAAGGGTGCTACCCTGACCGAGGAGGAGCGCGTGGCGTTCGACTCACAGAGTTATAAATAGTTGCAATCTTAAGGCGATTTATGAATAGAATATCGTTAAAGAATAGCGTGCTACTGCTGGCCGTTGCTATGTGCAGCGTGCCGGCAGCGGCGTTTTCAGCAGAGGGCGAGAAAGAGCTTGCTCCCGTACTCATTGTTAAGGCCGACGACAAGGCCGAGGCCTACACAATCAATCACGGCCCCTACCTGCAGGGAGTGACCTACGATGGCGCAACGGTGGTGTTCACCACTTCGCATCGTGGTTTCTCGAAGGTGGAGTTGCGCCGTAAGGGTAGCCAGGAGGTGACTACGCACGACAGCCGCAAGAACGGTCTTATAATGGCCGACAACACTCACAATGTGATTAACCTGCTCGGCCTGGAGGCTGCTACCGAGTATGAGTACCGCATCGTCTCGACCAAGGTGGAGAACTTCCAGCCCTACAAGGTGACCTTCGGCGAGAAGATCGCCTCGCCTTGGTACTCGTTCCGTACATTCGACCCCAAGGCCAAGGAGTTCACATTTGGCGTGCTGAACGATATTCACGACGATAGCAAGAAGTGTAACGACCTGCTCAACCTGCTGCCGGTAGAGGAGTTGGGTATGGTATTCTATAACGGCGATATCCTGAGCCACTACACCGAGGAGGGTCAGCCCTTCACAAGCTTTATCGATGTGTCGGTGGAGCAGTTCGCCAAGCACAAGCCCTTTGCTGTGGTGCGTGGTAACCACGAGACTCGCGGTCACCTGGCACGCACATACGAGGAGTTCATCCACAACACTCGCGATGAGAAATACTACGGCGTCTACTACTTTGGCGATACAGCCGTGGTGATGCTCGACTGCGGTGAGGATAAGCTCGACACTCACGAGGTGTATGCAGGCTTTGTAGCCTTCGACGAGTACCGCCTCGAGCAGGTGGAGTGGCTCAAGCAGGTAATCAAGAGCAAGGAGTTCCGTAAGGCAAAGAAGCGTATCATTCTGTTGCACATCCCGCCCGCAGTGGAGGCGATGAAGGTGCAGGGAGAGAAGGATGTAGAGAGTATGCTCGCTTGGCGCGGTAACGAACACTGGGGCGAGATATTGTTCCCCGTGCTGGCCAAGACCAAGATTGATGTGATGATTTCGGCACATATGCACCGCCAGATGTTCTTCCCCGCACTGAAGGGCGTGCACGACTTCCCCATCGTGGTGAATGACAATGTGAGCGCTATGCTGGTGAAGAGTAGCGACCAGGGCGTGGATGTGAAGATTACCAACCGCAACGGCAAGGTGACCTTCGAGGAGAGATTTTAATTCAAAATTAGGGGGAGGTAATCCCCGAGAATGGTTTTCTGGGTTAAGGAGAAGAAAAAAGATTTATGGAGTTATCGCAACAAAGTCTGAACACATTGCGAGAGCTGTTGGAGGCCTCGCCAAAGAAGATAGTGGTGCTTTCGCACACCAACCCTGACGGCGACGCCATCGGCTCGTCGTTGGCGTGGGCAGAGGCTCTGCGTAGCCGTGGCCACCAGGTGACCTGTATCGTGCCCAACCGCTACCCCTACTATCTGGAGTGGATGACGGGTATCGAGCAGTTGGTGATTTTCAAGTCGGATAGCGAAGGTGCGGCCATCAAGGCCGTAGCCGAGGCCGAGATGTTGTTCTGTCTCGACTTTCACTCGCTCTCGCGTCTGGATGAGCCGCTGAGCCGTGTGATTGCGGCCAACGAGTCGGCCAAGCGTGTGCTCATTGACCACCACCTGAACCCCTCGGAGGGTTTCGATGTGATGTTCTCGCATCCCGAGGCGTCGAGTACATCATATCTGGTGTGCAACATCATCTGCGCGCTGTGGGGCGAGAAGTCAATCACTAAGGCGCAGGCCGAGGTGCTCTATGTGGGTATGATGACCGACACGGGTAACTTCTCGTTCTCGAATCTGACCCCCGCGCTCTACCGCACCATCGCCGTGCTGGCCGAGACGGGCATCGAGATACCGCAGATTTACAACAATGTATATAACTCGTTCACCGAAGGCCGTGCGCGACTGTTCGGCTACACCATCAACCGCAAGATGCGACTGATGCGTAAGGGTACGGTGGCCTATATGTCACTCACCGAGGAGGAGATGCGCCGCTTCTGGTTCCAGCAGGGCGACAGCGAGGGCTTCGTGAACTATCCGCTGACGATAAAGAAGATGCGAATGTCGGCTATCTTTATCGAGCATAAGGATTTCATCCGCGTGTCGTTGCGTTCGCGTGGCGCGGTGGATGTGAACCTCTTTGCGGGTCGCTACTTCGAGGGTGGCGGCCACCACAATGCCGCAGGCGGCAAGTCCTTCGTGTCGATGGAGGAGACCATCGCCCGCTTCGAGGCCGCCGTCGAGGAGTTCGCCAAGGAGGGACACCTTTAGAAATTCAAAATTGATTTTTTTGAGTTTTGGTATTAATAAATTTCTCCCTCTAAGCTAGAGGGAATACCCCGAATGGGGGGAGGGAGTGTGTTAATAGTAAGGATAGTACACTCGATAGACAGACTCCTCCGTCGCTACCTGTGGTAGCGCCACCTCCTCTAGCTTAGAGGAGGAATTGCAAAACGATAAGCGGTAAGAAGAGATGGCAACACCGAAAAGGCGTACTCACAACACTGCAGAGATGAAGCAGATGCGCCGAGATTTGCGGTCAAACAGCACTTCGGCAGAGGCTACGCTATGGGGACTTATTAATGGTAATAAGTTGCTCGATACTCGGTGGCGACGACAGTTTTCGGTGGGTGCATATATACTCGATTTTTACTGCCCCGAACTAAAAATTGCAATAGAGTTGGATGGCGCACCTCACTTTACGGCAAACGGCAATGTGGGCGATTTTGTCAGAGATAGATTCCTAAAAGAGCAGGAGTGTATTGTTATTTTGCGATTTGAGAACAAGATGGTGTGGAATAACACTCCCGAATTGATACAGACGATAAAGGATGCTATAGTTGATAGGCGTAATGGCGCAAATCAGCATAGCGAATATTAATATAGAAACTTATCAGTTTAACAATGAAGAGTTCGATGATGAAGACATATACGCGGTTGTTGGGGTTTGCCAGGCCGCTGAGTCGATATACGGTGCCATATTTTTTCTATTCGATATTGCACGCCGTATTCAATACATTCACCTACACGATGATTATCCCAATCATCGGTACGCTCTTTTCCGAGGGCTACACCTTCGAGCCGGTATATGAGTTGCCGCGCATAGAGCTCAACACCGAGTGTCTGGATAGCCTGATTAACTACTGCTATACGGCCATCTTCGGCGAGGAGTACAAGATTACGCAACTGCTGGGTCTGCTCTCGGCAATACTCATTGCGTCGAATATGCTCAGCAACCTGTTCCGCTACCTGGGCGGTATGACCGTCGAGACACTGCGTACGCGCACGCTGCAGAATATGCGTAACCAGATGTTCGAGCGCACGATGGGTATGAATGTGGGTTACTTCAGCGACCAGCGCAAGGGCGACATTATGTCGAAAATCACTTCGGATGTGATGGTGGTGCAGTTCTGTATCACTAACACCCTGCAGGTGGCCTTCCGCGAGCCGTTCCTCATCATCGGCTACTGCATTATGATGGTGAAGATTTCGTGGGAGCTGACCCTCTTCTCGATACTCTACCTGCCCGTTGTGGGTCTTATCATCGGCTCGATTGTCAAGCGCCTGCGCCACCCCGCACAGCAGGGTCAGGAGCGTATGGGCGATATGGTGAGCGTGATGGAGGAGTCGCTCTCGGGTGTCAAGGCTGTGAAGAGTTACAACGCCTTCGGCTACATTAGCCAGAAGTTCCGCACGATAAATGCCGAGATGTCGAACATCCTGCTCTCGATGGCTCGCAAGCAGCAGCTGGCGTCGCCTATGAGCGAGTTTTTGGGCATCACAGCCATCTCGGTGGTGTTGGTGTTCGGTGGTTCGCTGGTGATGAAGGGTGCTATCACGGCGGCGGGATTCGTGGCCTACATCGCGGCCTTCTCGCAGCTGACACGACCCCTGCGTTCGTTCATCGACCAGTTTGCAAACATCAACCAGGGTATTGCTGCGGGTGAGCGTATATTCTCGATTATCGACGCCAAAAGCGAGGTCGAGGATAAGAGCAACGCCGTGGCGCTCAACGAGTTCAAGGATAAGATTGAGTTCAGAAATGTGAAGTTCACCTACGACGGCCAGCGCGAGATTCTGCACGATGTGTCGTTCGAGGTACGCAAGGGTGAGACTGTGGCTCTGGTGGGTCCGTCGGGTGGCGGTAAGTCCACTTTGAGCGAGTTGGTGCCCCGATTCTACGACGCCTGCACGGGCGAGATTCTCATCGACGGCAAGCCCATTGGCGACTACTCGCAGGAGAGCATCCGAGAGCATATGGGTATCGTGTCGCAGGAGACTATACTCTTTAACGATACTATTTTCAACAACATAGCGATGGGTCGCACCGATGTTACGGCCGAGCAGGTCGAGGCTGCGGCGCGTGTGGCCAATGCTCACGACTTCATCATGCAGACCGAGAATGGCTACCAGACCAACATCGGCGACAGAGGTATGAAGCTCTCGGGTGGTCAGCGCCAGCGACTCAGCATCGCGCGTGCCGTGTTGCGCAACCCCGAGATTTTGATTCTCGACGAGGCTACTTCGGCCCTCGATACCGAGAGCGAGAAGCTGGTGCAGGATGCGCTGACAACGCTGTTGGAGGGTCGCACCTCGATAGTTATCGCGCACCGTCTCAGCACGATACACAATGCCGACCGCATCATCGTAATCGACGCGGGCAACATTGCCGAGCAGGGTACGCACGCTGAGCTTATAGCCAAGGGCGGCATCTATGCCAAGCTGATTGAGATGCAGAGTTTGGCGTAAGGAAATTCAAAATTAAGAATTCAAAATTCAAAATTGAGGATAAATGTCATTGCGAGGAGGAGTTTACTCCGACGCGGCAATCTCCTGCATTGCACCAATTATTTTTTGGGATTTTTTTTGAGGATTTTGAGTTTTTTTGAGAGAAAGAAAAATTAATAAAAATGGCAAAGATTTATATACAGTCGTTTGGTGAGGAGGTGGGTAATGCCGTATCGCACGGCGTGATGACCATCCTTACGCTGCTGGCGTTGCCCTTTGCGGCGGTCAAGGCCTATGTCAGCAGTGGCGGGCAGGTGCAGACTGCCGTGGGCGTGAGCATCTTCTGCATATCTATTTTTATGATGTTCCTCGTATCGACCCTCTACCACTCGATGTCGCCGCAGTCGAAGCACAAGGATGTGTTCCATATCCTCGACCATATCTTCATCTATGTGGCCATTGCGGGCTCATATACGCCCATCGCGCTGGATGTGATTGGTGGCTGGCAGGGAATCTTGATTTTCATTATCCAGTGGGTGGCTGTAATCTTCGGCGTGTTCTATAAGTCGTTGAGCCGCAGGTCGATACCCGCGCTGAGTTTGAGCATATACCTGGTGATGGGCTGGACGGTGGTATTCTTCTTCCCCATATTTTTGCGCCACTCGTCGATGCCGTTCCTCCTGCTTATTGCGGCGGGCGGACTCTTCTACACCATCGGCGCCGTGTTCTATGCGATGAAGAGTTTTAAGTACCACCACCTGGTGTGGCATCTGCTGATTAACATCGCGGCATCGTGTCACTTCGTGGCCATCGTCTTCTTCCTTTAGCGAGGGGCGGTTAGGAGTCGGCAAGGAGTCGGCAAGGAGTCGGGGTGTCATTCCGAGCATCTGTTTTGAGATTGCCGCGTTGGGCTTTGCCCTCTTCGTAATGGCAGGCAAAACAGATGCGTGGGAATCTCCTTCAGTAGGGTCGGCAAGTCTGAAAGGTAAAAAATCAAAAAAAAAGTTAAAAATTTTACTCGCGGATTATGGTTTGATAATCAGCGAGGTAGGGTCATTGTATGACTCGGTAAAGTTAATTTATTGAATATTTATTGGTCAAAATACTTGACAAACGGGTTTTGGCGTATTATATTTGCAGTGTCATTCGGAGGTAATCAACCCTTGCGGAGTGGCGCTGCAAATCTTTTTTGTCTATATATCAATGCGATAGGCTGAAGGGTGCAGCAATTCGATAACGAGATAAATTTTTGAACTATGCTTTTCCTTTCACCACCCATACGGCAGGCCGCTCGGACGGAGCGCACCACGCGGAAAATGGAGTTATGAACATATCTTGATAAAAGATATTAAATTATCAACAACGGAACGCCAGCGGCCTATGTCGTTGCTATTAGGTGGTTTGAAGCCATAGGCAAAAGTCATAAATATAGATTATCAACATCAATTAACATTTTTATAAACACAAAGGCCGAGTCGCTCGGCCCGACCCTTAACACCCCTTACCTTATGAATCGTACCTATTTGTTAAACGCCGTAGAGGGCATAGCCACCGCCAGCGGCTACACATTCTACTCCGACAGCGAGCAGAGGATGCCCCAGCAGATTACCGCCTACCCCGCAGTGTGGCTCTCGCCGCCGCAGTTCACCTCGATGGAGGGGCGTAAGCGGGGCAAGGTGACCTACTCGCTGACTCTGCACGCAATGAACGAGGGGGCGAAACTCTCGCCCGCCCAGCGACAGCAGGAGTGGTCGCAGCTGGAGGATTTTCTGGTGGATCTGTTTGCGCAACTATCAGAGAAGGAGCGCATAGCGGTGGTCGATAAACTGAAAATCAAGCACTCGTCATCGACGCTGACAACCCACGGCGAGGTGGCCGCCACCGCCACGGCAGAGGTGGTGACCTTTTTCTAAATTCAGGATTTAGAATTATTCTTTTTGTCATTGCAAGAGCCGATAGGCTCGTGGCAATCTACTGCATTACTTCTGTCGTGTTGCAGTGTCGGCTCAAATTTTATGCACTCTAAAACTTAACCAACCAAACCAAAACTTACTATGAAATTTACTTCAATACCAGCTGCCTACTCGTCGTTCAACTCACCGCTCATCTACGAGTTTATGAACGAAGAGGGCGAGCAGGATACACTTTTTGAAATTGTGGACCTTGCCACCAACGAGGTCATTGGCCGCAAGCAACTCTACGCCACTGCGGGCGGCAGCATCGACATCGCCCCCTACCTGCGCCGCCGAGCCAGAGTGTTGTTGCCGCAGAGTGTCGAGGGGTGCGGAGTGGTGGATTGCGCAACGCAGATAAAGGTGAAGGTGACGGCCGCCGGCGTCAGCAGCTCCTCGCGCAACTTCATCGCCGCCAAGGTGAGCCCCGATGCTCACTATGCGCTGCTCACGCACCAGATGGCGCAGAGGACAATGGCACACGACGAGTTCGACATCGTAGCATACTTCGCTATGCCCGACGCCGTTGTCGAGGTCGTGGTGGAGGCCTCGGGCAAGGGTACCGAGTCGCTCAGCATCGAGCCTTCGTCGGGAGGTCACCGCTGCATAGCCATCTCGGCCCGAGAGTTCGATGGGGCTACAACCTCGCTCAAGGCGACAATCAAGGTCGATGGCCAGGTTGCCGATACCATCGAGTACGAGATTAAACCCAACCTGCAGGGTGCGCGCCGCATAGCGTGGCTCAACAGCGACTCATCGCCCGAACTCTACACCTTCCCGATGCGTAAGAGCATCTTGGTGGAGGCGGTGCGTAAGCACATCGAGACTCTGTGGGGGCGTGAGGCGGCCTCGCTGGAGCGCCACAACGAGCTGAAGCTGCTCTCGGCATACGAGCCGCAGCAACAGATTGAGGCGTTGCAGGAGATTGTACACTCCGAGCGTCTGTGGCTTGTAAGAGGCGCCGAGGTGGAGAGCATCGAGCTTAAGACCGAGCGCATACTCGTGGCACCGAATGATGGAATGAGCATCGTCGAGATTGATATTTGCAGCGCAGAGGAGGGCGTCAGACTATGAGAGCGAGGGTAAAGATTGACGGCCGCTACTGCGATGTGGAGGAGGGCTTCACGCCACCGCGCAACATCGTCGCCTTCTCCGACGAGGAGTGTGCCCCGAAGGGTGAACACCCCACCACAAAGGTGCGAATATCGCTCCCTGCAACGGCTACGAATGACTCCATTCTGGGGCTTGCGATGGATGCCTTCACGGCCGAGCGCTTCAATGCCGAGCAACATACGGCCTCAATCGAGGTGGATGCTGTCGAACTGCTCAGTGGCGAGGTGGCGTTGGAGGGTGTGACCTTTGCCGATGGCAAGCAGTGGGCGCAGTACGATTTGGCTATCAGCCGCAGGGGTGCCGATTGGCGTGGGGTGCTGCAGCAGCGCAAGCTCTCGGAGGTGCAGTTGGAGTTCTCCGCAACGCTCACCTCCAGCGCCATCGAGCAGAGTTGGAGCGGCAGCAAGAGCGTGAGGTTTCTGCCCGTACACTACGACCAATATGTGGTGCCCTACGACGAGCAGAGCCTCTTCTCGCCCCACCGCTCGATGACCGTCGAGGACTATATGCCCTTCATCTCGGTGAGGGATTTGGTTAGGCAGATCTTCGCCGATGCGGGCTATCAGGTCAAGGGTCAGATGGTCGATAGCGACCTCTTCCGCAAGCTCTACATCGTGGGGCGTTACGAGCAATCGACAGCCTCGGCCGTCAAGCTCGATGCGTTGGCGGGCTTCTGCGCGGGTCGTGAGAGCGACGCCACGGCTACGGCCAGCTCGTTGGGCAGGGTGCATCTGTCGAAGAGCTATGCGCTCAACTCGTTGGGTAACTTCGTCACCACGACCGACAGGAGCATAGCCACCGATTTGTACGACAACTCGGCGCAGATGGTAGTTAGCGGGACACGCCCCTACTACACCTCGCCGCTGAGGAGTACGATGCGATTCGAGTACTACATCAAGTACACCACCGACTTCAGCATTCAGAGCCGTACACGATTAAAGGGCTTCGACGGCATCTACATCGACTCGTCGTGCGACACGCGCCTCAGCCTGGCCAACCCCTACATCGACCGCCGCCAGAGCCTCGTGCCGAATATGAGCTACCACTGCATCGTCTTCGACCACGCTGAGGGTGCGCGCTACCGCCTGATGAGCATCTCGCCCAGTGGCGAGAGTATTTTGGCGCAGTTCCAGACGCGCTCGGCCAAGGTGGCAACGCCTATGGATTGGAACGGCGTGGATTGCGTGCTGGAGGTGGCGGGAAGCGATGGCCGTTACACCACCTACAAGGGAGATTGGGCGATGTATGACGGCTTCGTCGAGGATAGCGGCACAACCGAGGTGGAGGTAACCATCACCACACCGCCCGAGGAGTTGGGCCCGTCGCAGAGCCGATACTTCGACACGATGTACCTCTACGGTGCCGAGGCGGGACAGCGCGTCACGCTCTCGAAGGAGTGCCGTCTGCGTACGGTGTTCTCGCTGACCCCGTCGCTCGGCTCGCAACTCACTACGGCCGACATTATGCACTACGACTGCACGCAGGAGGAGTTTGTCGATGCCTTGCAGCAGATGTTCAACCTGCGCATCTGTGTGGGTGGCAGTGGCCGTGAGGTCTATATCGAGCCCAAGGCAGAGTTCTATGCGGGCGAGGTCTGCGATTGGAGCGACCGCATCGTCTTGTCGGAGAGTATCGCCAGCGAGCATCTGGCCTCTGCCCATCGTAGGGTGATGAGGCTCGGCTATAGAGTCGAGAGCGACGGCGCAGTGGGGCGTTTCAACCGAGCCACGGGCGAAAAGTTGGGCGAGTGGAGTGTGGAGTGTTGCTCGCAACTCGCCACCGAGGGCGTCGAGCGTAACGGCAATCCCCTCTTCTGCCCCACGATGTCGGCTACGGGAGTGTTTGGTGCGGCTCCCTCGGCGGCACTGCTGCAGATTGGCGACAGGGATGGCGATGTGCATGGCGACAGCGAGATGAGAATCGTCCGCTACGAGGGTCTGCAGACGCTGCCCGACGGCGAGGTGTGGGGATTCCCCTCCTATGGCAGTAGTTACCCGCTGGCGACCTTCCACTTCCCCGCTCAACTCTGCGAGGCGGATGGCGCGGCTATGGTGGGTGGCGTGAAGCCTGCAGGTCCACGAAAGCCCTTTACGCTCTGCTTCGAGGATAGGGATGGCGCGGCGGGTCTTGCAAGCTACTACGCCGACGAACTCACCACACTCTCTCGTCGCAGCAGGGTGCGTCTGGCACTGAGAATCAGCCCCGAGGAGCTGAGCCAGATGAGCGACTGCAACGGCGCAGGGCCATCACGCCGCTCGCTCTTCAGGCTTAGCGAGGGGCAGTCGGCCATCTATCGTCTATATGCTATCGAGGGGTATGACACGCAGCGCGGTGTGGCCTACTGTACGATGGAGCGTGTGGAGCGAGATTAACCTTTTTTCGGGCGGGGCGGCCGCGAAGGCTCCCCTGCCTTAACCACAAAAAACAATTAAAAACCACAAAAGAGATTTATGCAGACAAAAATCACAATCAGAAACGAAGCCCAGGTATGCTACATCGACATCGAGGGTGTGATAGGTGTGCCCGAGCAGAATCAGTTTGACAACGGCTCGTCGAGTGTGGCTACATTCGAGGCTTTTCGCCGCGAGGTGGAGCGCATATCGGAGGTGGCTGCCGCGAAGGTGGTGGTGAACATCCGCTCGACGGGTGGCGATGTGAACGATGCGCTGCTCATCTACGATGCCCTGCAGAGCCTCGACGCAAAGATTACCACCCGCTGCTATGGCTACACGGCCTCGGCGGCGACAATCATTGCGCAGGCGGCCGATAAGGGGTGTCGTGAGATTTCGAGCAACGCCCTCTATCTGATTCACAACTCGATGTGTGCCATCGAGGGCAATGCGGCAGCGTTGGAGAGCCGTGCCGAACTGTTGCGAAAGACCGACGAGCGACTCGCCCACCTCTACGCCCAGCACGCTGGTCGCGAGGCCGAGGAGTTTGCCGCACTGATGGGCGAAAACAACGGCGAGGGTCGTTGGCTCTCGGCCGAGGAGACCATCGAGGCGGGATTGGCCGATAAGATGATAGACAACCTGATAACGGGCGCTATCATCCCCGAAGGCGACGACGACATCATCCCCGATGTCGTGCCCGAAGTGGTGGACAAAGCCAAGCCCCGTGAGGGGCAGGAAACGGGTGCCAAGCAGGAGGTGAAGCAGGCGCTTAATCGTGCTGCGGGAGTGTTGCTCGGCTATGTGTTGCGCCGATTCTCGTATCGTTGGGAGCAGTGGATGGAGAGCATCCGCCAAAAGCGTGAGGAGCGTCAGCGCAAGGCCGAAGCGGAGCCAGCACCCACCAACAAGCCGTGTGACGGTGAGCCTGTGGGTGGCGACAATGGCCTGCCCCAAGCCGCAGCCAAGGGGGCCAGTCGCAAGCCCTCGACTCTACTCTTCGAGGAGGGGCAGCGCCGCTATCAGCCCACCCGCGTAAGACCCACCGAAGACCCCTCGGTCAATCATCACCACATCGGCTCGAACCAGTCGGCCTATGACGAGGATGCCCGAGCCTTCGGCAGATACTAATTTTTCACCAGAGGGGCAGATGCCTCTCGCCAAAAACTATTAACCACAAAAAAACAATCAATTATGTCAAACATTATTGTAAACCCCAAGAACTACACAGGTCACGAACTTGAGACTATCTTCTTCCGCCCGTTGCTTTCGGGCCCTTCGGCCGAATCGCTCGGCATCCGCATCCTCTACAATATGCCTATGCCTACGGTAGTGCAGATGTGGGACCACTCGAACAATGTACTCAAGCCTTTTGATGAGGGCTCATCGTGGAGTGGCGGCACACGCAGCACCCACTACCAGAAGACCATTCCCCTCTCGCGTGTGAAGGCCGAGAACGCCTTTTCGGCGAGCGACTACTTCTCGACTATCTTCGAGCTTATCACCAACCGCGCCGATGTGAATATGGAGGATTTGAGCGGCACCGAGCTTGAGGCCGCCGAGACCGAGCTCTTCCGTCGTGCCATCGCCGAAAGCATCAGAATGAACCTCTGGTTGGGTGACAAGGGTGGCGCACTCGAGACTGGCTACACCAGCTTCGACGGTCTGCTCAAGTTGGTCGATAAGCGTGTGGGCGACGGTAGTTTCCACTACTCGAGCAACATCCTGACAGGCTACCTCGAGGATTATGAGATTTGCGAGGTGCTGGATCTTATCATCAACAACGCCAGCCCCCGCCTCAAGGGTCTCTACAACGAGGGTCAGGTGGCCTTCTTCGTATCGCCCCACATCTACGCCCTTTATGAGAGCTACTTGAACTCGGCCTTCGGTGCCGCATCGTATGTCGATACGCAGAACGGCCGCAAGGCGTTGATGTATCGTGGCTTCCAGCTGGTAGAGATTAACCTCGAGCCCGCTATCTCATCGTCGAAGCTCTCGCACGACTTCATCATCTTCACCGACCGCAGCAACCTGGTGATGGCTGTCAATACCGCCGACAGCCCCGGCTCGGAGGTGCGTATGTGGTACAACCCCGACGAGATGGAGAACCGCCAGCGAGCCGTCTTTGCCATCGGTTGCGAGGTGTTGGACGACGAGTTGGTGTGCGCCTTCATCGACAAGGCAAAGGAGTAATAACTAACCCAAAGATGACTGACAGATGACCGAAAATAAGTTTTATAAACCTGTGGGCGGCATCGTGGCAGCCGAGTTGTTCTTTGCGGGCGAGTGCCGCAGCCTCGACGAGGTGCTGAGTGGCGAGTGTGTCGAGGTCGATTTGCTCGACGACGGCTCCGACTACGAGGAGTCGATAAGGGCCAAGGAGAGATTGGTGAGCGTGCAACACACGCTCACCCTCGTGGCTCCGCGCTCGAATGCCGAGGGGTGGCTTGCCCAAGAGTTTGTGGCACGATGCGCCACCGAAGGTGTGGTGGCTCGCATCGAGTTGGCTTCGGGTGAGGTGCTGGTGGTGGGCTTCGATGCCCGCTTTGGCGTCGAGCAGGCGTTGCGCCTCGATGAACTCCGATTCCTGTCGGGCCGCAGCCTGAACGACTCGCCAAGAGTCGCACTCAAGCTATCGTGTTGCGACACCCGCTCGGCCCTGCAATAAGCCACGGGTGTGTGACTAACCTAATTTAATAAAAGTATGGAACAGATAAAGAACAAAAGCCTTGTGGCGGTGGGCAACCGACGACCAGAGCCTCTGTTTGCTCTCTCGTCGCAGATGGTGCGCAACGAAAGGTTCTGGCGCTGGGGCGACGACAATATGATGCCCTACGCCCTATCGCTGATGTCGCGCCGTTCGACCACCCATCGCCGAATCATTAACGACAAGGCCGACTACATTGCGGGCAAGGGCTTCTCCTTTGACGAGAGCGTGCCCCTGCTGAAACTGCTGGTCGGGCAGGCCAACAGCAACGGCGAGTCACTGCGCACGGTACTATATCGTCTGGCATTCGACAAGTCGCTGATGGGTAATGCCTTCCTGGAGGTGGTGACCGACGAGGAGCACTCCACCCTCGCGCTATACCACATCGACGCCGCCTCGTGCCGTGTGGCACGCGACTCACAGCACATCCTGCTGCACCATAATTGGGGTGCCTTCAAGGAGGACGAGGCGCAGCAACTGCCCATCTATCCTCTGTTTGAGAAGCAGAAGGATGGCTCGTTGCGTACGGTCATTCACTACAAGGAGTATGAGCCGATGTTCACCCACTACGGCGTGCCGAAGTACATTGCTGGTATGGGCGTCTCGGCCATAGCCTACAAGACCGACTGCTGGAACATTTCGCGTCTGGAGAATTCGTTTCAGCTCTCGGGTGTGATGATGCTCGACGCCACAGCCGAGAACGAGGCCGAGGCCAACCGCATCGTGCGTGCCGCCGAGAGTCGTTTTGCGGGCAACCCTGGGCAGGTGATGTTCGTCTTGCGTGAGGGTGCCGAGAGCGACAACTCGAAGTTCATACCCATCGAGTCGCATAACGAAGGCGACTGGAACACACTGCACGATCAGGCCACTTCTGACATCGTCATCGCCCACTCGTGGTTCCGCTCGCTCAGCGGATTGGACTACTCGGCGGGCTTCAGTGCCGAGCGCATCCTGCACGAATACGAGGTGGCACTCAATACGGTCATTCTGGCCGAGCAGGAGGAGCTGATGGCTCCCATCAAGCGCCTGATAGGCGATGTGGTGGGCATCGATACCTCGTCGCTGGAGATTGTCAATCGTCCGCCCACGCGCTCGAAGCCCATCTATATGAAGGTGTGGGAGGCACGCAAGGCCGACGGCCTGGAGTATGACGAGAACGACGAGCGCGAGCAGGCTTTCCTGTCGGAGATTCAGAAGTACAATGTGACCAAGATTAACTAATCACTGCCATCGAGCAGAGAAAGAGTTTTGTAGTATGATAGAGTTTATTACACCCGCCGAAGTGAGGGCCATAGCCTTCACCGATGGCGAATATGTGGCCTCGGAGTGCATTGCGCCGTGCGACATCGCGGCGGCTACCGAGCGCTGGGTGGTGCCCGTTGTGGGTCGAGTCTTGCTCGAGGCCGTGGCCGAGGGTCGCTATGCCGAGCTGAAGGAGGAGTACCTCAAGCCCGTCATAGCCCTCTACACCCGACTGCTGGTGCAGCCCTGCCTCAATGCCTCGACCTCGCAGTTGGGACTGAGCGTAAGCTCCACCTCCGCGCGCCGTGCTGCCGACAGCAAGGCTCGTGAGGAGTTGCAGCGCGCACTGCGCCAGAGAGCCCACTTCCTGAAACTGCGCCTGAGCGACTACCTCAACGACAACGCAGATGCGTTCGAGGAGTACGATGCGCGCAAGAACATATTGAATAGTTGTCGTTGCGATGGAGGCTTTGTACAGATACGCTAACGGCCTGCTGACGGCCCTGGCTGCCCTGTTTGCCCCGATGACGCCACTCATCTGGTCGGTGGTGGCCTTCATCGGGGTGGACTTCCTCTCGGGTGTGGTGGCGTCGCGTGCCGACAGCCGCCGCGAGGGCGAGGAGTGGTACTTCGAGAGCCGCGAGGCGTGGCGCACCGTGACGAAGTTGGGCTTCTCGGTCATATCGCTGATGATGGCCTACCTGATAGATACGCTGATGCTCGACTTCCTGCATCTGAACCTGACAAAGCTCTTTGCGGGGTTTGTCTGCGGTGTGGAGATGTGGTCGTTTGTCGAGAACGCCTGCCGCATCAGCGACAGCCGCCTACTGCGACATATCAGACAACTTGTAAGACAGAAGGTAAAACAACAGATTGAAAAGTAGAGATGAGTAGAGGATTAGATAACTGCAACCCTGGCAACATCCGCCGCTCGAGGGTGCGCTACAAGGGCGAGAAACACCCCTCGACAGATGCGTCATTCAAACAGTTCGAGTCGGTGGAGTGGGGCTACCGAGCTATGTTCGTGCTGCTGGATACCTACAACCAGCGCTATGGCCTGAACACGCTGCGAGGCATAATCTCGCGCTACGCCCCACCCGAAGAGAACCACACGGCGATATATATCGACTTCGTGTCGTCGCTTACGGGCATCGACCCCGACGAGGTGATAGACACCCGCCAGCGCAAGACGATGATACCCATCGTCGCCGCAATGTCCAAGATGGAGAACGGTCAAAACGCCCGCCTCCGCGATGTCGAAGCCGGCTTCTCCCTCACCGAATTTTGATGTTTGCCACATTTTTATTAACTTTACTCGTGTGGAGTGCGAGGCTGAAGAGGAGAGTTCTCGGCCGAGGGCGCACACGCTGTAGATGATGCGTATCTCTTGGGATAACATAGGGCGTCGTTGGGCGCGGATGACAATGTTGCGAGTGCTGATGGCAATCGTCGTCGGAATTATGATAGCCGACCGCTGGGCGTTTCCGTTGTGGAGCGAGGCGGTCGGCTTTGTCTTTCTGGTGGGTGGGGCGTGGCTATGGCGCAGAAGGGCTGTGGCCAACATCTATGTGTTGATGGCGGCGGCAGTGCTGGCGATGTTCACATCGACGCTTACCCGTCCCGACCTTACGATGCCCGCGCGGGGAGAGTTGATGGAGGTTGTGGTGGACGACATCACTGCCCACCGTGCGGAGTACACCTCGGCACGAGGGCGTGTGGTGAGCATCGGCGATGGGGAGTCTTGCGCAACCCAGGTGCGCCTAAATATCGACCCTGCGGCAGATGTGGCTGTGGGTGAGAAGATTACGGGGTGCTTTCCGTTCACTCCGCTGACCCGACACTCTGAGCATAGCGTCGAGCGATACCTTGCGCGGCAGGGTGTGGTGGCTACGCTCTACATCACGCCGCAGAGCATCATGCATCGCAGCCAGAGTGCGCCCACGCTCGGTCAGAGGCTACGGTTATCGGCGCAGCAGCGCATTGCACGGCTCGGCCTTACGCCCGACGCAGAGTCTTTGGTGCGGGGTGTCACGACGGGTGACAGGAGCACCATACAACCTTCGCTCCGCAACACCTATACCCTCTCGGGCGCGGGTCATCTGCTGGCCGTGTCGGGTCTGCATATCGGCTTTATCTTCTTCATCGTGAATATGGCGACGACGGCGCTGGCGCTTTTGCGCCGAGGGCCACTCCTCAGGTGCTTGGTGGCGATTGTGGCCATCTGGCTCTACGCCGCAATGGCTGGTTTTGGCCCTTCGGTGGTGCGTGCGGGTGTGATGTTCACGCTGCTGCAGATGGCGATGCTTGGCAGCCGACGGGGCGATGGACTCAACACGCTGGCGCTGACGGCCTGCGTGATGTTGCTGTGGGATAGCCGCTGGCTCTACGATGCGGGCTTTGTGATGTCGTTTCTATCGGTGGCCGCCATCGTTGAGTGGGGCATACCGCTGACGAGGTTGAGAGTGATTGGTAGCGACCGTCTGCCACGACTCCGTGCGGGTGAGATGCGAGGATATATAGTCTTTATTATCAGAAGAATAGGTCGCAAAGTATGGAGCGCCATAGCCATCACCATTGTGGCGAGCGTGGCGACGATGCCGATAGTGAGTCACTACTTCGGGGTGGTGACATTGTGGAGTATCGTTGTCGGGCCGCTGATGGTGTGGTTGTGCTGTATAGTGGTTGCCGTGACGATGCTCTATGTCGTGGCGGGGTTTGGCCCCGTTGCACCTCTGGCGAGCGTCACAATCGAGTGGGCGGCCAGCACGATGAACGACATTGCCACCTGGTGTGCCTCGCACCCGAGCCTCATCTTCCCGCTCCGCCTCGACACCACATTCTGCCTTGTCGCCTACCTTATCTTTGCCCTCATCACAATCGCCCTCTGGAGCAGATCCGATTTTATTAATCGAGGGAACTAATCTTGCTGATTAATGGTGTCCCACCGCCGTAGGTGGCTAACAAAAATTCCTACTCTAAGTTAGAGGAGGTGGCACACTGAAAGTGTAACGGAGGAGTCTGTTAATTGGTAAAGAACACACTCCCAAAATTAACACACTCCCTCCCCCTTCGGGTACTCCCTCTAGCTTAGAGGGAGAATTTTTATTAAGGTGAGGAGTCTATTAACGCTCCTCCATCTCATCCCACAACCGTAAAGTGGCTAACAAGAATTCCTCCTCTAATTAGAGGAGGTGGCACGAACAAAGTGAGTGACGGAGGAGTCTGTAAAATCCAATTTTGAATTTCATTGTCGCGCAGCCCATCCGCGGCAGGCAAGCACCGACCCCGAAAACTTGTCACCGCGCCCATTTTGGCGCCACCTTTTGTGGGCCAAAAGGTGGAGGCATCAAAAAGATGCCATTTATTAATTGAAGAACCTTATCTCGCTAATCATTCTCATTCCACAGCCGCAATCAAGGAGTTATCACGAGCCTTACGGCTCTCGCAATGACAACAAAAAAGCCCACCTCGGTGAAGGTGGGCTGGTCTGTTTATCTAAAGCAATCTTTACTTCTGGATAACCGACACCTTAGCGAAGGTGGGGATAGTCTCATAGGTGTAACCCTCGGGCAGTGAGATGCTTACAGCAAACTCGCCATCCTGCATTGTCCACTCCACATCCACTGACTCGTCGCCTACGGGGATTGAACCCTGGCACTTGCTCAGGCCGCTGTCGATCAGTCGCAGTGTCACCTTCTTCTCGGTGGGTGAGATGTCGTACACGCCCAATACATCACGGTAAAGCACATGCGCGATATGCGATGCAAAACCGTGGTTGCAGCTCGCTACGGTGGTCATATTCTCCCACAGCGTACCTGTGAGGTTGGCCATCGGCAGGTAGAAATCGACTGTCTCGTCGAGAATCTGTGACGAGAGACCCTCGCGTGAGAGCAGCTCGTTACGCAGGTAGTTGCCGATGAAGGCGTTGGCGAAGGGCACATCAGCATAGGCGTTGGTCTCCTTACGCTTGGGGCCGAACTCGTCGCGCAGACGCTTCCACAACTCGGGGTGCGACTCGGGAGTAGCCGTATTGGTGTAGAAGGCGTAGTACTGGCACGCCTCGGTGTGCTCGCCCGACAGAGCCAGCTTGCCGCCCTTGCCACGGATGGCGTTATCGACGAAGTACTCGCCATCGAACGACTGCTTGCGGATAGCCTCGCGCACCTTCTCTGCCTGCTCGTGCAGTGCCGTATCATCGTAGAGACGGCCAGCGACATCGAGCATATAGGCGTAGAGCATATTCGACGGATAGCTAACATCCTGCACCAGGCTGTTGGCGCGTGACCACTCAACAAATACCCAGCGTGTGAGCTTCTCCAGCAGGCCATCCTCATTGAGGAAGGGCTTGAAGTAGTCAATCAGAGCATATACGCGATTCTTGGCGGCATCGACCATCTCACGGTCGCCACTGCGGTGGAGGTACTCCTCCAACTCTACCACAAACCACATAGCCCAGTTGGGGATATGGTTCTGGTTGGGGTGATCCGAGGGGTAGCACATAGGCAGCATACCCTCGTCGATGTGCTTGAACTTCTCGGGGAGGAGAAAGTTCTGGATGAAGTTGCGCTCAATCTGTGTGTCGCCCGAGAGGTCGAACGCTACGCGCGATGTGAAGTAGCTGTCGCACAGCCAGCCAGCACGCTCGCGTGAGGGGCAGTCCATAAATACATCCAGCGCATTCTGGCGGAATGTCTCGCGGGCAGTCTCGAAGAGGCGGTTCAGCTCGCCATTATCCGAGAGGAATGTGGCGCGTGCAACATCCGAGTTGCAGTAGTCGCGCATATAGATGCGTGTGATGGCGCACTTGCCACCCTCGATTACGGGGTGTACATACTTCATAGTGTAGGGCTCGAAGCTCTCCAGCGAGTAGTTGCCTGCCTCGAGGGTGTATGTCACGCAGGCGTGTGTGCCCAAGCGCTGGGGATCCACTTTGCCGTTGTTGAGAATCTCGTCGAAGTAGAGTTTTACGGTTGCAGCCTCCTCAACCTTGATCTCCATACCGAGGAAACCACTGCTGTTGCACTTGAAGGCGTAGATGTCGTTCTCGCCCAACACAGCATCGTGGATGGTGTAGTCGGGGTACTCAACATGTCGCGAGAGGAGAGTCTTTGTGGGCTGCTCCACCAACTTCACGGGCTCTACATTGGCCTGCCACTCGGGGCACTTCGCCCACTCGTTGTAGTTGGCTGTGAGGGTGTAGAACTCGGTGTGGGGGCGCTGGAAGCTGAATTCGGGTACATCCTGCTTGCGCTGCTGCATGTCGTAGGCTGTGAATTGCTCGCCCGTTGCGGCCACCACCTCGCCGTTGAGCTCCACCTCGGCCTGCAGGAACGAGGGCTGGTTGAGCAGGTAGTAGCTGTCGTCGTTGTAGCCAGCCACCTCGATGGCCACCACATTATCGCCGCGCTTGAGGTAGGGCTTCAGGTCGATGCAGTCCACGCGGTAGAAGTCGTGCGCGGCAACGCTCGGGCCGTGAGCCACCATCACGCCATTGATGCTCAGGCGGTAGTCGCACGACGCCGTCAGGCGGATATATGCACTCTTGGTGAATGAACTCTTTACTACCTCTCTGAACGAGAGTGTCAGGTTGCGCTCGGTCTCGCGACCCTCGGCCCATACGGGCTTGGCAGCCACGAAGCTGTCGCAGGCTTTAAGGTCGATAGTGGGTTGCTCGGCGCATCCTGTCATCGAAAATAGAGCCACAGCGGCAAAGAGAATGCCATAAAGTAGGTTTCGTTTCATTGTTTTATGGTGTTAGTTTTTGTTTTTGTTTTGTATTCTTGCTATCCCATTAGCTACTACAAATATAATGAAAAATGTAAATTCAGCACTCGTCGGTATGGGTAATTTTTCTAAAACAGCCTATCCTGCTCTACGCCCAAGCCTCGTTGCGCGTGCGACAATCGACCAAACGGAGCAGAGGCGCAGTAAAATATGTGGCGATTTTACATATTTTCTTGATAAAAATGGTTACCTTCGCATAGCGAACACTTGTGTGGATTGCAATTTGCGGTGGAGTATTGCCACCCAACGGGAGTTGCGGCCCGCCCGAGTGAATAAATTTTCTATACGATGAATTTCAAGTCCATAATGACCCACCTCGACAGCCTCTACGCCGACAAGGAGTCGCGTGGCGTGGTTGTGCGTACGCTGATATGGCTGCTGGCACGCCCCGTCAAGTTGTTGCTCTATATGTTGCAGGGGCTCTCGACGCACGCCACAATGGTGCGTAGCGCAGCTCTCACATACTACACGCTGGTATCTATCGTGCCCGTCGTGGCGCTGGTCTTTGCCGTTGTCAAGGGCTTCGGTCTGGCCGATGGCCTGGTGCAGAACCTCTACTCCATACTGCCTCAGATTCCCGAGGTGGTGGACTATGTGGTGGAGTTCGCACAGAAGGCTCTCGACCGCACGCAGGGTGGCCTGGTGGCGTTGTTCAGTTTGGCGGCGCTCTTCTGGTCTGTGCTGAGTGTCTTCAGCTCTATCGAGGATGCCTTCAACAACATCTGGGAGGTGAAGAGCAACCGCAGTTGGTCGCGCAAAATCAGCGACTACATCACCGTCATAGTCTTTGCCCCCATATTGTGGGTTGCGGCATCGGCGGCAGGCGGCTACCTCCAGCAGTTGCTGGGGTGGGCCGACAACTTCTGGTTGCAGGTACTCTCGAAGTTGGTGTCGATGGCCATTGCGTGGGTGATGTTCTCGCTCATCTACTTCGTGCTGCCCAACACCAAGGTGAACATCTCGGCCGCCACGAAGTCGGGCTTCATCGCAGGTACGGTCTTTATGCTCTTCCAGTGGCTGTATGTCTTTGTGCAGACCTGGATGACCTCATACAACGCCATCTACGGTAGTTTCGCGGCTCTGCCGCTGTTCCTGCTGTGGATGCTCATATCGTGGAGCATACTCCTGCTCGGTGGCGAGCTGTCGTTCACATTCCAGAACGAGAAACGCTTTGACGAGGAGCGCGAGTCACTGCTCGTAAGCTACGACTGCCGCCGCAAGCTGATGCTGGCCGTGATGGTCATCATCTCGCGTGAGTTCCGCGATGGCCGTGGCTCGATGGCTGTGGACGACATACGAGGTGAGCTGGGCGTGCCAAAACGAATCCTCAGCAACATACTCTCGACGCTGGTGTCGGCGGGTATGCTGCACGAGATATATATCGGTGGTCGCGAGTTCGACCTCTCGTATGCCCCTGCGCGAGATATCTCGTCGTTGCGCATATACGATGTGCTGACGGCTGTGGATACTCACGGTGAGGGTCGCGATATGGTCGATATGGATAGCTCGGCCGAGCTGCAACGCTGTGCCGAGGCAGTCGAGGGGCTGAAAAGCATCACCACGCAGAGCGATAAGAACTGCAAAATTCTGGATTTGATTAAGTAAACTATGCCCACACAAAAGATAGATAGCATAACGATTGTCGGCAGTGGCAATGTCGCCGAAGCTATGGCGCTGGCCGTTGCCGAGTGCTGGAGTCTGAACCTAAAGCAGATTGTAGCCCGCAACGCCGAGCGAGGCCGAGCGCTGGCCGCCCTCACGGGTGCCGAATGGTGTGACGATATAGGCAACGCTGCCGAGGCCGACCTCTACATCATCTGCGTCAGCGACCGTGCCGTTGCTCAGGTGGCGTCACAGCTACCAGCCTACCCCAACGCGATTGTAGCCCACACAGCTGGCAGCGTTGAGATGGAGGCCATAGGCACTCGCCGATGCGGTGTGTTCTACCCCTTCCAGACCTTCACGGCGGGATTGAGGGTCGATTTTTCGCAGGTGCCACTCTTCATCGAGGGCTCAGACGAGGCCACAACCGAAGCGCTCGAGAGTGTAGCCGAGCAACTCAGCTGCCGCGTCTATCGCCTTTCGTCGGAGCGCCGCCGCGAGATACACCTCACGGGCGTTTTGGCTTGCAACTTCGTCAATGCGCTCTACGCTATGGCGGCTGACCGCCTGGCGGAGTATGCCGACCTGCCCTTCGATGTGGTGCGTCCGCTCATCGAGCAGACTGCCCGCAAGGCCATCGAGGCCGACCACCCGCGCAGTGTGCAGACAGGCCCTGCCGTCAGAGGTGACAAGCAGGTCGAGGCTCGACACCTGGCAATGCTCGAAGGCGACGAGCGCAAACAGCAGATTTATAAACTACTTACTGATTATATATGGGAAACTTCAAGGAAGATATAGCCAAGTGCAAGGCTTTCATTTTCGATGTCGATGGCGTGATGACCGACGGTGGCATTATGCCCATCGGTGACGGCTCGGACTTCGTCCGCAAGTACAACGCCAAGGATGGTTACGCCATAGCCTATGCCGTAAGGCGTGGCTACAAGGTGTGTGTCATCACGGGCGGCCACGGCAACCTGCTACGCAGCCGTATGGAGCGACTGGGTGTGACGAAGCTTTACATCAGCTGTATGGATAAGATTTCGGCTCTGCAGGAGTTCTTCGCCGAGTACGACATCGACCCCGCCACAACGATATATATGGGCGACGACATCCCCGACCTGGAGTGTATGCAGATGGTGGGTATTCCCGTATGTCCCGCCGATGCCTGCTCGGAGGTTATCGAGGCTTCGCGCTATGTGTCGGAGTTCTGCGGTGGCCACGGCGCCGTGCGCGACATCGTCGAGCAGACCCTCCGCTCGCAGGACGAGTGGGCCAAGGACCGTCAAGGCGTTTTGGGAGTAGCCTCACGATAGAAATTCAAAATTGAGAAACGAGAATTAGGTTTTGAGTTTGAACCAACTAAAAAATGGAAAACATCGAATTAAACGACCGCCAGAGGGTCTTTGACTTTCTGGCCGAGAACAACATAGAGTACACAGTCTACGACCACCCCGAGGCGCCCACCATCGAGATTGCCCGCCAATATTGGCATCAGGATGGGTCGAAGCACTGCAAAAACCTCTTCTTCCGCAACCACAAGGGCAACCGTCACTACCTGGTTGTATTCGACTGCGAGCAGTCGCTGGCTATCCACGACCTGGAGCAGCGCCTGCGTCAGGGCAAGCTCTCCTTCGCCTCTGAGCAGCGTATGGCGAAGTGGCTGGGTCTCCGCCCCGGCTCGGTGTCGCCCTTCGGATTGGTCAATGACGAGGAGTGCCATGTGCATCTGTTCCTGGATGCCAACCTCAAGAATTATCCTTCGCTGAGCTTCCATCCCAACGACAACACCGCTACGGTGGTCATCTCGCAGGAGGACTTCGCCCGCTACCTCACAGCCGTCGGCAACACCTACGAATACATTGAGTTATATTAACGATGAAAAAACTCCGTACCTTGCTATTGCCACTTGTGATGTGTGGCTTGGCGCTGCTTGTCGGTTGCGAGAATAGACTCTTCAGCGATGGGCAGAGCCAATATTGTATCGCCCTCTGTGCCGATGCCTCGCCCTCGGAGCAGACGGCGGCGAGTGAGTTGCAGAGCTACATTGAGCAGATTGCAGGCATCACGCTTCCCATCAAGCCGTCGGGCGAGTTGTTGCCCGACGAGAGGCATATCTTCATCGGCTTCAACGAGGAGTACGCCTCGCAGAGGGGTGTGGCGCGTCCCGACGACGAGTCACAGCAGTACACCTACTGCAATGTAGGTCGCAACCTGTGGATATATGGCGGCAAGCGATGGGGCACGATGTATGGAGTCTACTCCTTCCTGGAGAATGAGTTGGGCGTGAGGTGGTACTCACCCGACTATACGAAGGTTGTGCCACACAATGAGTGGGGCTTCCGCTCACTCAATCACAGCGAGTCGCCCGACATTATGTTCCGCTTCAACGACGCCTTCGCTGCCGAGCGCGACTACGCGTGGATGGGCCACAACAAGTGCAACTCTATATGGTCTTCGGTCAAGAATAACTACGGCGGTCTGGTCGGCTTCTGGGGCGGCCACACATTCGCCTACTTCGTGCCGTCGAAGGAGTTTTTCGCTACGCATCCCGAATACTTCGCCCTGCGTGACGGCGAGCGTGTGCCCTACGGCCAGCTCTGTCTGTCGAATCCCGAGGTGATAGAGATTTGCAAGGAGCGAATGATTAAGGTCATCGCCGACAACCCCGACTATTGGGTATATTCTCTTTCGCAGGACGACCACCAATTTATGTGTCAGTGCGAGAAGTGCCGTGCCATCGAGGAGCAGTATGGTGGCCACTCGGGTCTGCTCATCTGGTTTGTCAATCAGGTGGCAGATGCCGTCAAAACGCTCTATCCAAATAAGTACATCAGCACCTTCGCCTACCAATACACCCGTAAGGCTCCCGAGGGTATCTCGCCGCGCGACAATGTGGTCATTCGCCTCTGTAGCATCGAGTGTTGCTTTGCCCACCCGATGGAGCAGTGCGAACACAACGAGTCGTTCATACGCGACATCAAGGCGTGGTCGGAGTTGGCTTCGCGCCTCTACATCTGGGACTATGTGGTCAATTTCCGCCAATACATAGCACCCTGCCCCAACTTCGATGCGCTGGCCGCCAACATCCGTACATTCCAGAAATACAACACTATAGGTCTGCACGAGGAGGGTCAGTACGAGTCAGTAGGCGGAGCCTTTGCCGACCTGAAGTCGTGGGTGCTGGCCAAGCTGATGTGGAATCCCAACCTCGACACTATGGCTCTGGTTGAGGAGTTCATCGCCGACTACTACGGCCCTGCCGCCCCCTATGTCCAGCAATATTTCGACCTCTGCCAGGGGCTTATCGATGCCGACAAACATATGGGTCTCTTTTTCTTGGAGGATTCGCCCATCTACACCGACGAGTTTGTGGCCGAGGCTCGCAAGATATTGTCTGCGGCCGTTGCCGCCGTCGAGGGCGAGAGCGAGCAGATGCGCCACCGCGTCGATTTGGTCAATCTGCAGATTCTCTACCTCTATATGATGCGCCAGCCGCAGGAGGCACTCGCCGATGGCACTTGCGACTATGTATTCGACTTCATCCGTCGTCACAAGATTATGGCCATTGAGTGGAACTCGGTCGAGAACTTCATTAACTGGTACAGCGACCGCTACCTCGGCATCAAGCGAGGCGACTATAGAGTGCCAATCGATAGATAAAATGAAGCCGTATAACAAGGCTCTTTTGGCGTTACTCTCGCCCTCAAAATCCTCACATACACTTTCGTATGCTGTGGTTTTTCGGGTATCGAGGGCCTAAAAATAGCTCTTGTTCTGCGACTTCTGCAACATAGCATCTATAAACGAAAAGAGGTTGCCGAACAACCTCTTTTTTCTTATCTCTTAAATCTCTCCCTTTACTGTATTCTGACTACTCTCTCGCGGGGCATTGTGCGACCCTTGGGGAGGGTGATTTTCAGCAGGTGACGGGTCTCGACGCCCTCGCCCATACGGGTGGCGGGCTGCCAGCGGGGAGATGCGACCATAGCCTTCTCGATGCGACGCAGCAGGCGCTTGTCGGTGGCCTCCAGCACATCGAGGTCGGCAACCGAGCCGTCGGCCTTAACCTTGAACGCTATGGTGACACGCGCCACGGGGTCGGTCTCGTCCCACTTCACGCGGTCGGCGATGTAGAGGCTGTAGCTCATCGTCTGACCATCCACCTCGAATCGTGCCGCCTTGTCGTAACGCAGCGTGATGACCACCACACCATTGGCGGCCTCGTGGCCATACTTCTCGATGGTCTGCTCGTCGGCGGGCAGCAGGTGGTTATCCTCGATGTCGGCGGGGTCGATAGCCTTAACCTGCTCCTCGCTCATACGCTCGCCATTTACGATGTAGAGCGGCATACGACGGCGGCTCTGTGCCGAGGCATCGGTCAGCGAGCAGCCGAGGGCGAGCATCAGCAATGCCACAAGGAGGGGGTATCTGCGGAGGGTTTTTATCATAACTTAAACTTGTAATCTATGCCAATCACATGCGCTGTCACGCGCTTGAGCGTGCGTGCATCGAGCGCACCTGTCGCAGCATCGTACTTCGCACCATACGAACGGTTGAAGTGCGTCATATAGTAGAAGTCCATACTGTTGTGAGCGTTAATCTTCATTGTGCTACCCACGCAGAGGCGCAGGCGGTTGATGTAGTTGTCGCGCTTGATGGCATCCACCAGGCGGTTATCCACAGCCGCGGGGGCGTTGAGTGTGGTGTATAGCTCGGCGTAGGCGTAGGGCTTCCAGCGCGACTTGTTGCGGTAGTCGGCCTTGAGGCGTGTACGCAGTGTCACGAAGGGGTCGGGCTGAAGGTACTTGTCCGTAGGGAAGCTACGCACCACCATTCGTACTCTTTCGCGCAGCGAGAGGTCGAATCGACCCACCGAGAGCTTGCCTATGACGCCAAGGTTGATGCGGTGCTTGATCTTCCAGTCGCCTGCCTCGTTGGTGTTCACAAAGACATATTCGCCCTCGAAGCCGATGTGCTTCCACGGCGCGAAGTCCAGCGCCACCGAGGTGAGCATCTTATCCAGAGTCTGGAAATTATTTTTCGTGCGCAGCTGCTCGCTGACGGTGATATCTATCTTCTCCGACAGTGGAATCTCCAGCGCCACTCTCCAGCGCGACTGCACATCGCTATCGTCCGTTGTCTGCAACGGCACCTCCTGTCCATACAACGCCGAAACACCCACACATAGTGCGCTCGCCACCAGAAGAATTATCTTTTTCATCTGTCTTACTCTCTTAATTGGTTAATTTTAATGGGATTATATTAATCCTCATCAATGTAAAATGGGCTGCCATCCTCATACGGCACCGAATACATAGTCTCGTCGTCACCATCAAAATCGGGATATACCTCCTTGATATCTGCGCCCGAAAAGAGTGATGTCTCAACTCCAAAATCGCTGAACGCCTCTTCGTCGAGGAGCTCTATTATGGCACCACCCGTCGGAGTGATATACTTAACCCGACTGTCGTAGAATCTTTTACCCTTATACCCCTCGGGGTCTCCTCCATTATCTACCCACACAAAGAAGTCGAATGTTGTCATTTTGAATGAACCGCCAACCACGGGTGTATTATCGTAGAAGTCAAAAATCTCAATCTCTTTATTCTCTTTCATAACCTTATTTTTTTACAAATATATCAAAAAAATACTACATCGCAAACTCATCGCTCCGCCACAAAAAGAGAAGTCTGCCGCAACCTCTCGGGTCGGGCAGACTCCTAATATCATACAACGGCTCTGTTTAGAGCTTGAACTTGTAATCAATGCCGATGACATGGTTACACATCTTCTCCAGCGACCACTCCTTCAAGTCACCCTTGCCACCCTTGTAGCGGGCGTTGTAGGTGCGGTTGAAGTGTACCATATAGTGGATATCCAGACGGTGGTGGTTGTGCAATTTCACCTCGGTACCCACAGCCAGACGCACGCGGCCAAGGTATGACTCGCCATCGAGCGGGAACTCCTTGTAGTTCTCAACGGGCTTGGGCTGGTCGAGCATAGTGTACAACTCCACGAATGCGTAGGGCTCCCAACTGCTGTTGCGGATGTCGTAAGCACCCTTAAGGCGAGAACGCAACGAGAGTGTGGGGTTGGTCTTCTCGTACTTGTTTATCGAGTCGGTGCGGAACTGCACGCGCAGACGCTCACGCAGCGAGAGCTTCACGCGGCCGATGCGATACATACCTGTAACATCGATATTTGTGCGGTGGCGAGTAGCCCAACCTTTGGTGGGTACCTCCACATCCTTCAGCTCGGTAACGGGCTGACCATCGTATCCCATCAACGGCTCACCATTGTTCAGCACGGGAACCTCCTGCTGTACCAGCGCTGTGTCGAATGTGCGCTCGTTCACCAAGTTATAGTCGATACCGAACTTCAGGAACTCCCACGGCTTATACTCAACGCCAACGGCTGAAACAATCTTATCGAGCTTGCGGAAGTTGTCCATTGTGCGTACCTGCTCACTCCACGATACAGTCCAACTCTTGCCGAGTGACTTCTCGATTGTGGCGCGCAGGCGGGCCTGAACATCACTACCCTCATCTATCACATTTGCATTACCACGAGTAGGGGCAACACCAGGCTCCCACGGCTGTGCCGCAAGGGTCGTGCAGCTCACCAGAGCCACAAGTGCCAAAATTACTCTCTTCTTAATGTTCATATCTGTTTCGGTTTTAAGGTTTTAGGTTTTTACTCTACATAGTCCTTCGCCTTGGTCAGAAGGTCTATTGAGTTGCTCTCGCCAGCGCCAAGAGTGTAGTAAACCTTGATGAAGGCCACATCGCGCAGGAAGTCCACATGACCCACCTCCAACTTGTCAATCTTGAAGCCCAAACGCTGCTCGAGGTCGGCAACAAGCTCGGCACGACGCTCGGGAACGATGAGTGCAATCTTCTCATAGAGAACGAGTTTGGTAGATGTGTGCTTGAGCAACATACGGCTCTCCAAGCCCCAGATGATGGCTGTGATAAGCGCATTGGCAACAATTAACTCGACATACGATATGTTGAGCGCCAGACCATTGACCACGGCTGTAGCGATAATCACAAACAGATAGGTCATCTCCCTGACGGGCACCGTTTCGGTTCGGTAGCGTATGACGCCAAAGATGGCAAACAGACCAAGAGTCATACCAATCTGGATGCTCACATTCTCCATCAGGAAGATAAGCAGGAACATCGCAGACGAGAACAACATAAAGGTCAGCAGATAATCCTTACGCTGGCTCTTGCGGTAGTAGAAGAAGCGTACTATCACCCACGATACCAGGAAGTTGAAGGCAAAACGCATCAACAGGTGTATCAGGCTTTGGGTGTCGCACAGGGGCACGCCCAGGAAATTTACCTGGTTGGCAATTTCGTAGCCAAACTCTTCGGCAATCGAAGGGTCAAATTCCAAAAAATTCTGGTCTTGTTGAATCATTTTACTTTAGTTTTATTCGTTTACAATTTTTCTTATCTTTCTGATTTTCAGTTTGAATCTGTTGCGCTTGATGCAGTCGTTGCTCAGCGCCATACCCAGACAATACTTGCTCACCTTGAACTGCTTGACGCGCAGGTCCAGCAAAATCTGCTTCATCGGCGAGTAGCACAAGCCATCCTGCTTGAGTTCGACGATGACCATACGCTCGATGCCCGTCGTGGGGGCACCCTCCTCGCGCATATTGCGGAATTCGAGATTTAAGTCGATTGTAAGGCGCTCGGTGTGGGCGTGATTCACCAGCGTGATGCGGGTGAAGCCCGTAGTGAGCGAAGGCGAGATAGCCTCGGGTGGATAGGCGGCACGCTCCTGCAGAAAGGCGTGAGCCTCGCTGTGGTCGGTGACATTGTAGAAGTAGTCGCGCGGCATCTTGATGCGCTTCTTCTTCGTGCGGCCCGTATTGGTTTTGTTCTTGATTTCGATAAATGTGATGTCGCTCTCGACATAGGTGCGGGCGCGAATCTTCTGGCGTGCCAGACGACGGTTGTGGTGTACGGTGTACATCTCCCAGTCGGCGGTGTCGTAGTAGAGGGTCGAGTAACGGCAGGCCCTCACATCGTCAATCACCTGCACCGAGTACTCGCTCACGGCGCGCTCCAAGAGCTGCATACACTTCTCCTCGCTCATCACATACTTGGTATCGACGCGATTCATCAGCTTGATTGCCGACATCTCGTCGAGAGTGATGGTGGGCATCTTCTGCCATACGGGTAGGCTGTTTAACTGCTCGTATGTCATAGTGAAGTTGTTGTGTGGGTTAGCGGTAGCGGGGTGTTACACCTCTTCGAAAATGTACTCAAACACCTTGATGGTGTAGAGTTTGCCGTTGGGCAGATAGTTGTATTGCTTGTGCTTGGTGCCGTCGTCGTTGTACTCATACTTGCGCACGAGCTTCACCTTGTTACGGTCGTCGTAAACCACCTCGCGAACAACACGGTCAGTCACAGGGTCATACTCATAGGTCTCGCGCTCGATCTGGCCAAACTGGTTGTACTCTATCTCCTCAATCTTGCGACCCTTTTCGTCATAGACCTTCAAGTTGTCGAGCCATCGCTGCTTCTTGCTTGAGTCGGTGTTCCACTCCTTGACTGTCAGGTTTTTGCGCTTGGCTCTCTTTGCCAACTCCTCGGGAGTGAGGACCTGTGCAGCAAGACCCTGCGACAGCAGGACGAAAACGAAGAAAAATAGAAGTCGTTTCATAAAAAGTAGTTAAAGTTTGGTTAGTTTCTGTTCGTTGGTTGGGGTGGTTGGGCAAAAGCCTTTACCACCATCTACAAAATTAGGTTTAATTTGACAAAAAACAACTTTTTTCGTTTGTTTTATTCGCTTTTTTGCAAAAAAAATCCCCGAGTCCATAAACTCGGGGCATATACCATATATATATGATTCTGAGATAGTGCGGTTCGCAAGCCTAATACCTGCCGCTTGGAGATTGCCGCGCCGAGTTACACCCTTCTCGCAATGACCACTCCTCGCCTCGCTGCGGCGGGGGCCGCTTACAGCTCGCTCTCCTTCAGACGCTCGGCGTTCTCGGCCACAATCAGGTGGTCGATGCAATCCTGGATGTCACCATCCATAAATGCCGAGAGGTTGTAGATTGTGTAGTTAATACGGTGGTCGGTGATTCGGCCCTGGGGGTAGTTGTAGGTACGAATCTTTGCCGAACGGTCACCAGTCGAAACCATAGTCTTACGCTTTGACGCAATTTCGTCGAGGTACTTCGAGTACTCGAGGTTGAAGATACGCGTACGCAACTCCTCGAAAGCCTTGTCGAAGTTCTTGAGCTGTGACTTCTGGTCCTGACACTGCACGACGATACCTGTGGGGATGTGGGTCAAGCGGATTGCCGAGTAGGTGGTGTTCACCGACTGGCCACCAGGACCAGACGCACAGAAGATATCCTTGCGGATGTCGTTCATCGAAATCTCTACATCAAACTCCTCGGCCTCGGGCAATACGGCAACCGATGCTGCCGATGTGTGTACACGACCCTGAGTCTCGGTCTGGGGTACGCGCTGTACGCGGTGTACGCCCGACTCATACTTGAGTGTACCATATACGCTCTGACCTGTCACCTTCAGCACAACCTCCTTGTAACCGCCGGCTGTACCATCAGAGAACGATGTAATCTCGTAGCGCCAACCCTTAGACTCGATGTACTTGGTGTACATACGCAACAAGTCGCCAGCGAAGATAGCTGCCTCGTCGCCACCTGTACCACCACGAATCTCGAGGATAGCATTCTTCTCGTCCTGCGGATCCTTGGGGATAAGCAGGAGCTTGATATACTCCTCCATCTTCTCCAACGCAGGCTCCAGCTCTGCTATCTCCATACGGGCCATCTCGCGCATCTCCTCGTCCTTGTCGTTGGCGAGTACATCCTTAGCCTCGGCCAGGTTGGCCAACGCTGTGCGGTAACGCTCCGATGTCTCGATGATGGGCTCCAACTCCTTGTACTCCTTTGTGAGCTGCACGAACTGCTTAACATCGGCAATCACTTCGGGGTCGGTAAGTTTCTGTCCAGTCTCCTCGTACTTGAGCTTCAGGCCGTCAAGGCGCATCAATATTGAACTGTCTGCCATAAAAATCTTTCGTTTTCTTGAATTCTAACGGCAAAGATACATATAAAATCAATATACGGGGGAAAAATTCGAAATTATTTCAAAATCGCACCGTTATATTGCCTCTGCCGACGGGGTCGGCCGCTCTTTTTTGTCATAATGTTGAGGTGGGGTGCGAAAATAGTTCGATTTTGTTGCCGTAGCAACGAAATTTTTATATATTTGCGCTTAACCTAAAACAAAATATTAACTTCCGCCCGAATCGCTGCCCGCACGGGTGAGCTATGGGTGATTATAGAACCTAATGCTATGAATCTGTCAAAGATTACCGCTTCTGCGTTGCGCACGAAGCTGATGGCGTTGCTCGCGCTCGTCTTTATGTTCACTATGGCTGCCTGCTCTGGCGGCGGAGATGAGCCTGCACCCGAACCGAAGCCCTCACCCGACAACACGCTTGTGACTATTGAGGGTAGCTCCATAACCATCCCCGAGGGTGGCTCGGCATCGGTAGTATTTAAGGTTACACCCACATCGACCACCATCTCGTCGAACAAGGTGAAGATTTGTGATGCCTCTACAAAGAAGGATATTCCCCAGATTTCATACGACAAGTCGAAGGTTGCATCGCTCGGCTCTGGCCGCTACAAGGTGACCATCAGCGCCACTACCGAGGAGGAGTTCCGCGCAAATGCCGTTGTGATTGTCTCTACCGCCGAGGGTAAGACCTACACATCTAACACCTTCGTCATCCGCAACACGGTTGCCGTGAGCGAGCTCTCGAGCATCTCATTCCTCAAGAAGCACAACCCCCAGCTCAAGAGCGACATCGTTTGTCACTTTGCCAAGGAGTCCAACCGTTTCTCTGCACGCATCCATCAGATTGCGCCCACTATGGTGGACCACTCGAAGCTTATCGCCACATTCACAACCGAGGGCGGTAGCAAGGTGACCGTAAATGGCGTCGAGCAGAAGAGCGGCGTTACGGTAAACGACTTTACCGAGCCCGTGACATATAAGTTCACAACCGACGAGGGCGAGGTTATCGAGTACTCGGTGAAGGTCACCAACCACTTCACCAACCTGCCCGTGGTGTATGTTGATACCAACACAGGCGTCTATATCACCGACGACCTCACATCGAAGACACAGTGGAAGAGCGCTCGCATCCAGATTGTCGGCAACGACGAGTTCGACGGCCTCGAGCCCACATCGTTGGAGATTCGCGCCCGTGGTAACACCACTTTGGGTTGGCCCAAGAAGGCGTTTAATATGAAATTCGAGAAGCAGGCCAAGATTCTTGGTATGCCTAAACATAAGCGTTGGGTGATGATTGCCAACTACTGCGACGCTACACTCATCCGTAACGATGTGGCCTACTATGCATCGGGCCTCACATCGCTCAAGTGGGCACCGCGCGGCCACTTCGTCGAGTTGGTTTACAACGGCGAGTATGTGGGTAACTACTACCTCTGCGAGCATGTGCGTGTCGATAAGGACCGTGTAGCCATCACCGAGACTCCGCAGGGTGACACCTCGGCCGAGAATACAGGCTACCTGGTTGAGTATGACTTCCACTATAGCTCTACATCAAAGCCCTATTGGACTTCGTACATCAACACCCAGCAGCAGACCGACTGGAATAACCGCGGTAACTCATCAGTGCGTTATCTGTCAAAGTATCCCGACGAGAACGATCTGTCGGATGCACAGTATAACTACATCAAGAACTATATCCGTAACTTCGAGATTGAGATTCGCGACAAACTCACCGAGAACGCCTCTACAGCCGAGAAGGAGTATAAGGAGATTATCGAGAAGTATATCGAGCCCGTTTCGTTTGTCGATTACTGGCTTGTTTACGAGGTGTGCCTCAACCACGAGTTGATGAACCCCGGTAGCGTCTTCGTACACAAGGATGTTGAGGGTGGCGTTGCAGGCGGTAAGCTTATCGCTGGCCCCACTTGGGACTTCGACTATGGTACATTCAACTTCGACTATACCGACGCAGGTTGGTATCCCGTCGAGACCAAGAAGACACAGCTCTACTTGAAGACCGCTATCTGGTATAAGTACCTTTTCAAGAATGCCAAGATGAAGGCTCTGGCTAAGGAGCGTTGGGCTACGCTGAAGCCCTCGTTCGAGACCTTGCCTGACTACATCCGTCAGCAGGGAGCCTACCTCTCAGAGTCGGCTAACGAGAACTTCAATGTATGGTTGCGTAGTAGTATGCCCAACTTGAACTATGACATCAATGTCTCATACGAGGAGGCTATCGAGAAGATGGCCAAGGTCATCGAGACCCGCGTAGCCAATATGGACAAAGCAATGAAGGCGTGGTAATCCCACCCACAACAATAGCAAAGCCTGGACAACCTCCGTTGCCCAGGCTTTTTTGTTTCCATCACCAACACTCATTGCTCTACTTCGCCAGCTGTTTTATGGCGCGGAGGAGCGAGTGGGCTATCAGGCGCATGCCCTTGTCGTTGGGGTGGCCTATGATTATATCTTTGGTTATGGTGTAGGGTTTGCCGTCGATGTCGTAGAGCGTGTCGCCCACCTTGGGGTAGATGTCGTCGAGCAGGGATATCCAACCCAAATCGACATACTCCAACCCATAGCGCTCGGCCGTGGTGGCGAGTATGCGCTCGTAGTGTTCATGGTGCCATAAGGGGCCTGCAATGATGACATGGGGCGTGCGGGCGAGGCAGAACTCCACCAGTCGTCCTATGTTCTGCTCGAAGTCCTCGATGCTACGCACATTGTCGCACATACGCAACACAATCACATCGGCTTCGTGGCACACCTCGCCCGCCAGCGAGTCGAGGTCGCACGAGGGGTTTATCTCAAAGCCGTAGATGTTCAGCGGCGTCACCTGGCTCTTGCGGTTGTATTGTTGCAGCTCGCGCTCCAGCACATGGCAAAAGTCGTTCTCCTGCTTCGATGCCGCCATACCCCAGTCGCCGTACCACTCAATGCTGGGCAGATAGCCGTGGTGTGTCAGCGAGTTGCCCAGGCATACCACCTTCAGCGGACGCCCAAGTTTCAACTGCTCGGTGCGTCTGCCTGCGGTGAGGGGCGTCGTGCCCACCGCCACCGCTACAACAGTAGCAAATGCTACTCGAAAAATGTTTCTCATAGTGATTTACTTCATATCGATAACTACGCTCTGGCCGCCCTGGCGGTTGATGCGTACAACGCCACCGCTCGCCATCTTCTCCCAGCTCCAGCCCTCGCTGTCGGCGGTGTTGTCCACTCGCTTGAGGGGCTTGCCATCGACCAGAATCTGCTTGGGCATCTTCTTCAGGCGCAGAAGCTCCTTCGCCTCGGCGAGGAAGGTCTTATAGCTTATCTGCGTAGGCTCGTAGCTGATGCTCTGTACTACGCTGCTCGACTTCAGCAGGTGATTCTCGTCGGCGGGAGCCCACTCGGGTACGGCAGCGATGCCATCGAAGAAGTGCTTGATGTAGTCGCCATATCCGTCAGAGAACCACGATGGGTTGTAGGTAGGGCCTACGGCCACATAGCCTGTCTCCGATGTGCAGTATGTCGCCCAGTTGAAGTTTTCGAAAGACTCCTGCTTGTACCACTCCTCACCGCAGAGGCTATGCCACATAGCGCACACCGAGGCGTAGCGAGCCGTGTGGCTACCCATCGGCAGCATACATATCGACTGCTCACACTGCGCGTTGAAGCCCAGCGCGTGGTGCGTACCGAAGGCCACATTGCAGTAGTGAATCAGCGCGGGGATATTCTCCTTCAGATAGGGGTCTTTGTCGGCGTTCTCCATCAGGTAGCGGGCTGTCTCCATTGGGGCTATCTGCACGCGGTTTTTGTTGTCGTGGTCGTATGGTACATCCTCGAAGTAACCCTTCCATACAAAGGTCTTCATCGGGCCCTCTATCGAGAAGAGCCAATCCCAAGCCTTGTCGCGGGCGCTCTTGTATGCGGCCAGGCGCTCGTCGCTCAGGTTGAGGCGGCTGTTGAGGCTCTCCAACATATCGAACAGACGGATGGGCGGAATCACGAATGCGCAATACTCCTCCATCGCGATGTTTGTCCTTGCGTGTACGCGGTAGGGCCAGGGCGATTGCTTATAGCTGCCGTCGCGCACATTTGCCGCCAACGCATCGGCGCAGTTGAGGGCGGCGTTGAGGTACTTCTCCTCCTCGGTAATCTGGTAGAACTGCAGATAGGCCACACCCATCTCGCCCACCTTGTCGGGCTCAAGGCAGAGGGGCGCATCGCCGTTGCCGTTGCCGTGGTAGTTGCTACCCTGAATGATTGTCGAGCCAGGGTCGCTACTTGCGTAGGGGCACGATGCCCAGTGGAAGTCGGCGGGCGTGGTGGCATTCGAGAGCATAAAGTCCAAGTTCTCGCGCACCATCTGCAGGTAGGCAGCCTCGCCGCCATACATATAGTACTTCACGGCCAGACTCTCGGTCAATCCTGCGGCTATACAGGCGGGGTTGCTTCGGTGAGTCTCGCCGCGGAATGTGTCGTCGGTGCTATTCTGAAAGCCCTCAAACGAGGCGTAGAGGTAGTAGTATTTCAGCCCCGTATTCGGGTCTGTGGGCAATACATCCTTCAGGAACTTGGCTGCCAGCCCCGCCACATGGGTGTAGGCAGCACCCGCCACCTCGGGCTTGTACCACGCCAGCAGCGTGTTGTCGGGCGAATATACGGCCTTGTGGGTGATGATGTTTTCGTCGCTCTGGGCCGAGAGGTTGCCGATGGTCACAGCCGAAAGCAACAATGCACACAGAATCTTTTTCATAGTTTTCTCCTTTTATTTTGTTTTCTGCAAATACTCGGCGAGCTTTCTCACGGCGCGGCCACGGTGCGAGATGGCGTTCTTCTCCTGCGACGACATCTCGGCGAATGATGACTCATAGCCGTCGGGCACAAACAGCGGGTCGTAGCCGAAGCCACCCTCGCCACGCTCGGCCTCGGTGATGGCGCCACGCACCACACCCTCGAAGAGGTGCTCCTCGCCGCCGATGATCAGCGCTATGGCTGTGCGGAACTGTGCCGCGCGGTCGCTCTTGCCCGCCATACGCTCCAGCAGCAGTCGCTTGTTGGCCTCGTCGTCGTGGCCGTCGGTGGCATAGCGTGCCGAGCGCACTCCAGGCTCGCCGCCGAGCGCATCCACCTCCAAACCTGTGTCGTCGGCGAAGCAGTCGATGCCCGTGCGGGCGTAGATGTAGCGTGCTTTCTGCAGGGCGTTGCCCTCGAGTGTGGGCTCATCTTCGGGTATATCTTCAGTGATGCCGCACTCGCGCAGAGTGACCAGCTCGAACTCGTCGCCCACCACCTCTGCGACCTCGCGCAGTTTGTGGGCATTGTTGGTTGCAAAAATCAGTTTCATTGTTATCCTATTTTACTCTTTATCTTATCTACAATCACAGCCAGCGCACCGTCGCCCGTCACATTGCAGGCCGTGCCGAAGCTGTCCATCGCCACATAGAGCGAAATCATCAGTGCCTGGTCGTCGGTCGTGAAGCCCAGCATCGAGCCCAACACGCCGAGTGCCGCCATAATAGCTCCGCCAGGTACGCCCGGTGCGGCCACCATCGTGATGCCGAGCATACAGATGAAGCCCACGAACTGCATAATGTCGTACTCCTGACCCTGCATAATCATCAGCGCCAAGGCACAAGCCACAATCTTGAGCATACTGCCCGAGAGGTGTATCGTAGCGCATAGTGGCACCACGAAGCCAGCCACATCGTCGCTCACGCCCATCTTCTGGGTCTGGCGCAGCGTTACGGGTATGGTGGCGGCCGACGACTGTGTGCCGAGAGCCGTGAAGTAGGCGGGCATCATTGTCGTGAGCATCTTCAGCGGGTTCTTGTTGCCGATAGTGCCCGCAACGATGTAGAGGCCAATGAGCCACAAGATGTGCAGCAGGAATATTATGCCGATGATTTTGATGAATACCATCAGTATCTGTCCCACCTCGCCTGCGGCCGTCATATCGAGGAATATGCCATAGATATATATCGGCAGCAACGGAATGAGCAAATTTTCTATAAATTTGGTTATCACGCTCTGGAATTCAACGGCGGCGCGGCGCAGCACATTGCCCTCGATGTAGGCGATGCCCAGACCGAAGAGGAAGGCCGTAACCAGAGCCGTCATCACATCCATCAGCGGGGGTATCGTTAGCGAGAAGTATGGCGTGAGCTTCACACCCTCGGCTATCGTACCAGCATCAATCTGCTGGCTGATGAGCGAGGGGAAGGTGAGTGAGCCCGTGAGGTAGGATATCACTCCCGCCGCGAGCGTTGCGCCATAGGCCAGAGCCACGGTCAGCAGCAGCATACGACCCGCATTGCGACCCAACTCCGAGATGGCGGGGATGACCATACCGATGATAATCAGCGGCACGGCAAAGCCCAACAGTTGGCTGAATATACCGTTGAAAGTGAGGAAAAGGCGTATGCCCCACGCAGGCATCACCAGCCCCGAGCCAATACCCAGCGCAATGGCCACGATGATGCGCGGCAACAGTCCAAATCGCTTTAATATACCCATCGTTATAACTTTTTTATAATGGTTTGTCATTGCGATAGCCGTTAGGCTCGTGGTAATCTATTTGCTAAAGAGGTGAGATAACCGCGTCGGAGTAAACTCCTCCTCGTAATGACAGATGTATTATTTCTTGCTTATTCTCCAAATCTTGCCTTCAAAGAGCGACAGGTAGATGTTGCCGCTATCGTCCACCTCAAAGCCATTCACGGCCGAGATGCCACACTTCTTTCGCCACAGCAGCTCGCCCGATTCGGCATCGACAGCAGCCACTATACCCTGACGAGATGCGGCATAGACCACGCCGTCGCACTCAACAATGGCGCAGGGCGAGAACTCGTAGCCGAAGCCCAAATCGACCATCCACACCACATCGTAATCGTTTGCGGCGGTACTGACGGCAATCAGCTCGCCATCCATCGTGCGGGCATATACCTTGCTCTTGTCGGCCGACAGACCGAGGCTCTCTCTGACGCGGTAGTCCTTCACGCGCCAAAGCTGCTTGCCAGTGTTGCGGTCGATGGCCGTCATTGCACGGTCGGGAGCCACGATGAATACCTTGTTGCCCACGACGGCGGGGATGCAGTTGCCAGGGCTGAAGAGGTGGCTCGAGTGGCCGTTGTTCCACTTCCAGCGTGTTGTGCCTGTCTTGCGGTCGAGGTTGTAGAGGTGGGTATCCCACGCACCGAATGTCACATCGCTATCCGTCACGGCGGGTGCCGCCTGGCAGTAGTTGGTCATCTCCTCGTTGCGCCACAGCAACTTCGCACGGCGGGTATTCCACGCCTCGAAGCACTTGTAGCCTCCCTGATATAGTATTCCGTTCACCACGACACCATCGGCTGCATAGGGGCCCTTGGCCTTGCGCTCGCGCACCACCTTGCCCGTCTTCTTGTCCAGCCACAGCAGTCGCTCGTCAGAGGTGGGCACTATCAGATAGCGTCCCGCCAGCGATGGCTGCGAGAAGAGCGAATTGGCTGTCTTGAGGCTCCAGCGCAGCTCGCCCGAAAGTTTGTCGATGGCCTTCACCTCGCCGAGTGAGTTGCCGAAGTAGAGTGTAGCCTCGTCCACAGCCATACGGGTGAATACCGACGCCTCGTCGGCGTGAACCATCTCGACAGTAGCCTGCTCGGGCTCGTCGAAAGAGTCCAGCGTGCGCTTGATGGGCTGCTTGGGGCTATCGTTAATCTTCATCTCGGTAACGAGTGCGGGCTCTTTGCCCAGCTGCTTGTCCCACTGACGCAGGGTGTCGCCCTCAACCTCGATGATGGTGTAACCGTAGTTGTCGTTCATCATCAGCGAGCGGTTCATCAGCGCATCGATGCTGCCAGCCTTGTAGTGGCTGAATTTGTGGTAATGGCCACAGAGGTGTACCGCCACACGATACTTCGACAGCACATTGATGTATTGGTCGTAGTTGTCCAAATCATCTACGGTGATGGGATAGTGGTTTATCGAGATTACGCGCTTCTCCTTGTGCTGAGCCAGCGTCTTGTCGAGCCAACTCAAATCCTCGCGCTTGATGTGGCCGTCAGCCGCCTTCATATAGGGGCCGCAGTTGATGCCGACAATCACCATTCCGTCGAGTTCGGTCACAAAGCGGTCGTTGCCCCACAGGTCGTTGAAGCGCTTGCAGGCGCTCTGCGACCACTGATCCTCGTGGTTGCCAGGGATGACGAATTGGGGCTTCTTGATTGCGCCGAGCAACTCCTTTACGCGCTGCAACTCCTCGTCGCTACCCTCGTTCGACACATCGCCTGCCACGACTACAATCTGCGTGGGGTCGGCGTTAATCTCCTCGATAACAGCCTTCAGCATCTGCTCGTTGCGGTTGCCTGGCGATATGTGCAGGTCGCACAGCAGGGCAATGCGTGTCTGCGCCACAGAGCTTGCGCTCCACAGCACTACGCACAGCAGTATAGATAATATTCGTTTCATCGTATTTGATAATTTTTACTTCATTAGTGTCAGTTCGCTGCCCTGTGAAGGGGGTACGGCATCGGCGCCTACGCCCCACTGCTTGCAGGGACGGTTGCCCATCTCCAGTTCGAGTGTGCCGCCACCCAAGATATCCTCGTGCGAGAAGTAGGTCTTGTTGTAGGGCTTGCCGTTGAGCTTCGCCGACTGGATGTACTTGTTGTCGGCCGAGTTGTTGTTGGCCACCACGCGGAAGGTCTTGCCGTTGTCGAGGTTAATCTCCACCTTGTCGAAGAGCGGACTGCCGATGACATAGTAGGGAAGACCAGCCGTCACGGGGTAGAATCCCATAGCCGAGAATACATAGAATGCCGACATGCCGCCACCATCCTCGTCACCACATACGCCCATCAGGTCGTTGCGGAACCACGCCTCCATCAGCATACGGATGCGCTTCTGGGTCTTCCACGGCTCGCCAGCGTAGCAGTAGAGGTAGGGGATGTGGAAACTCGGCTCGTTACCCATAACAAACTGACCCACATTGCCCGATGAGTCGGGGTGTACGGCGTAGTACTGCCACTTCGACCTCTGCATGCTCTCGACGAAGAGCTGGTCCAATTTGGCTGTGAAGCGCTCGGGTGAGCCGAACAGCGCCACCAGGTCGCCTATGTTGTGGTGTACATCCCAGATGTATGTCCACGCGTTGTTCTCGTCGTAGTAGGCGCGTGAGCCGATGCCACCAGAGAATACATAGTCGAAGGGCTGGATGAACTCGCCCTTGGCATCCTTCGGGTGGAAGAAGCCGGTCTCGCGGTTGAAGAGGTTGCGGTAGTTGAAACTGCGCTCGAGGAAGAAGTTGTGCTCGTCCCTCTTGTCGAGGTGCTTTGCCAACTGCGCGATGCACCAGTCGTCGTACGATGCGGCCAAGGTTACGGCCACAGCCTGACGCTGCTCGAATGTGCTTATACCCTCTACCCACTCCTTCTCGTCGGGGTAGAGTGCGGGGAACCAACCGTTCTGGTGGTAGAAGTCGTCAAGTTCGGTCTTCGGGCCACGCAACCAAGGAATCATCGTCTCGGTCATAACCGTGTGAGAGATACCCTCGAAGGCTCCCTCCACATCGAAGTCGATACCCTTGGCCAGAGCGTCGGCAAAGATGGCTGCGGCGTGGTTGCCGTTCATAGCGTGCATATCGCCATATACGGTCGGGAATGTGGGCACCCAACCCGAGTGGCGATACATTCTGACGAGCGAATTGAGCTTCTCGCCCTCCGCCTCGGGGTTGAGGATGGTCTGCAACGGGTGCAGGGCGTGATAGGTGTCCCAAGCCCAATCGTCGGTCCAGTAGGGCTCGCCCTCGTCGTCGTGAATCTGCTTGTCAAGACCGCTGTAGTAACGACCCTCCTCCGAGATGTTAATCATACGCTCGTGGCAGCGGTAGAGTGCTGTGTAGAATGTCGTGCGCTCATCCTCGGTGCCGCCCTCGACTTTGATTTTACCCAGCGACTTGTTCCACGCCTTGCGGCCAGCGGCCACCACAGCCTCGATGTCATAATCGGGAATCTCGTTAAGCATATGGCGCTTTGCCTGCTCGATGTCGATGTACGAGACGCCGTAGCGAGACTTCACTGTCGAGGGTGCTGTTGAGGGGGCGAATGAGGCGTAGCGGATGGCGTCGCCGTTGTTGCCGCTCACCTTCTCGGGAGTGGTGTCGAACTCCATATAGAAGTAGCACTTCATTCCGTAATAGATATCCCAACCCCACAGTGCGTTGCCGTCGCTATGCAGCTCACCGCCGTTGGTGCGTAGCTGGATGTAACGGCCACCCGTCTGCTCGTAGGTGAGTGAGAATATCGCCGAGTGCGCCGCAGGAGCGTAGTCAGCCCAGATGAGGAAGTCATCGAACAAAACCTGATAGCGGTAGGGCGTGGTCTTCTCCTGGTCGTAGCGGTAGGCGAAGTGGGGCTTGATAGCGCTCTCATCACCCGCAAAGGGCATCATCATCAGTACCGAGCCCAGACGGTGTGAGGGTGTATTCAACGGCAGACCTCCCATACGCACGGTGGTGAACTCGTTATGGTCGGGGTTTATTCGCACCATCGAGTTGGGGAGCTGTGCTGTGGGATAGGTGGGCACCAGCAGGTGGCTGATGTTACCGATGCGGTTGTTCACATAGTCCACAACCTCGCGCTTGTCGCCAGCCGAGCAAGCCGACAACGCCGCCGCCGAAAGGAGTGCGAGAGCCGCGAAAAGGGTTCGTTTTTTCATAGTGATATCGTTTTTAGTTTTCATTCTCATCAGGAGTGCAAATTATGGTTAAAATTAGGGCTTTTTTTCCATATTGCAAAATATATATCGGTCGAATATCCCACAAAAAAAGTTTCCCCCTCTGGCTCGCAGAAGGGGAAACTCCTATAGTGTGTACGATGTATGTTACTCCATCAGTGTCAGCACGCTGCCCTGTGAAGGGGGTACTGCGTCGGCACCTACACCCCACTGCTTGCAGGGGCGGTTGCCCATCACCAGCTCGAGTGTACCACCATTCAAGATATCCTCGTGTGAGAAGTAGGTCTTGTTGTAGGGCTTGCCGTTGAGCTTCGCCGACTGGATGTACTTGTTCTCTGCCGAGTTGTTCTTGGCTACAACGGTGAAGGTCTTGCCATTCTCGAGGTCGATTGATGTCTTGTCGAAGAGCGGGCTGCCGATAACATAGTAGGGAAGGCCTGCCGTTACGGGGTAGAAGCCCATAGCCGAGAATACATAGAATGCCGACATACCGCCGCCGTCCTCATCACCGCAGACACCCATCAGGTCGTTGCGGAACCACGACTCCATCAACATACGGATGCGCTTCTGGGTCTTCCAGGGCTGACCAGCGTAGCAGTAGAGGTAGGGGATGTGGCAGCTTGGCTCGTTACCCATAACGAACTGACCCACATTACCTGTTGAGTCGGGCAACTTGGCGTAGTAGAGCCACTTGGCCATACCCATACCCTCGCTGAAGAGTTTGTCGAGCTTCTCAACGAAACGCTCCTCAGAACCGAACAGCGCCACCAGGTCGCCGATGTTGTGGTGTACATCCCAAATATATGTCCACGCATTGTTCTCGTCGTAGTAGGCACGCGCACCCAAGCCGCCAGCGAATACATAGTCGAAGGGCTGGATGAACTCGCCGTTGGCATCCTTCGGGTGGAAGAAGCCAGTCTCGCGGTTAAAGAGGTTGCGGTAGTTGAAGCTGCGCTGGAGGAAGAAGTTGTGCTGCTCCTTGTTCTTCAAGTGCTTGGCCAACTGCGCGATACACCAGTCGTCGTACGATGCGGCAAGTGTTACAGCCACAGCCTGACGCTGCTCGAAGCCCTTGGCCTCCTCTACCCACTCCTGCTCGCCAGGACGAAGTGCGGGGAACCAACCGTTCTTGTGGTAGAACTCGTCGAGCTCGGTGTTGGGGCCCAGAGTCCAGGGTATCATAGTCTCGTTGAGTACCGAGTGGCTGATGCCCTCGAAGGCACCCTCGACATCGTACTCGATGCCCTTTGCCAATGCGTCAGCAAAGATGGCAGCCGAGTGGTTACCGTTCATACGGTGTGAGTCGCCACATACGGCGGGGAATGTGGGCATCCAACCCGCCTCGCGGAACATTCTTACATACGAGTTCATCTTCTCTCCCTCGGCTGTGGGGTTGAGGATGCAGTGCAACGGGTGGAGCGACTGGTAAGTGTCCCATACCCAGTCGTCGGTCCAGAAGGCTACGCCGCCGTCGTCGTGAATCTGCTTGTCGAAGGGACCACGATAGCGACCCTCCTCCGAGATGTTGATCATACGCTCGTGGCAACGGTAGAGAGCTGTGTAGAATGTAGTACGCTGATCCTCGCTACCACCCTCTACGCGAATCTTGCCGAGTGCCTTGTTCCACGCCTTGCGGCCAGCGGCAACTACAGCCTCGATGTCGTATGCGGGAATCTCGTTAAGCATATGGCGCTTTGCCTGGTCGGTGTCGATGTATGAGATACCGTAGCGCACCTGCACAGTCGAAGGAGCTGTCGAAGGGGCGAATGAGGCGTAACGCATCGAGTCGCCGTCCTTGCCGCTCACCTTCTCGGGAGTGGTGTCGAACTCCATATAGAAGTAGTGCTTGGTGCCGCCGTAGTTCTCCCAGCCCCACATAGCATTACCCTCGCTGTAGAGCTCGCCGTGGTCGTTAGAGCGTATCTGCAGGTAGCGACCGCCAGTCTGCTCGAATGTGAGTGTGAACATCGCCGAGTGCGCCGCGGGAGCGTAGTCCAACGCGATGCCGAAGTCGTCGAATACCACCTGATAGCGGTAGGGGGCAGTCTTCTCCTGGTCGTAGCGGTAGGCGAAGCGAGGCTTGATGACGCTCTCGTCGCCCGCAAAGGGCATCATTGCCAGCACTGTACCCTGACGGTGTGAGGGCACATTCAGCGGCAGACCGCTCATACGGTCAGAGGTGAACTCCTCGTGTCCGGGGTTCATACGCAACATCGAGTTGGGGAGCTGTGCCGTGGGGTAGGTGGGCACCAGCAGGTGGCTGATGTTACCGATGCGGTTGTTTACATAGTCCACAACCTCGCGCTTGTCGCCAGCCGAGCAAGCCGAAAGCATCGCAGCCGATACGATTGCGGCCATCGCCGCAAAGAGTGTTGATTTTTTCATATTAAGTTTGTTATTAGTTCTTTCAGTCTGGAAATTATGGCTAAAAATAGGGCTTTTTTTCCACACCGCAAAATAAAAACAGAGATTAACTCGAAAGTCAATCTCTGCCTATAATTTTTGTGGCAATTTTCGTGCGAAATCGCCTCTGCTACTTGCTGTTGAGTCTATAGTTTGCCAAGCCCTCGCCATACTCCTTCAGGGGTGTGGTGTCGGGGTAGGCCTCGAAGTAAGCCGAGTCCATATAGACGCCAAACGAGGTGATGTTCTTGATACCTAACTCTGCATAAGTGTTTATGTCAGAGAGGAATACATCCTTTCTCCACGGCAACTGCACAGCGGGCTTCTTCCAGCTGCTGAAGAGCGATACATCCAGCCAATACTCCAACACTACGGCAGTCTCGGCGGGGAAGACCTCGAGGTTCTCCTTCAGGTGAGCCATATTCTGTGCGTGCGACATACCTCTGTCCTCTACCGTAAGGTCGGCCAACGGCTTCTCCCACGAGCGCAGGAAGGGGGCGAACTCCAGGAAGATACCCTCCTCGGGCTTCACCTTGCGCGGTGCTTTGAGCGAGTTGTAGTAGGCCAAGTGGGCGAGTTGTGCCTCGGGGTCGAATTCGCGCAGAGCCTTAATCATACGGTTCTCGATGATGAGCGCCTGCTCGCTCTCGGTGTACTGCTTGCACTTCTCGCACTGACATACGGGCTTGCCGTCGTCGAGCCAGAAGTAGTAGCGGTGGTTGGTGGGCGTGAGTATCTTTGCCACCTTCACCACATTCTCGGCGATGGTAGCCAGAGCACGCTCCGAATGTACACAGCAGTTGGCATCGGCTACTCTTCTTCCGTTCTCGTCCATACGGAACATTGTCGAGTCCTCGGCGAAGAGTTCGCGGGGCAGCAACTCGGCCATAGAGTGCAGCTGATGCTCCACCTCTACGCCGTGCTTCTTGCACGAGGCCAGGAAGGCCTGACCCTTCTCCGACTCGATGAACTCAATCACCTCGCCAGGGAACATATGCGTACCCACGGTGTTGATACCATTCTCGGCGGCCAACTTACCCCAATCCACTGTCGAGAGGTCGTGGGTATTGACGATGATGCCCCTCATATCGAAGTGGCTCTTCGGCTGAAAACTTATTACGGCAACTGCGGCGGCAATGACGGCCACGATGGCTATAAGTCGTTTCATAAAATTTAGCGTTTCTATTAGTAGCTGCGAGCGAAGAGTACGCGGTACTTCGAGGGCTTGCCTGTGAAGATACACTTACCCTCCTCGGGCACAACATCCAACGGAATACAACGGATGGTAGCCTTGGTAGCCTCCTTGATAGCCACCTCGGTCTCTACAGTACCGTCCCAGTGAGCCGACACGAAACCGCCCTTGTTGTCCAATACATCGATGAACTCCTCCCAAGTATCCACCTTGGTAATCATCGAGTTGCGGTAGTCGAGAGCTTTCTTGTAGATGTTCTCCTGAATCTCGTCAAGCAATGCTACGATACGCTCTGTGAGGCCCTCCTGCGGAACAACCTCCTTGGTGAGTGTGTCGCGGCGAGCGAGCTCGATTGTGCCGTTCTGCAAATCGCGTGGGCCCAAAGCCAGACGCACGGGTACACCCTTCAACTCGTACTCTGCGAACTTGAAGCCTGAGCGTACATTGTCGCGAGCATCCACCTTTACAGAGATGCCCTTTGCGCGCAACTCCGCTGCGATAGCCTCCAACTTCTGCTTCATCTCGGCGAGCTGCTCCTCGCCCTTGTAGATGGGCACCATAGCAACCTGGATGGGGGCGAGCTTCGGAGGCAACACCAGACCGTTGTTGTCAGAGTGAGCCATAATCAAGGCACCCATCAAGCGTGTAGATACACCCCACGATGTAGCCCAAACATACTCCTGCTTACCCTCCTTTGTGGCGTAAGTCACATCGAAGGCCTTGGCGAAGTTCTGACCCAGGAAGTGCGATGTACCGCTCTGCAGAGCCTTACCGTCCTGCATCAAAGCCTCGATTGTGAGTGTATCCTCGGCACCAGCAAAACGCTCATTGGGCGACTTGTGACCCACGATTACGGGCACGCCCATATAGTTCTGCGCGAAGTCCTGATATACGCGAATCATACGCTCTGCCTCCTCGATGGCCTCCTCACGCGTAGCGTGTGCGGTGTGACCCTCCTGCCAGAGGAACTCGGCAGTACGCAGGAACAGACGAGTACGCATCTCCCAACGCACCACATTAGCCCACTGGTTGCACAGAATGGGCAGGTCGCGGTATGATGTAATCCAGTTCTTGTAAGTGTTCCAGATGATAGTCTCTGATGTGGGGCGCACGATGAGCTCCTCCTCCAACTTTGCCGAGGGGTCTACGACAACACCCTCGCCACGGGGGCTATTCATCAAGCGGTAGTGTGTAACTACGGCGCACTCCTTAGCGAAACCCTCTACATGCGAAGCCTCGCGCGAGAAGAATGATTTGGGGATGAAAAGCGGGAAGTAGGCGTTCTCGTGGCCTGTGGCCTTGAACATATCGTCCAAAACGCGCTGCATCTTCTCCCAGATGGCATAGCCATAGGGCTTGATTACCATACATCCTCTTACGGCCGAATTCTCGGCCAAGCCAGCCTTAACGACCAGCTCGTTGTACCACTTCGAGTAGTTATCCTCGACCTTGGTTAAATCTTTAAGTTCTACTGCCATATCTTGTAAAATTCAAAAATCAAAATTAATTTGCTTTACCTCGGTTTGTTATGCGTTGCGAGGTGCTGTTTTGAATGAAAAAAATGGTTACTCCTGCACCTGAAGTACAAAAGTAACCATTTTTATTTAATGATATGCAATTTAGCCCTAAAAATTCTTTCTCTGCGTTGAAAGTCACCCTATTTCAGTGTTATGGTACTCACGACGGGCAGATGGTCCGAGGGGTAGTGGCCGCTCGGGCGCTTATCCTCCAGCACGACATACTCCTGCACCTTCACCGAGGGCGAAACGAAGATAAAGTCGATGCGATTAACCGCTGGTCCCACGAAGTTACCACCGCCTAAGTTGGTGTTGGTGCAACCCTGTGGTGGTGTGGCGGTTACGCTGTAGGAGTCGTTCAGTAACGAGAGTATATCCTGCACCTGTGGCGAACTCTCCAACGAGTTGAAGTCGCCCACGCTGATTACGGCCTTCTTGCCCGCAATCTCCTTTACCTTGGCTATGTGTACCTTGCCCGAATTGGCTCGAGCCTCTTCCAATCGCCAGTAGAGGTGCGAATCGAAGAAGTAGAAGACCCTACCCGAAGGCTTGTCGCGGAACTTACCCCAATGGCAGAGGCGGAGGTCGGTGGCATCCCAACCCTTGCTCTCGATGTCGGGTGTCGGGCTATACCAGAATGTGCCCTGCTCCAACAGTTCGAACTTATCGCGCTTATAAAATATCGTTACCGTGTGTGCGTTGCCCTTTGCGCCGCCGTAGGGGTGGCCTATGCAGTCGTAGTCGGGCATCAAGGCCTTCAAATCCTCAATCTGGCGTTTGTTACCCTCCTGCGTGCCAACGATGTCGAAGTCGTGCGTAGTGATTGTCGCCGCCACATCGGCCTTGCGCTCGCGCCAGCTGTCGCCCGTCTTGGCATCCGCCGCCGCGTCGTAGCGTATGTTGAATGTCGCCACGCGCATCTCGGCAACCGACGAACAGGCCGAGAGCATCACGACGGCTGCAACCGCACAGAGGATTCGTTTCATATCGCCTTATGCTTTAAGGTTTTAGAACTTAACGCTTGTTGTCAGTATGAAGTAGTTGCGCTTCAGGTCGCTCTTATAAATCGGGCTGGCAGTGTCGAAGTAGCCGCCGATGGCATCGTAGGCGTAGTAGAGCAGATACTCGGTGCGGTAGTTGGTCACATTCTGATATGCCAAGTCCACCGATATGCGGCCAAACGAGAGTCCCAAACCTGCCGACAGACACTCTGTCTTGTAGTTTGTGGGGGCGTTGTAGTAGTACTCGTTGGCATTACGCAGTGCCGAGCCAGCCAAGCCGTAACCTGCACGCAGCGAGAGCATAGGTATGGGCTTAAACTCCACGCCCGCACGCAAAGTGTTGGCACCCTTGTAGTTGTTTGTGAACTCGTTGCGGTAGCTGTCGCGCGAAATATCGAATCCTGCGGGTATGTTCTGCACGCGCATACCGTTGTACCAGGTGCGCTCGTAGTCCACCGAGAAGATAGCCCACTGTCCGAGTGTGTATGATGCACCCGCCATCAGTCGTGCGGGCGAAGTGAACTCCCAAGAGTTCTCGCCTATGTCATCCAGGGGCACTGTTGTGTCGCCCACGGGGTTGAAGTTCGACGCCATATATGCCTGATATGTACGCATCAGCACATACGATGTGGGTGTGTGAATGGCAAGACCCAGACGCACCGAGGGAATGGGACGGTAGATGGCGCCCACCTTGAGGTTTGTGCCTACGCCCTTGATGTTTACGGCCTGGTTGTAGTCCATCCACTCGGCAGGTGCGGCCAGAGGCGTGCCATCAGAGTAGGTGGGAATCTCGCCGTTGTAGAGGTAATCCTCGCCGTAGTAGAGTTGGCGCTTCTGTCTTACGCTCTGTATGCCCAATGTAGCACCCACATAGAGTTTGTTGCCGAAGTTGAGACCCAGCGCAATGTCGAACTCGTTAATCGAGCCACGGCTCTGCTCCTCGACAGAGTGACCTATGCCAGCGTTGGCGCCCAGGCGGTCGGCCGAGGTCCAGTATGAGCCCTCCTCATCGGTGTAGGAGTCAATCAGGTAGTTGTTGTAAGCCAGCGCACCACCCCAGAAGTAGGCGTCGGCGTAGTTGTAGTTCAATACGCCTGTCTCCGCTACGGGGAAGAGACCACCCTGACCCAACTGACGGATGAAGGCGTCGTTAATTGAGCGGTAGGGCGCAGTCGAGGGTGCGCTCTGCGATGAGTAGCTTGTGCGGTAGTTGAAATCGGCTACACGGTTGAAGCCGACAGCCATAGTGGCACTGAACACGCCACGCTTCGATACGCTCTCGCTAATGTTAAATACTGCACCAAAGTTGCTCAGCGCAAAGCGGCTCTGCTCGTTGCTACCCCAATCCTTGGCGCTGTTTTTGGTATTGCTGAAACCCATAATGGGCGATATGCTCACTTCGTTGTGGCGATACATACCCAAACCTGCGGGATTGACGCCAATGGCCGCCGCGTCGGCACCGAGCGAGGTGAATGCTCCCGCCATAGCCATCGAGCGGGCTGTGCCGAAGCCGAAATTGACCTGCGAGAGTGAGAACATATCCGACGACATCATACCGTCGTGATCCATCATCAAACCGCCGAGTTTATATTGCTGGGCCGATGCTGTCATTGCGCCGATGCCCAGAGCTATGCAAAGCGATAATCTTACAATAAACTTCATTTTTGCACACTGTTGTGACCCCTTTTCGGGTCGGATTCATTTTTTGTTGTGCGGCAAATGGCGTGCCGCTGGGGTTAATATCACAAACCTCCTCTTCTTACGCTGTGGCGCAGGAAGAAGAGGTGTAGGTTACTTTCGTTTAGCGTCCGCGTGAACCGCTGCTTGTTGTGCCGCCACCGCCGCCAGAGCTACGAGAGCCGCCACCAGAGCTTGATGCGCCACTGCTGCCTGAGCTGTATGACGAAGAACTGCTGTTCGACGAAGAACGAGAGATCGTCACCGAGTGGTTCGACGGAGTGTAGCTACTACGGCCTGTGCTGTATGACGAGCCACGGCTTTTCGATGCCGAGTTGCGTGCCGCATCCGCTGCGCGCTGCTGCTGGATAGCTGCTGTGGCGCTCTTGCCGCGTGAGCCTGTGCCATATATGCTGCCATTGCTGGGCGAGCGGTAGGGTGTCGCCTGCGATGAGCCACGATTAACTATCGAAGCACCATTCTGTTTGGGTTGCTGACCAGGTGCCTGGTTGCGTGAACCATATACGCTGCCACCACGGTCGTTCTTGGGCGTAGGCTTGTTGCCCATACGGGGCGCATTCTGACGGTGATATGAGGGTGACCAGCCGCCACCTCCATAGTGGTGATCGACGGGACCCCAGTGACCAGTCCAGTGGCCGTGATACTGCGGGTGGTGCCAATAGTTGTTCGGGTAGTAGAGTCCTCCCCAACCCCAGCCCCAGTAGCCGAGTGAGCCTGTCCAGCGGTAGATATCTGCGTGGGGGTAGCACATATGCCAGTTCCAATCCCACCAAGAGTAGTGGGGGAATCCCCAGCACGAGCGGATTGAACGATAGTACCAGGGGTCGTATGTACCCCAGCTACGCCATCCGAAGTACCAAGGCGAGTAGAACGATACGGTTGCGTTCACGGCGCCCCAGCTGCCGAACATCGAGGTGATGTATTTGGGCTCAACCCACACCTCGTCGCCTGACACCATAATATTATATAATGCAGGGTCGTAGGCTGTTACCACGGCGTTAGATGAGTTGTAACGCAGGTTGAAGTAGCTCGACGGCATCTTGTAGGTGGGAGATGAGAAGCCCTTGAGGCGTCGTGCGTAGGCGCTCTCGTACGAGTCGGCCACATACGAGTCGGCCAAAGTCATTGCCTTCTCGGTTACGCCCGACACAATCACGCCGTTCTCGGTTCTGTAGCCGCTGACACTCTGTCCCGACTGCAATGCTGCGTTCAGAGCCGCTGTCATACTCTCATATTTGGCTATCTCGGCCTTGCGCTCGGCAATCTCGGCCTCGGCCTCGGCCTTGCGAGCCTCCGCCTCGACGCGGCGTACTTCAGCCTCAGCCTCCTGACGGCTTGTTATGGCTTTGATGTCGTGAGTTCCGTATAGGTCGTCGTAAGAGTAAGCCGACGAGAAGTAAGCCGATGTACATCCGCTTGCTACAACCGCTATTATGGCTGCGAGCAAAAATCTCTTCATAGTCTTCATAGCGTAGAATGTTTTAAGGTTAAACACTTCTGGTTACTTTTTATTTATAGTGATAACGCGCCGTTACCATCTATTATTGTGCCGTTTCTGTCGTTTTCTGGTTTCGTTGTCGGTTCTTACTGCTGCGATGCACTCTCCGCATCAGTAAATCTTTCCTATTGCAAATATAATCATAAATCGGGGTAAATCTGCGGTTTTCGGAGTGCCGAACCATCACAATATAGATTTCCGTTAAACGACTTTATTGAAAATCAAATATATAACACTTCGTAAAAGTGGAATAAATACAACCCTCGGAATGGCAAAAAATGTGAAAAATCGGGTAAAAATTGTGCTTTATGAGAATAAAATCGCCCTTTTTGTCGGTTTTTATCGCCTTTTTACTAATGCGCTTCAAGCCAATTCTCACCCACGCCTGCGTCGGAAATCAGCGGTACACTCAACTTTGCAGCGCCCTCCATAGCCTCGCGGACGATGGTCGTCACCTGCTCGCGCTCCTCCTTGAGCATATCGACAATCACCTCATCGTGCACCTGCAGAATCATCTTCGAGCGTATGCCCTCCTCGCGGAATCGGCGGTGGATTTCAATCATCGCCAGCTTCATAATGTCGGCGGCGCTACCCTGAATCGGTGCGTTTATGGCGTTTCGCTCGGCCACACCGCGAGCCACGGCGTTGCGTGATGCGATGTCGCGCAAGTAGCGGCGGCGACCGAAGATGGTCTCCACATAACCATTGTCGCGCGCATCGACGATGGCGTTATCCATATACTCCTTCACCTTGGGGTACGACGCGAAGTAGCCGTCGATAATCTCCTTGGCCTCCTTGCGCGGAATCTCCAGACGCTGGCTCAAACCAAAGGCCGAGATACCATATATAATACCGAAGTTGGCCGTCTTGGCGCGGCGGCGCTCCTCGCCACTCACCTCGTCGAGGTGTTTGTGGAAGAGTTTGGCGGCCGTAGCCGAGTGGATATCCTCGTCGTTGCGGAACGCCTCGATTAATGATTCGTCACCACTCAGGTGCGCCATCAGTCTTAGCTCCACCTGCGAGTAGTCGGCCGAGAGCAACAGATGCTCCTCATCGCGCGGAATGAAGGCCTCGCGGATGCGGCGACCCATCTGGTCGCGCACGGGTATATTTTGCAGGTTGGGGTTGGTCGATGATAGTCGTCCCGTAGCCGTAACTGCTTGATTGAACGATGTGTGTATGCGTCCCGTCGAGGGGTTGATAAGCAACGGCAGAGCCTCGACATAGGTCGAGAGCAACTTCTTCACGCCACGATATTTGAGTATCAATTCCACGATGCGATGCTCGCCTGCAAAGCCCTGCAGGTACTCCTCGTCGGTGCTGTACTGCTTGGTCTTGGTCATCTTGGGCTTGTCGGTGATGCGCATCTTGCCGAAGAGAACCTCGCCCAGCTGGCGTGCCGAATTGACATTCAGCATCGGCTCGTCGGCCTCGGCTCTGATTTCACTCTCCAACTCGAGCAACTCCTTGTTCAGTTCGTCGGCGTAGTTGCTCAACTGTTGCGGGTCGATTCTCACGCCCTCGAGCTCCATCTCGGCCAGCACATCAATCATCGGCTCCTCGATTTTCTCGTACAACTCCTTGAGTCCGCGCTGCTCAATCTCGGGCCAGAGCTTGTGCTTGAGTTGCAGCGTGATGTCGGCATCCTCGGCAGCGTACTCCTTGACACTCTGGATATTAACCTGGTCCATCGTCAGCTGTCGTGCGCCACGGCCGATGAGTGTCTCGATGGCTATGGGCGAGTAGTCGAGGTAACGCTCGGCCAGATAGTTCATATTGTGTCGCGACTCGGCATCTATCAGATAGTGCAGAATCATCGTGTCAATCTTCTTTCCGCAGACCTTGACGCCGATGCGCGCCAGCACCATAATGTCGAACTTGATGTTCTGCGCCACCTTGGTCGTATGCTTGGCCTCGAATAGAGGGCGGATGATCTCCGCGAAGGTGGCGGTATTTTCGGGTGTGAACGAGATGTACCACGCCTCGTGCGGCCTCACGGCCAGCGACAGACCCACTATGCGGTCGGCGTAGAGATCCAGTCCCGTAGTCTCGGTGTCGAAGCAGAACTCCGCCTCGCTCTTTAGACTCTCCACGAGGGCTCTCAAGTCAGCCTCTTCGGTTATCAGATGATATGTGTGTGGTGTTGTCTCTGCTGTTGCAAACATCTTTGTTTCAATGGGTTGCTCCTCGCTCTCGGCTGTCGATGCCTCGGCAGATGCGGGGGCGGCAACGGGCTGTGTGGCGGGCGCTGCGGGTGCCATAAAGGCGGCAAAGAGGTCGCCCTGACCCTCCAGCGACTGCTGCTTCTTGGTCGGCTTTGCGGGTGCGGCCTCGGCGGGTCGTTGCGGTGCAGGCTTCGGCTCGTCGTTCTCCTCTGCGGGTGCGGTGTTGCTCAGCTCGCGCAGGAACGATGTGAAGTCGAGCTCGGCATAGAGTGCCTTCAACTCCTCGGCACACGGCGCACAAATCTCCAACTCCTCGGGTCGGAACTCCACGGGCACATCGGTGCGTATGGTTGTTAAATCTTTAGATAACAATAACTTATCTCCCCACGCGGCAATCTTCTCGCCCTGCTTGCCCTTGATGCTGCCTACATTGGCGAGTATCTGCTCGACGCAGCCCCACTCGCCGACGAGTTTGCAGGCTCCCTTCTCGCCGATGCCCGGCACGCCAGGGATGTTGTCCGAGCTGTCGCCCCAGATGGCCAGAATGTCGCGCACCAGAATAGGGTCGTCGATGCCGTACTTGGCGCAGATATCCTCGGTGCGGATAATCTCCACATCGTCGCCTTTCTGCTTGTATATGTGGCGGTTAGGGCCAACGAGCTGACCGTAGTCCTTATCGGGCGTCACCATATATACATCATACCCCGCCTCGGCGCCTCTGAAGGCCAGCGTGCCAATCACATCGTCGGCCTCGTAGCCCTCGATTTCGTAGACGGGTATGCGCATCGCCTTCAGCAGACGACACAGATAGGGCACCGACTCGATGATATCTTCGGGCGTCTCGGGGCGGTTGGCCTTGTAGTCGGCAAACATCTCGTTGCGGAACGAGCCTCCCTTGGGGTCGAGCGCCACACCCAACAGGTCGGGCGCTTCGCGCTTCTGTATGTCGCGCAGGAACTTGGTGAATCCGAAGAGGATAGATGTGTTCATCCCGTGACGATTACGCATCGGTCGCCCCATAAAGGCGTAGTAATATTTGAATACGAGCGCGTAGGCGTCGATAAGGAAGAGTCGTTTCATATCGTTCAATGATCTTGCTCGGTGTGATTAAAGGTTGTCCTCGGCATACCACTCGGCGTACGACGAAGCCGTCTCGTGCAGTCGCAGTGAGTAGAGCTCCACCTCGTCGGGCAGCGACTCGAGCAGACGCTCGGCGAAGTCCGAGAGCATATTCTCACAGGTGGGCTGATAGTCCACCATCACTATGTTTGAGTAGTTGTCGCCCAGCCAGTTGTTGAGCTGCTCGCCGTAGTCGGTGCGGCGCACGACAAAGGCGTGGTCGAACTGCGACACAATCTGCTCACCCACAATGCGTTTCAGCAGGCCGAAGTCCATCACCATACCCTGCTTGGGGTTGTACTCATCGTTCAGCGGCTCGCCCTTGATGGTCACATAGAGTTTGTAAGAGTGGCCGTGAATCTCGCGGCACGCGCCGTCGTATCCCTCCAGGAAGTGCGCCGCCTCGAAAGTGAATTCCTTTGTGAGTCTGATAGTTGCCATAGTGTCGTGGGCTTAGTTTTTTATGCGTTATTCCACAAAGTTAGTGTTTTTTCAGAAAACCACCGCAACGGGCTAATGAAAATTCAAAATTTTCATTAAGTGAGGATTCTCTTAATGCTCCTCCATCTCATCCCACAGCCGTAAGAGGGAGAATTTTTATTAAGAGAGGAGTCTGTAAAATCAATTTTGAATTCTGCATTTTGAATCTTGAATTCTTGTTTTTCCGTTTCACCGACGAGTTTTGGCGGTTCATCCCCCGCGCCCGAGCGTTTTTCAAAAAATTTATTAACTGAAAATCAGCCTAAAAAACGGAAAAAGTTATTCAAATGCTATTGCCAATTAAAAAAATAATCTTATCTTTGTGTTACGAAGATTGTGAGCCAACATACTAAAGCAGATTAATTCCGCTCGATTTTATTACCTCTTGCATCGCCCCGCGCGGGCTGCAGAGCCGTTTGGACCAAGGTCGCTTGCAAGGACCGCCGCCCATTCCGTCGAGCAAAAATCACTGAATTACACGCTTTTATGTCTCCCCGCTCCGCCCCGCAGCCCTCGCTGCCGTGCCTGGAGCCCCTTGTGGTGACAATCTTCTTGAGAGGTCCTCACAGCCTCGCCCCAACGCGCTACGGCGCTCGCACTTCACGACGCTGCGTTGGTTCACAATTTTCGACGCTCGGCGGGTCCGAGCAGAGTAATTTTGCCAAAATAGCGGGCAAGATGCTCTTAAAAATGATTTTTGGACTAACTGTTTTGATTTTTATCGCGGTTTAGTTCGAAAGTTTGGCGCTATATGGTTCTTTATATTATATAAGGTATAAACCGCCCGCGCTTGTCGCGTGGCTCAAGAGATACTTAAACGGGATTTGTAAGTGGACCTCCCGCAGGGGAAGGGCTGAGGTTTCTCAGGGAATGGTTGTAATAAGATGGAAGGTGTATAAAAGGTTACTCTTCCCCTGTGGAGTGTTCCCAAGCTGCCCAGTTTAAGTCGAGACCAGACGGTATAAGAACTGATAATAATTGTATTATGTAAAATTGACAAAATATTGTAAAGACCGATAAATGAATTGTTTAACTTAAAAACAAGACTGCTTATAAGAGAAAAATAGACCAATTTAATTCCTGCTCGGCACTGCTCGAGCAAAAACGCAGAAAATGCGAAAACAAACAGAAAACAAAAAAAGAGTAAATTAATATTTACCAACCAAATCAATTTTATTTTTTAACCTTTTTAATTTCCAAGTTTTATGAACAGGAAAAACAAAATGCTATTGTGGTGCGTTGCGCTGTTTGGCGCGATGACCTTGGTGGGATGTAGTGATTCCGGCGATTCAGCTGACCAGCCTGGTAAGCCTGGTTCAACAGAGTTTGCTTTGACAACTTTCCATCCCAACTACGGTAAGTACCTTGAGAAGGTTATCTTCGAGGGTTCAGGTTTCGACATGAACTCAATCAAGGTTTACTTTAACCAGCGTCCCGCAGCCGTTATCGGTGTAACCGACGATGGCTCGAAGTTCTATGCATTGGCACCCCGTCTCCCGGGAGACGACTGTGTCATTTCTGTAGTGCAGGGCGAGGACTCATTGACTTACGATGAGCACTTTGCTTACACAGCATCTACAACCGTTACAACTGTAACTGGTTCTGGTTACAGCGGTTTGAAGATGGGTCCCTTGGCTGAGGCCGAGTTGTCACCCTACTACGCTTGTGCTGACAAGAGCGGTAACCTCTTCGTTTGTAGCCGTAACAACGGTGATAACGGCGGTTCTGGTGACCACTCATTGCTCCGCATCGACTTGAATGTAGGTGAGGTTTCAATGATCCACCAGGGTACTATAGGTAATGTGCCTGCTTGTCACCCCGAGACTCAGATCGTTACAATCCCGACAGAGACTTATGTAGGTTCATTCGTTGAGTTGAATCCCTTGGAGATGTGGGCACCCCGTTTCCGTAACTTTACTTGGGATCCCACTTCTACACCTCCTTCATATGGTTGGAAGCACTGTATGGTGGTTAACCCCACAGACGGTATGATCTACACCCGTTTCTACTTCGGTCACTTGGTTCGTATCAATCCTCAGACTTATGAGTCAGAGCACCTTATGACTACTGGCCAGTGGGATACATACGGTATGTGTTTCCGCAAGGCTGAGCCCAATGTATTGTACTTCACAGGTTGGGGTACTCACCGTCTTTACAAGCTCGATATGAACTTGCCTAAGGAGCAGTGGGAGGCTGTGCCTATCAATGGTGGTACAGGTACTGCAGGTCACCGCGATGGTGAGTTGGACGAGGCTTTGTTCAGCAACCCCGCTATGATCTTCTGTGACGGTGACGACAACATGTATGTGGCTGACTACGGTAACCACTGTATCCGCCGTGTAACTCCCGAGAACCAGGTTGAGACAGTTCTTGGCGTTCCCGGTCAGGCAGGTTGGGTAGACGGTACTCAGGAGGTTGCGAAGTTCAACGGTCCTCGTGGTGTTGCTATCGACGATGATGGTAACGTATATGTTTGCGACTGGAAGAACGCTCGTATTCGTAAGCTCTCTATTAATTAACCCTAAATTTACTAAACAGTTATGAAACATTTAACCATAATTTGGTCACTGTTCCTCTGCATCCTGCTTGGTACACAGGTGGCATCGGCACAGTCCTATACAATGAAGGGTACTGTAACCGACGCTAACGGCCCGGTAATTGGTGCAGCCGTAACGGTAAAGGATAACCCCACAGTGGGTACCAACACCGATGTAGACGGTAAGTTTTCTTTGAAGGTAGACCGTGGTGCAACTCTGTTGTTCTCATACCTCGGTTATAAGGACGTTGAGTATTTGGTAGTAAAGCAGGAGCAGGATTTGAAGATCGTCTTCTCTGAGGCTGCAACTGCAGTAGAGGAGGTCGTTGTAACCGCCTTGGGTACTACTCAGCGTAAGATTTCATCATTGGCAGCGGTAACAGCCGTAGATGTAAGCGAGTTGCAGCAGCCTACAGCATCAGTAGCTAACTTGTTGGGTGGTCGTGTTGCCGGTGTGATTTCATCATTGGCATCAGGTGAGCCTGGTAAGAACATCGCTGAGTTCTGGATCCGTGGTATCGGTACTTTCGGTGCTAACGCATCTGCATTGGTACTTATCGACGGTCTGGAGGGTGATATCAACTCAATCGACCCCGCCGATATTGAGTCATTCTCAGTATTGAAGGACGCATCTGCAACAGCCGTTTACGGTGTGCGTGGTGCGAACGGTGTAGTACTTATCACTACAAAGCGCGGTAAGGCTGACAAGATCAATATCACAGCTCGTGCTTCAGTGACCTTGTCACACCTGAAGCGTTTGCCTAACTGGGTTGGTGCTTATGACTACGCTAACTTGGCTAATGAGGCTCGCGAGGTTCGTGGTGAGGAGCCCTTGTACAAGCCCGTAGAGTTGGAGATCATCAAGAACGGTTTGGATAACGATATGTATCCTAATGTAAACTGGCAGGATGAGATCGTTAAGATGAACTCTTGGAAGCAGACTTACTTCGTATCAGCTTCTGGTGGTGCTAAGTTGGCTCGTTACTACTTGTCACTTTCAGCTAACCTCGAGGACGCTGCTTATAATGTAGATAAGTCAAGCCCCTATGCAGCCAATGTAGGTTACGACACTTACGGTTTCCGTGCTAACATTGACTTGGAGCTTACTCCTACTACTACAATCTACTTCGGTTCAGCAGGTTACATCAAGTCTACAAAGAGCCCTGGTGTTGCATCTACAGACTATATCTGGGACGCTCAGGCTACTTTGCACCCCTTGCGTATTCCTACTATCTACTCTAACGGTCAGTTGCCCGGTATCGACTCAGGTTCACAGACTTCACCTTATGTGATGATCAACCGTATGGGTCGCCGCTTGAGCCAGACTTACCAGGGTAAGATGACTTTGGCTATCGATCAGGATTTGAGCATGATTACTGAGGGCTTGAAGATCCGCGCTCAGGGTGCTTACGATATCGAGGCTTACTTCGATGAGAACCGTACTATTCAGCCCGAGTTGTACGAGGCAGTTGGTCGTACACAGCAGGGTGAGTTGACTACAGTTAAGACAGTTAGTGAGCAGGAGGCTCGTTACAGCCGTTCAACTAACCAGTGGAGAAAGTACCACTTCGAGTCAACTTTGAACTATGACCGCACATTCGCAGAGGATCACCGTACTTCTGCTTTGGTATACTACTACATGTCAGATGAGAAGGCTTCTTCATCTTCTACAACTAACATGAACTCTATTCCCCAGCGTTATCAGGGTGTATCAGCTCGTTTGACTTACGGTTTCCGTGATACTTACATGGTTGACTTCAACTTCGGTTACACTGGTTCTGAGAACTTCCAGCCGGGCCGTCGCTTCGGTTTCTTCCCCTCAATCGCGTTGGGTTGGGTTCCCACACAGTATGAGTTCATGAAGAACGCTGAGTGGTTGAACTTCTTGAAGCTTCGTGCATCTTACGGTACAGTAGGTAACGACCGTATCGCTTCTAAGCGTTTCCCCTATTTGACAATCGTTGACCGTGGTTCTAACTCACCTTGGGGTTCTGCATCACAGGAGACTTTGATGGAGACTTACACAGGTGCTGATAACCTTGAGTGGGAGGTTGCAACTAAGTTTGACCTCGGTATCGAGGGTAAGTTGTTCGACAACCGCATCGACTTCGTAGTTGATATCTTCAACGATGTTCGTGATGGTATCTTCCAGGAGCGTCAGCAGGTTCCCTCATACGTAGGTTTGACATCTAAGCCTTACTCTAACGTAGGTCAGATGCGTTCTTACGGTGCCGATGGTAATGTCTCTTACACAGAGCGTCTTACTAAGGACTTGTCTATCACTCTCCGTGGTAACTTCACATACTCTAAGAACGATGTGAAGAACTGGGAGGAGGCTAACCCCAAGTACCCCTATCAGGAGGCTGCAGGTTATCCTTATGGCGTAGTTCGTGGTTATACAGCTATGGGTCTGTTCAAGGATGACCTCGATATCGAGACTAGCCCCGTTCAGACATTCGGTAACTACGAGCCCGGTGATATCAAGTATGCTGATATCAATGGTGACGGTCGTATCGACTCAGACGATAAGACTCCTATCTCTTACAGCGCTACACCTATCTTGATGTACGGTTTCGGTGGTGAGATCTCTTGGAGAAACTTGTCTTTGGGTGTATTGTTCAAGGGTACAGGTAACACTGACTTCTTCTACGGTGGTAACGGTTATGTTCCCTTCGCAAACGGTAAGGCTGGTAACGTAATCGAGTTGGCAGTTGATCCCGCTAACCGTTGGATTCCTATGGAGTATGCTTTGGAGAACGGTATCGATCCTTCATTGGCAGAGAATCCTAACGCTATCTATCCTCGTTTGAACTATGGTGCGCAGAACAACAACAACCAGACTTCAACATTCTGGAAGGGCAACTCTCGCTACTTGCGTTTGCAGGAGATTACACTTAACTACAACTTCAAGGCTAAGGCTTTGCAGAAGGTTGGTATCAAATCAGTTGACTTGCAGTTCGTAGGTAACAACCTCGCTGTATGGGACAAGGTTAAGATTTTCGACCCCGAGCAGGCTTCAAGCAACGGTCGCGTTTACCCGTTGCCCGCAACATTCACCTTGCAGATGTACTTGCACTTCTAATCATTTAAACATTACTAAAGATGAAACGATTTAATTTAATGATATTGTCGCTGGCGTTGGCATCGATGTTCGTTTCTTGTAACTACCTCGATATCGACCAGTACTTCAGTGATGAGATTAAGATTGACTCTGTGTTCTCGAATACTCGTAACGTAGAGGCTTACATCTGGGGTATCGCTAGTGAGTTCAAGGATGAGGGTTCTTATCTGCAGAACGCCGACACTCCCGGTACATATGCTACTGACGAGTGCTTTACAATGAACGCTACTTCTTCAGGCTACTGGGGATTGGCATTGGTTCTCAATGAGATTAACGCTAGCCAGGTTCGCACAATGGGTGATGTTTGGACAAACTCATACCAGGCTATCCGCCGTGCTAACACTGTATTCGCTCGTATCGACGAGGCTTGGGATTTGGAGCCTCAGAAGCGTGCTGAGCTTTTGGCTTTGACTCGTTTTATGCGTGCTTACGCATACTACAAGATGTGGTTGAACTTCGGTCCCGTAATTCTTCTCGGTGACGAGGAGGTTGCTTCTAACCTCGAGTTGGAGGAGTACGACCGCGCTCGTGCTACTAACGACGAGACTGTTGAGTACATCTGCGCTGAGTTGGAGGAGGCTGCTAAGTATTTGCCTTTGACTCGTCCTTTGTCAGAGTTTGGTCGTCCTACTAAGGGTGCCGCTTACGGTCTTATCGCTCGTATCCGTCTGTACCACGCTTCTCCTCTGTGGAATGGTGGTGAGGTTGCTCGCCGTTGCTTCGGTAACTGGTATCGTTCAACTGACGGTGTACGCTATGTAAATATGGACTATGATGAGTCTCGTTGGGCTGTTGCTGCTGCTGCTGCAAAGCGCGTTATGGAGATGACAAACGGTGGTGCTAAGATGTACAAGCTCTACACTACATCTTCTACAACTGACTCTGCTAAGTACACTTGGTCAGACGGTACTACTCAGTACTTGCCCGAGGGTATTTCAGATCCTAACTACTATGAGCAGTGGCCTCTTGGTGCTGCTGGTATTGACCACTTGAAGTCTTACTCTGAGGGCTTCACTGGTGAGGCCGTGTTGGCTACTAACCCCGAGTTCGTATGGGGTCTTAAGTCAAACACATTGCGTGACAACACTCGTATGTGCTTCCCCATCAAGAATGGTGGTTGGTGTGCAACTGCTTTGACTCAGAAGATGATCGACGGTTTCCGTATGGTTGACGGTCGCACTATCTCAGAGTCTTCAGAGCAGTATCCTTACTCTGAGGAGGGCTTTACAACATCGTCTAAGAAGTTCTCTGGCTACCAGTTGAACTCTAACGTTTACAATATGTATGTAAACCGTGAGATGCGTTTCTACGCAACTGTTGGTTTCTCTGAGCGTTACTGGACAATGACATCTGCTACTACTTCAGGTAAGTACAACCAGACTATCACTTACTACTACGACTCAACTAACGGTAAGCAGAACTCAGCTGTGGACTACACTCCCACTGGTTACATCTTGACTAAGTTCATCCACCCCGAGGATGCATGGGATGGTGATAACGCTCGTCGTATGGATAAGGCTTACGGTATCGTTCGTTACGCTGATATCCTTTTGATGTACGCTGAGGCTTTGAACCACTTGACTACTACTCACGAGGTTACTTTGGGTGACCAGGTTTATACTCTCTCTCGTGACACTGAGGAGATGCGTGCTGCATTCAACCAGATCCGTTACCGTGCAGGTTTGCCCGGTGTAACAGATGCTGAGTTGGCTACAGAGGACTCATTCGAGCCCGTATTGCGTCAGGAGCGTATGATTGAGTTGTTGTGCGAGAACCACCGTTACTTCGACGTTCGTCGTTGGGGTATCTACGAGGACGAGGAGA
>JAFZFX010000013.1 GCA_017555695.1 Alistipes sp.
GAATTAGACCGTAATTAACCTATTCTCACCGTTTTACACTACTCTTTATCTGGTTGCGAATTGCACCATTTTTTAACAGATAAAGTTATGATAAAGAGTACATTTTCAATTTTGTTTATTGTCCGAAAGTCTCGTTTGGGCAAGAGTGGCGAAGCCGCTATCACTATGCGTATTACTGTAAATGGCAGATTTACAGAGATGAATACTTTGCGCAAGGTCCAATTGTCGCTCTGGGATCAGAAGAAGGAGCGAGCTGTGGGTAAAGGCCCCATCCCGATTGAGATTAACCGCCATCTCGAATCGTTGCGCACACGAGCATACGAGATTCACAAAGAGTTGGTTGAGCGTAATGGCTATGCTGACCCTCTGACTATCAAGGAGTATTTGCAGGGCAAGCATATCAGCCAAAAGATGTTCTATGCCTCTTTCGAGGAGCACAACGAGAGAATGGCGCAGCTGGTGGGCATCGAGTTCGATGCGGTTACATTGAGCCGTTATCGCCTATGTCTGCGCTATTTCAAGGAGATGGTGTCACGCAAAACCAAAGTGGCGGACTTCCCTATTAAGAACCTCAACGGTGAGATGATTCGTGATTTTGAGGCGTTCTTGAAGATTGAGAAGCGTGTGGCACAAAACACGATGATTCGTTATATGAAGTGCCTGAAAAAGGTGGTAAACCTCGCAATTGCTAACGGTTGGATAACTGTCAATCCTTTTGCGGGTATCAAGTTCTCGGAGAAGAAGGTAGTCAAGGATTTTCTGACGATTGAGGAGGTGAATACGATTCGAGACAAGGAGTTTGATATCGAGCGACTCAATATGGTGCGTGATATTTTTATATTTTGCTGTTATACAGGCTTGGCGTTTATTGATGTCTATAACTTGAAGCCCGAGCATATTACCGAAGATGCACACGGTCGGAAATGGATTCACAAACAACGCCAGAAGACCGAAGTTGAGTTCTTTGTGCCTCTGTTAGAATATCCTTTACAACTGATTGAGAAGTACCGCAACCACCCGATGTGCCGGGCAAACAAAACGGTTTTTCCGGTGTACGCCAATCAGAAGATGAATTCATACTTGAAGGAGATTGCTGATTTTTGCGGCATTAAAAAGCACCTTACGATGCACACCGCCCGCTATACTTTCGCCACGACAATCACGCTGGCGAATAATGTAAAATTGGAGAATGTGTCGAAGATGCTCGGTCATACTAATACCCGAATGACACTCCACTACGCCCACATTATGAACGAATCTCTCGCCCAAGAGATGAACAAGGTCGCTGCGATTATGGGAGAATAATCTGCACTGACGAGATATGGCATTGTAGGGATGTAGTTTTGCCGAAAATTACATCCCACTTATTATGAAAAACAAAGAATATACCCACTTGCGGGAGCAGATGCAGAAAATCGAGGAGAAGATTCTTGCCATCACGGGCAAAAATGTGGAGTTTAATATGGAGTGGACTAGTTCGCAGCGCAAACGTGAGCAGGTAGAACGCCTAATCTGGAAGCGCAAACATCTGCTTGATAAGATGTTTGTTGCTACGCCCGAGGAGGTGGTGCGTATGGAACAGGTGAATAATCGGCTGTTTGAACTTACTCAGAGGATGTATGCACGTACTGAAGTAGTCTATCGCAGGATGGTAACTGCTACCTACGACCCCGAATTTGATGACGATGTGGAGGTCGAGGGCTCGCTTAGGTTTTCGCCGAATGGGCACAGCTCTGTTTTGCCAATGGCGAATGACGACTACTACGGCTCGGAATTCTACGAGATGTTTTGCATTATTGACTGGCTATACACTTGCGAGCATCTGAAATTGGAGGAGGTAGAGTCTTGTTGGTGTCTCCGCTCACCTGCCGACTATCGCCCCGAAATGACCTGCGAAGAGTTGAGGATAAAAGACGACCTCAACGATGGCACGACTTGGTATGAGTCCGTACAGCCCGCTGCCGAGAAATTGAGCCACCTCTGCATCTGCCACGCCGTTCACGATTTGAGTTTCCACAAGCCCTATTCCATTCCCGACATTCTGCGTATGAACGACTTTTGCGTGGAGGTCAAGGTCACGCATCAGCATTGGGAGGAGCAAGATGGCAGCGGTTGGAAGTGGTGGGAGCGTTGTTCGTTCGAGGAGTTTAGGGATAAGTTTGTGCGCGAGGCGGAGCAGAATCGTGCGCCACAAATCCGACTTGGGCAGGAGATAGCCAATCGCACCCGCCAATATTTCCACGATTATTTGGAGGATATATCTGCCGATATACCGGGCGTAGAGTCGTGGAAGGAGCCATTCTCCGACAAAGTGCATTATCATTGGCGCCCGCAAAAGGATTGTTTCTACTCGGATGAAAATATCGACGACTACCTGCGTGAGTTGTATGAGTTTGTAAAAAAATAATTCTTACTCTGACATAATGTGGCAGTTTGTAGCGTCAACTTTGCACCATCAAACAAGTATTAACCATTAAAAAAAAGTATGGAAGCAAAGAGAAGTTTTGGTGATGCGATTGTCGCCGAGGAGATGAACAAAGAAGCGTGGAATCAGTTGTCGCGCGAATTTAAGTGGAATGAGGAGTTGCTCAAAAAGTATAAAGGAGAGATCGATTGGGAGGCACTTTCCTGCAATACCGAGATGCTGTGGACAGCATCAATTCTTGATTACTTCAAGAACTATATCGATTGGAAGGAGCTGTCGGGTTATGCTCCAACAAGGTTGCTCACGCCGAAAATCATTGAGCAGTTTGCTGACCGATGGGATTGGCACGAGTTGTCGGAGAACAGCAACTTGGAACTCTCGTATGCCCTGCTCGACAAATTTGCCGACAAGTGGGATTGGGAACGCATTATCAATCGCTGGCGTAGCGAGGAACTCTACACTCCCGAATTTTTCGAGCGTTACAAGGAGTACATTCCCGCCGAAGCGTTCAAAAAATCAAGCCTTTGGGACGCGCTTGTCGAGAGGCGATTCTATGCCTTGGTCGAGGAGATTATGGGATAACTTATTTCCCTTTGAGAGATGCAGTCGTTGAGTCGGCTGCATTTTTCTTGTTTATAAAATTAACTATGTTGCATTTTGTCAGTCTATTGCTATACCTTTGTATCAAAATTTAACAGCAAAGGGTATGGAGCAGAAACAGACAAGCGAGCAAAATCGCAAGGAAAAATCATTTAGTGAGCAGTTGGTGGAAAGTATTGCAAACAAACCGTTTACAGCCGAGCATTGGCAAAGATGCGCCGACTCATTTCCCGAAAATAAGCAGCGGCAACGAAAACAAACTGCCACTGCCGTAGCGATTGGAATCGTTATCGGTGCATTGGCGATGCACTTTTTACTCTCGCCCGAGCGTTGGATTCGATTATAATTTGTAACTTTACCTAAAATTACAACCCATTATGAGTACCGCAGGACTTATCAACCGCTATGTGTGGTTCGTTACGACCATATATAACCGAGGGCCTATCACACTCGAAGAGATACAGCATCGCTATGAGTCGCATTTTGGGCGTGGCGAGGAGCTTTCGGAGCGTCAGTTTCACCGCTATACCGATGCCGTGGAGGAGTTGTTCGATATCGAGATAAAGTATAGTCGCACGCAGCGAGGCTATGTCGTTGCCGACCGCGAAGGTATCGACAATATGGGTATGCGAAAATGGTTAATCCAGACCTTCTCGGTGAATAACATTCTGCACGAGAGCCAGGAACTCAAAAACCGCATCCTCCTCGAAGATGTACCTTCGGGACAGCAGCACCTGACAACCATTGTCGATGCAATGCGCGAGAGTGTGGCACTCTCGATGACCTACCAGAGCTTCGGGAAACCGGAGCCTTCGACTTTTGAGGTGGAGCCGTACTGCATGAAACTTTTTGAGCAGAGGTGGTATATGCTCGGCAAGAGCGAGGGGTATGACGAACTTCGCTTGTATGCCCTCGACCGCATCAAAGCGTTGGAGCCAACCGAGCGCAAATTCAAGTTGCCGAAGAAGTTCGATGCTGCGAAATTCTTTGAGGACTATTACGGAATTATCATCGGTGATGAGGATTTCGATGTGGAGCCTATTGCTTTGAAGGTCGATTCGTGGCAGAGTAAGTATCTCCGCACCCTACCACTGCACCACTCGCAAGTCGAGGTTGAACGCAATGACGAGTATTCTATTTTCGAGTACCGCTTGTGTCCTTCGTTTGATTTTCAGCAGAAACTGCCTTCGATGGGCGACTCGGCAGGTGTGTTAGCTCCCGTGTTACTCAAAGATATTCTCCGCAAAAAGGCTGAGAAGACCGCAAACAACAACGCCTCGGCAGGTATGGGCTCGGGGTATCATTTTAAGGTGTATAAAAAGTAATAAGTATGACAACTTACAAAGAACGAGAAGAGGAGTTGTTTGCACGATGGATGGAGGCGTGCCGAGTGAAAGATGGCATAAATCCGGAGGAGGATTTTGCCTATGACGGCATCTTATTTCGTGGGGAACTTGAACTCTTAAATGGCTGTTGGATACGCCACTCGGGCAATGAAACCGAATTATGGGATAATGCACCTTGTCGTTTGCTGATTCTAACCAAAGATACCACCCGTAACGGAGGCCAAGAGGACATACGCGAGGAGACTGCTCTGAAAAACAACATTGAGGATAGGAAAGAGCCGGCAGCAGGAATGTATCGAAACTTGACATTGTGGTCGTATGCTCTGCTCAATGCGGTGCAAGGTGGCGAGATTGTAGAATACAACCAAACGCCCTGTTGGGATGAGTTGCGTGAGCACTACGCCTCTGCCCCGATTGCACGTGTGAATTGTAAAAAGGAGATTGGGGAGAGTTCTATCAGAGATGAGGTGTTAAAGGCTCATATCGAAAGATATGCCGATTCCCTCCAAGAGCAAATTGCGATGTACGATGCCGACATTATACTCTGCTGTGGAGGCGGCGGAATAATCAAAGATTTTGTAAAGGACACATACTTGCCAGACCTCGAAAAGTTTTCGGATGCTGGCTGGGTATATTTTTCTCCTTCAACCCAAAAGATTGTGATAGATAGTTATCATCCATCCTATCCTAAATCACACAAAGATATTGAGTTGTACTACGAGCAGATGGTGGCAGATTTGAAGGCGTTTTTGAAGGCTAATGCTGATTACATAAAAAACGAAAAGTAAATGAATATGGAGAATAAAGAGTATAAGTATGTAAAGTTTCTTCCATGGGTAGGTGAATTATACACAAACGAAACAGGATTTCAGGGTAAGAAAATTTTAGTGTTAGGCGATAGTCATTATTGTGCAAAAGATGAAAATAGGAATGATAAATGTCGCAGTAAAGGTGATTGCTCGTATGAGTGTATGAATGATAACTGCTATAAAATGACCCGCGATCTTATTCGTGGAGAGTATATGGAGTATAGAAGTGGAAGATCGAAAAGTGCAGGGCATCTTCAAACAATATTAACTTTCGAGAAGAATCTTTTTGGCTACACCCCATCACCACAAGAGAGTATTAACTTCTGGAATAGTGTTATTTTCTACAACTATATTCAGCATTCGCAATACAAACCTCGCAGCAGAAGAAAAACGGAAGCAGAAGAGATAGATGACTATAAAGAGGCTTTCAAAGAGGTTTTAGCGGAATATCAACCCGATTATATTATTATTTGGAGTAAGTTTCTTTTTACTCGAGATTGGTTACCTGACGGAGCCCCTGAATCTCCCGATTACACCCTAAAAGCCGAGTATAATGGGGTAATTTATGATACTCCTGTCCGCACTTTCAAATTGGACGCCGGGGATCCGATCCCTGCTATTATCATCCAGCACCCCTGCTGCCGATTTGGAAAAGATCAAGTAAAATGGCACATATTGCTCAAAGCATTCCTTGAATTAGAAGACTAATTACAACCTATTGTAGCGACAGTATAGAATAACTCAAAAAAAGATAAAACCTATGGAACAGAAATTTTATTTTTCGCAGGCTGATCCTCTGTTTGTTGAGGTAGCAAGATTTGTAGTAGAAAACAATAGAATGGCTATGGGGAGCCCTTTGGAGCGTAAATTTGAGATTGGCTTCAATCGTTCCAGGCGCATCCTCGAGCAGTTGGAGGCAGCTGGTATTGTTGGTGAGGCAGTGCGCTGTAAACCTCGCACCGTACTCTGCACAGCAGAGGAGTTGGAACAAAAACTCGCCGAGTGGCAGAAATAGCTAACTAATATCGATGACATTCCCCTCTCTGACCTGATATGGCAGAGAGGGGTTTTACTTTTGTTGCATAATCAAAACTAATAATTGATGACAAAAGACGAACTCCGAGAGGCTCTCCACCGAGAGATGCTCTTTTACTACTTTGCACAGCGTGAGACTCGGCTCGAAATTCGCACGGGCGAGTCGCTCATTAGTGCCGTCTGGCGGAAAATGAAGCCATACGCCGACTGCGGTTTCCCTCGCCCAATAACCGAAGCCGATATCGAAATGCTCTGCAACTGCTCGTTTGCGGGGTTGTTCCACTACGACCTCGAAAAAGGAGCAGAGCGAATTGCCCAACTCGAACAAGAATTGAAATCACTCTGACGGCTTTTGTCTGTGTAAGGC
>JAFZFX010000014.1 GCA_017555695.1 Alistipes sp.
CACCTCGAAAAGCACACCCTAAAGAGTGGACAATCATGCGAGGTGGCAGATATAAAGGTTACAGCCTACATCGTTGACCATTCGGCTTATGGCGCGTGCGCCTATCTTATTGAGTGCGATGGCAAGCGCATATTGTATAGCGGAGATATCCGCCTTCACGGCGTTAAGGGAGTATTATATAAGAACTTGCCCAAGGATGTGGATTACCTACTCTTGGAGGGGACAAATATTTTAAGAGCAAAGAGCAACCCCACCGAGCGAGATATTGAAAATCAGTTTGTCGAGGCTTTCAACGATGCTCCCGATGCTCTACATTTGGTGTGGTGCTCAGCAAAGAATATAGACCGTATATGCGCTCTGTTTCGTGCTTGCATCAGATGTGGTAAAACCCTTGCAATTGACCCTTACACAGCAAATGTTTTGGCGGCGGTTACTCAATTAAACCCAAAAATTCCGACTGTAACAACGGCCGAGCAGATGAAGGTCTATTTTCCGCCAGGCCTTACGGATCGCCTTACGGAACGCAACCAAGAACGGTATATCTACTCGCTCAATCCCAACCAAAACAAGGTGTCCTATGATGATTTCTCAAGCTCCCCGGAGAAATATGTAATGCTGATGCGCCCAACGACACTAACTTATTTGCAGCGAATTAAAGCGCCTCACATACGCTTGATAAAGTCTATCTGGGGTGGCTACTGGAATGAGCCAAACACCGAGCGTTTTCGCCATTGGGTCGAGGAGCATTGTGCGGCTGTCAAAGATATTCATTCGAGCGGTCACGCCGATACACAATCATTGCAACGCATAGTTGAGTTCGTTCGTCCAAAAACGATTGTACCCATACATACTGACGCCCCGAAACGATTTTGCGATATATTCGTAAATAACAATGTGAAATGCCTTGACAATAACGAGGTGTTGTATTTGTAATTTTAATATACGATGAAAATCCAATACGCTTCTGACCTCCATTTAGAGATGTCGGCAAACAGACGATATATGCAAAATGTCCCATTTGATGTTGTGGGCGATGTGCTTGTGCTTGCGGGCGATGTCGGCTATTTGTGTGACAGGATACCTCCTTGCCCCAAGTTTTGGGAGTGGGCATCGGCAAATTATCGGGAAGTGTTAATAGTGCCAGGTAACCACGAATACTACCAAAACTATGATGTCTTGGCAGATGGTGACAGTTGGAGCCGTGAGATACTGCCAAATGTGCATTACCACCAGAACAAGGTTGTAAGGATTGATAATGTCGATTTTATCCTCTCGACGCTTTGGTCGCATATTCGCCCCGAAGACGAATTTGTTGTAGAGCAAGGGATGTATGACTTTCGGCAGATTCTGTACAATGGTCACCGCTTTACCCCTGCCGACTTTAACGCCGAGCACGAGAAGTGTCTGGACTTTATCAAGCAAAGTGTAGCGGAGAGTACCGCCGAGCGTATCGTGGTGGTAACACATCACCTCCCATCGTTGGCAGTTGTAGCATCAGAGCATAGAGGTAGCCTACTGAATAGTGCTTTCGCTACCGAGTTGGGCGACTTTATTGAAGATAGCCGAATTGATGCGTGGATATTTGGTCACTCACACACCAATAAGGATGCCGTCATAGGTAACACACGCCTTGTCTGCAACCAACTTGGTTATGTCTACTACCGAGAGAACCTCAAAGGTTTCGATGGTGGAAAGTTTATTGAGGTGTAAAAAGCAAACATCCGAGCAATTAACGCTCGGATGTTTTTAGTTATATGGTTGCACCTCGGGTGCGTCAATGCCCAAATAAAGGTTATTTAGACTCATTCTGTCGCATCTTAACTCACTCTGCACACAAACTACTATCTTAACATTATATCACCCCAAACAGCTTCAAAACACGCTATAATCACAACCCCCAAACAACCTTCACATATTAACATACAAAAAGGAGCAAACCTCTCGGTCTGCTCCTTTCAATGTATTATAAACCAATCAGTTTATTTGGTATCAGAGTGGTGTAGCAGTGGCGATGACATGAAAAACCCCGGATGGGACATACTTGGCGTATTTCTCATTCGGGGTTTTGATTGAAGCGTCGCTGATGCGCCGCTATCACGCTAAATTAGTTCATTGCCTGCTGGATAGCCACTGCAATAGCAACAGTTGCACCTACCATAGGGTTGTTACCCATGCCGAGGAAGCCCATCATCTCAACGTGTGCTGGTACTGATGAAGAACCTGCGAACTGTGCGTCAGAGTGCATACGACCCATAGTGTCGGTCATACCGTATGATGCAGGACCTGCGCCCATATTATCTGGGTGCAAAGTACGGCCAGTACCACCACCAGATGCTACTGAGAAGTACTTCTTACCTGCCAAGGTGCGCTCCTTCTTGTAAGTACCTGCTACTGGGTGCTGGAAGCGAGTAGGGTTGGTAGAGTTACCAGTGATAGATACATCTACGTCCTCCTTCCACATAACTGCTACGCCTTCGCGAACGTCATCAACACCATAGCAACGTACCTTTGCGCGAAGACCATCTGAGTAAGCGATAGTCTCTACCTCGTGTACCTCACCAGTGTAGTAGTCGAACTCTGTGCGAACATAAGTAAAGCCGTTGATACGAGAGATGATCTTAGCAGCGTCCTTACCCAAACCGTTAAGGATAACGCGCAATGGGTTCTTACGTACGCGGTTAGCCATCTCAGCGATCTTGATAGCGCCCTCAGCAGCAGCGAATGACTCGTGACCAGCGAGGAATGCGAAGCACTGAGTCTCCTCACGGAGAAGACGTGCTGCGAGGTTACCGTGGCCGATACCTACCTTACGATCCTCAGCTACAGAACCATTGATACAGAAGGCCTGAAGACCCTCACCGATAGCCTCAGCAGCGTCAGCAGCGTTTGTGCAACCCTTCTTAATCGCGATAGCAGCACCTACAACGTAAGCCCACTTAGCGTTCTCGAAGCAGATAGGCTGAGTCTCCTCACACATCTTGTAAGGGTCGATGCCCTTCTCGTCGCAGATAGCCTTA
>JAFZFX010000015.1 GCA_017555695.1 Alistipes sp.
CCATATCTCGCTCCGCAATCTCATCCCACCGCCGTGAGTGGGAGAATAGTTGTTGTATCTGTCATTACGAGGAGGGCAAAGCCCGACGCGGTAATCTCATTTGGGTAGGCGGGGGATTAATCCACTTCGTGGCTTTTACCTGCTCCCGCTCGGCATAATTCAAACAAGTTTGATTCTGCCCTCGCTTATTCGCAGTGTTGCCGCGTCGGAGTAAACTCCTCCTCACAATGACAAACAAAAACACCACCCACGGCGGTGGGACACCATTCATTAGCGGTAAGAGGATTCTCACTTAATAAAAACTCACTTAATAAAAATTCACCCGCTATTTTTCCCGTTTCACCTTTTGATTATGTAATAATCAAACCATTTTTAGACATATTTTTCATATCTTTGTGTGTTATGTTGGCTAATTAAAACTTACACATATATGAAGAGAAAGTGGATTATTACCGCCGTTATCGTTGCAGTGTTCGGCATTGCTCTTGGCGGATATAATTATTACAAGAAAAACAAGGGCGCAGACGCAGCTCCCGCAGCTATGGCTCCCCGTAATAACACGCTCAGTGTCAATGCTGTGGTCATCGCGCCCCAGAGCCTGACCGAGGATATCAGAATGGTGGGTAACCTGCTCCCCGACGAGGAGGTAAACCTCACTTTCGAGACTTCGGGTAAGATTGTCGAGATTAACTTCCGAGAGGGTACAATGGTCCGCAAGGGCGACCTGCTGGCCAAGGTGAACGACAAACCCCTGCAGGCGCAGCTCTCTCGCTACGAGGCACAGCTCAAGCTGGCGCAGGATCGCGTCTATCGTCAGAGTACACTTCTGGAGAAGGATGCTGTCAGCCAGGAGGCCTTCGAGCAGGCTCGCACCGAGCTGGCTATGCTCAACGCCGACATCGACATCGTCAAGCAGAATATCGCCCTGACCGAGTTGCGCGCTCCGTTTGATGGCATCATCGGTCTGCGTAATGTCAGTGAGGGTGCCTACGCATCACCCAGCGTGGTGGTGGCCAAGCTGACCAAGATTTCGCCCCTGAAGATCGATATGTTCGTCCCCGAGCGTTATGCCGACCAGATTAAGCCTGGCACACCCCTGACATTCACCGTTGAGGGCATCAACGAGGAGTTCAAGGCCTCGGTTTATGCCAAGGAGTCGGAGGTGGATAGCGACACCCGTATGTTGTCGGTGCGTGCCACCTACGCCAACCCCAACGGCCGCCTGTTGCCGGGTCGTTTCATCGCGGCTAAGGTTCGTATGCAGGATATCCCCAACGCCATCGCCATCCCCACCGAGGCTATCGTGCCCGAGATGGGTGTCGATAAGGTCTTCCTCTATCGTGGTGGCAAGGCCAAGGCTGTGGCTGTGAAGACCGCACTGCGTACCGACGCCCTGATTCACATCGTCGAGGGTATCGAGTTGGGCGACACCGTAATCACTTCGGGTACGCTTCAGTTGCGCGAGGGTCTGCCCGTAGAACTTCAAGAAGTAAACTAACCCACAACTCTCACTCTGCAATATGAATATTTCCGAATTGAGCATACGACGACCGGTGATGGCCACCGTAATGACGCTTATCATCGTCATCTTTGGCGTGATTGGCTACAGTTACCTTGGTGTGCGTGAGTATCCGAGCGTCGATAACCCCATCATCTCGGTGACCTGCTCCTACCCTGGAGCCAATGCCGATGTTATCGAGAACCAGATTACCGAGCCGTTGGAGCAGAACATCAACGGTATCCCTGGTATCCGTTCACTCTCGAGTGTCAGCTCGCAGGGCTCAAGCCGTGTGACTGTGGAGTTCGAGTTGTCGGTGGACCTCGAGACCGCTGCCAACGATGTGCGTGACAAGGTGTCGCGTGCCCAGCGATTCCTGCCCCGCGACTGCGACCCTCCCACCGTGTCGAAGGCCGACGCCGACGCTATGCCCATCTTGATGGTGGCCGTACAGAGCGACAAGCGCTCGCTGCTGGAGATTAGCGAGATTGCCGACCTTACCATCAAGGAGCAGCTGCAGACCATCAGCGATGTTAGTGCCGTGCAGATTTGGGGTGAGAAGCGCTACTCTATGCGTATATGGCTCGATCCCGCCAAGATGGCTGGTTACGGCATCACGCCCATCGATGTGAAGAGCGCCCTCGACCGCGAGAATGTAGAGTTGCCGTCGGGTAGTATCGAGGGTAACACCACCGAGCTTACCATCCGTACTATGGGTCTGATGCATACGGCGCAGGAGTTCAACGACCTTGTGGTGCGCGAGAGCGACACACGCATCATCCGCCTCAGCGATATCGGCCGTGCCGAGTTGGGCCCGCAGGATACACGCAGCTATATGAAGATGAACGGCGTGCCTATGGTCGGCGTTGTTGTGGTGCCGCAGCCTGGTGCCAACCATATCGAGATTGCTGATGCTGTGTATGAGCGTGTCGAGCAGATGCGTAAGGATTTGCCCGAGGATGTCAAGTTGAGCTACGGCTTCGATAATACACGCTTCATCCGCGCCTCAATTGACGAGGTTAAGCAGACCGTATATGAGGCCTTCATCCTTGTGGTGATTATCATCTTCCTCTTCTTGCGTAACTTCCGCGTGACGCTCATCCCGTGTATTGTGATTCCCGTTTCGCTTATCGGTACATTCTTCTTGATGTATCTGGCGGGCTTCTCAATCAATGTGCTTTCGATGTTGGCCGTCGTGCTATCGGTGGGATTGGTGGTCGATGACGCCATCGTTATGACCGAGAACATTTACATACGCATCGAGCGAGGTATGTCGCCCTTCGATGCTGGTATCGAGGGAGCGAAGGAGATCTTCTTTGCCGTTATCTCTACCTCTATCACCCTGCTTGCCGTATTCTTCCCCATCGTCTTTATGGAGGGTATGACGGGTAAACTCTTCATTGAGTTCTCGCTGGTGATTTCGGGTGCGGTGATTATCTCTACCTTCTCGGCTTTGACCGTGACGCCGATGCTCGCAACAAAGATTCTTGTGCGCCAGGAGAAGAAGAGTTGGTTCTACACCAAGACCGAGCCCTTCTTCGAGGGATTAAATAACTTCTACAGTTCGACTCTGGCCGCCTTCCTCAAGGTGCGCTGGGTGGCTATACCCATCGTTGTGGTGACTATGGTGCTGATCGGCTGGTTGTGGAGCTCTATCCCTGCCGAGTTGGCGCCGCTGGAGGACCGCTCGCAGATTACCATCAACACCTCTGGTTCGGAGGGTGCCACTTACGAGTACCTGCGTGATTACACCGAGGGCATCAACGACCTTGTCGATTCGCTTATGCCCGAGCGCCGTTATGTTACGGCTCGTGTGAGCAGTGGTCGTGGTAACATCCAGATTGCGCTCAACGACATCAAGGAGCGTGACCGCTCGCAGATGGAGATGGCCGAGGAGTTGTCGAAGGCCGTCAAGACCCACACCAAGGCGCGTGCCTTCGTGCAGCAGCAGAGTACCTTCGGTAGCCGTCGTGGTGGTATGCCCGTGCAGTATGTTCTGCAGGCTATGACCATCGACCGCCTGGAGGAGGTGTTGCCCATCTTTATGGAGAAGGTCTATGAGAGTCCCGTATTCCAGATGGCCGATGTGAACCTCAAGTTCAGTAAGCCCGAGGCCCGTATCAACATCAACCGCGACAAGGCCAACCTGCTGGGCGTATCTACGCGCGACATCGCGCAGACGCTGCAGTATGGCTTGAGTGGTCAGCGTATGGGTTACTTCTATATGAACGGTAAGCAGTACGAGATTCTGGCCGAGATTAACCGTCAGCAGCGTAACAAGCCTGCCGACCTGAAGTCAATCTACCTGCGTAGTGGCACGGGCGAGATGATTCAGATGGACAACCTCGTGGATGTGAACGAGAATGTGGCTCCGCCGCAGCTCTACCACTATAACCGTTTCCTCTCGGCAACCATCTCGGCGGGTCTGGCCAAGGGCAAGACCATCGGTGACGGTCTGGAGGAGATGGACCGCATCGCCGCCGAAGTGCTGCCCGATGACTTCCGCACCGCACTTACGGGCGACTCAAAGGAGTTCCGCGAGAGTTCGTCGAGCTTGATGTTTGCCTTCCTTTTGGCCATCGTGCTTATCTACCTTATCTTGGCGGCGCAGTTCGAGAGTTTCAAAGATCCGCTCGTCATTATGCTCACCGTGCCTTTGGCTATCGCGGGTGCGCTGGTGTTTATGTCCACCACGGGTCAGACGATGAACATCTACAGCCAGATTGGTATCATTATGCTTATCGGTCTGGTGGCCAAGAACGGTATCCTTATCGTCGAGTTCGCCAACCAGAAGCAGGATGCGGGTATGAGCCTGCGTGAGGCTATCGAGCAGGCCTCGCTGCAGCGTATGCGTCCCATCCTTATGACCAGCACCTCTACCATCTTGGGTCTGTTGCCGCTGACCTACGCTACGGGCGAGGGTGCCAACGGCCGTATCGCTATGGGTGTCGCGGTAGTGGGTGGTTTGGTGGTATCTACCATCCTGACGCTCTACATCGTGCCGGCCATCTACTCTTATGTGGCAACCGACAGAGCAAAGCAAGCAACTAAAAAATAGACTCTTTATATGAAATATTTTCTCACAATCATAGCCGCCCTCGCCTTCGCTTCAATGGCTGCGGCACAGGATAAGGTTATCTCGCTCAGGGAGTGCCTCGAGGTGGGTCTCCGCCAGAACTACGATATCCTTATCGAGCGCAACAAGCAGCGCATAAGCGAGAACAACGCTACGGCCGCCAATGCGGGTATGCTCCCCACGGTGGGCCTTTCGGCGGGATATATGGGCTCGGCCGACAGAACCGAAACAGTGCCCGTCGAGGGTGACAGAGTGGTGGATGCCGCCGCCTTCGACCAGACCGTAGATGTAGGTCTGTCGCTTAACTGGACACTCTTTGACGGTATGCGCGTGCGTGCCAATTACAATAAGTTGCGTGAGTTGCAGCAGAAGGGCGAGTTGCAGACACGCCTGACCATCGAGGATTTGGTGGCTGACCTTACCGCTGAGTACTACAACCTCATTCAGCAGACCCTGCGCCTCGACAACTTCCGCTATGCTATGGCTCTCTCGCGCGAGAGATTGCGCATTGCCGAGGACCGCTACCAAATCGGTAACTTCTCACGCCTCGATATGTTGCAGGCGCGTGTCGATTTTAACGCCGACTCCTCGAAATATATGTCGCAGCAGGAGGCTGTCATCGCCTCGCGCATACGCATCAACGAACTTATGGCCAACAAGTCTCTCGATGAGAAGTGTGTGGCACAGGACACTGTGATAAGGGTTAATGACGCTCTGAAGTGGGATGTATTGCAGGCGCAGATGCTCGAATCGAATGTATCGTTGCTTATTGCTGACCGCAATACGGCAATCTCGCAGATGGAGTTGAAGGCTGCGAAGGCTCGCAACTACCCTTATCTGAAGTTGGCGGCAGGCTATGGCTACACGCTCAACCGTTACGGTAGTGGCACAACCAAAACAAGAGGTACGCTGGGACCAAATGCGGGACTCAATCTGGGATTTACAATCTTTGATGGTAACCGTCGCCGTGAGCAGCGCAATGCCAAGATTGAGGTTGAGAATGCACAATACACACGCGAGCAGATAGAGTTGACGCTGTCGGCCGATTTGGCGACTTTTTGGCAGGCATATCTCAACAATCTGGAGGTGGTGAAACTCGAGCAGCAGAACCTCATTACGGCCAAAGAGAACTACAATATTGCTATGGAGCGCTATCTGTTGCGAGAACTCTCGGGTATCGATATGCGCGAGGCGCAGAAGAGTCTGCTCGACGCCGAGGAGCGCATCCTCACGGCCGAGTATAATACCAAACTCTGCGAGATTTCGCTGATGCAAATCAGTGGCAATATCCTCGACTACCTCGAAGAGTAGAGGCAAAAAGTGGGCGATATAGGGCAAAAAGCAAAAAAAAATAACAAAAAATGCATTTTTTTTGTGAAAAAATTTGTAGAATGAATTTTTTGCCCTATATTTGCACCACAAAAACAGAACAATGGTGGATTCATCTAAGGGCTAGGATACATGCCTCTCACGCATGACATAGGGGTTCGAATCCCCTATCCACTACAAAAGCAGAGCAGACGACTTTTAGTCGTCTGTTTTTGTTTTGTGGTTGTGGCTCGTGTGCAAGCCCACAGCCACCGCACAAACCAAATCAGCCTGGCGGCTTATGCTCTGCTTTTTGCAGTGAATATGCATTGCTCACATAGAGGTGGGGTTGAGTGAACGAATTATATGTTTATTGCTCGGGCTATAGCCCTGCGCCTTGTGGTGTTCACTCTTCGGCTTCGCCGTTCGAATCCCTATATACAAATAGAGCAGACGACTTTTAGTCGTCTGTTTTTGTTTTGTGTTTGTGGCTCGTGTGCAAGCCCGCAGCAAACTCACCGCAAGCCCACAGCAAACTCACCGCAAGCCCATAGCAAACTCACCGCAAGCCCATAGCAAACTCACCGCAAGCCCATAGCAAGCCCGCAATTCTGCACTTGCAAACTAATCTAATTAAAATTGGAAATAGATAAACGGCTGGATGTCGCTCGACTTAATCTGCATCACGCACCATACGGTGGCCGTCAGCATTGCCACCTGCCACCAGAACGAAGCACCTGCGACCTTGCACTGGATATCGCTGTCAATCTTCTCGGGGATGAAGTGCATAGCATAGCCGATGACGATAAGACCCACAACGGCCTTGTAACCCTCGATGAATTGGGGTATGATGGCCGAGTTGAAGTTGTTGGCTATCTGGTAGAGCATCAGATGCACCGTCTGCATATCCTCGGCACGGAACAGCAGCCAGCCCAGGCACACCAGGTTGAAGGTGAAAATACCGCCTAGCAGTCGCACCACGAAGTTCATATCTCTGCCATCGGCCTTGGCCCAAGGTGCGATGCTCATCCACATCTTGTGTATCGCTAACGCTACGCCGTGCAGTGCGCCCCACAGCACGAAGCGAACCGCCGCACCGTGCCACAGACCACCCAGCAGCATCGTCAGCAGCAGGTTGATGTATGTACGCACCTTGCCCTTGCGGTTACCGCCCAGCGAGATGTAGAGGTAGTCGCGCAGCCACGACGAGAGCGAGATGTGCCATCTGCGCCAGAACTCGGTGATGGTGGCCGACTTATAGGGTGCATCGAAGTTTTTGGGGAAGCGGAAGCCCAACAGCAGGGCTATACCTATGGCCATATCTGAATAACCCGAGAAGTCGCAATATATCTGCAGTGCATAGCCGTAGATGCCCATCAGGCACTCGAAACCCGAGTAGAGTGCGGGCTCGTCGAAGATGCGGTCCACGAAGTTCAGCGATATGTAGTCCGAGATGATGGCCTTCTTAATCAGACCCGCAATGATGAAGCAGATGCCGCGGCCAAACATCTCGCGCGTCACGATCAGCGGCTTGCGTATCTGCGGGATGAAGTCCTTGGCACGGACGATGGGGCCCGCCACCAGCTGCGGGAAGAACGACAGATAGAACAAGAAGTCGCTCCAGCGGCTCAGAGGGCGTATGGCACCACGATAGATGTCGATGGTGTAGCTCATCGACTGGAATACAAAGAACGATATGCCGACGGGTAGAAAGATATTCTTAAAGTCGAGGAATCCAGCCCCAAACAGCCCGTTGGCCATCTCGATAAAGAAATTCGTGTACTTGAAGTAGCCGAGCATCGCCAGGTTGATGATTGCGCTGAGCGCAACGAGGCGGCGCTTGAGCCTCTGGTCCTGACTGCCCGCAATGGCGTGGCCTATCAGGTAGTCGCTCACCGATACTCCCACCAACAGCAGGAAGTACAGTCCGCTCGACTTATAATAAAAGTATAACGAAAAGGCTATCACATAGAGCAGTCGCAACGAGTTGGCGCGACGCAACAGCAGATAACCCGTCACAAAGCCCACAAACAGGAAGAGGAACACTCCGCTGTTGAATATCAACGGCGAAGTGGAATCGTACGAAAGTAGCTCCTGTACACGACCCAGGAGCGCATCAAGGGATATCTCCGTCATAGTCATTGTGCCGAGGTTACTGAATTCTCATTTAGCGTAGTCGAATCGCGCAGTACAGACTCTGCGGGTGGCAGAGTGTTGCCTACGGGCGGCAGGGCAATCTCCTGCAACGGCTCGGTGATTATAGGCTTGCTCTGCTCCAATCGCTCGCGCAACTGATGGCTGTAGCGCTGTGCACCCTGAAGTATGGCGTAGTAGAGTGCGCGTGCAATCTCGCGACCACCGGCGTAGTTGATGTGGGTATAGTCCTTGCCCGCCCATCCGTTGCTCACAAATGCCGTCATACCGCCAGCCTTACGCATAGCGTCGTAGGTGCTCCAGAAGGCTGCACCCGCCATCTCGGCGGCGTTGCGCTGACTCTCCGAGAGGTTGCGTGCCGAGGTCATCTCGACGATGCCACCCTCGTTCTTGTGCGAGCGGTCGCTCACGCCCATCACCAATATGGCGGCCTCGGGGAAGCACTGCTCGGCGTAGCGAATCATCTTCTCCACCTGCTCGGCGTAGAGCGAATAGTTGGTGCGGTCGGCCTGCAAGATGTTCAGACCATACTGCAGAATCACCAAGTCGTAGGGGCGCATAGTGTTAATCTGTGCGTTCACCGAAGCGTTTGACCAGAACATCGCCTGGCCGTTGTTGCTGCGTATCGAGAAGTTATCTACGGCCACGCCCGCGAGGTTGTCGAACTCAGCGCCGTAGCCCGTGAAGCCCTTGGCTCCGCTCTTGACCTTCATCTCCAGCGAGCGAATCTGCTGCTCCTCGACTACAATCTGTCTTACGGCATCGCTGCCCTCGAAGTGGAATTCGCGCTCCTCGCCCTCGTTCAGGGTTATGCTCACCGTAGCATCCTCACGGCAGATGAAGAGCAGACGCGCGCGGTTGCACTCTTCAAGGTGGCGGCGCTTGTCGGTCATATCCCAGCGCGTAGTGGCTCCCTCGGCGGCCTGTGCCACCCATCCCGAGACGAAGAAGTCCGAAGCATAAGGCTCGGGGGCGTTCTTGCGCTGCATTATGTTGTAGGGTGTCCACCCCTTCGATTGTGTCTTGATTGTCTGGCGGAATCCCGTAAAGGGCGAAGCCACGGGAGCAAAGCCCGCACCGCCTCCGCCGAATGTATCCTGCAAGAGTTCGCGCAGGTCGGCCGAGAGGATGTCACCCTCGACGAATGAGTCGCCCATAAATGCCACACGCACAGGCTCTTTGGCGGCCAGCAACTTCTCGTAGAGGTTGCTGATGCGTGAGTTGATGCCATCGCCGAAGTCCTCAATCTCGACGATGAGCGAGTCGGCGGGAAGTATGTCAGAGTAGTCGGCCGTGGGGATTGACTCGATGGTCGGCATCTGCTCGTTGGGCTGACCTGTGGCGCCATAGCTCTCGCCAGCGGGTTGCTCGTCGAAGATGCCCGCCCACGATGCCGATGTCTCGGCTGCCATAGGCGATGCGGTGGCGGTGGTCTGTGCCACCTCCGAGGCTACGGCCTCGAGGTCCACCTCAAACTCCTCGATGTTTATTTCGGGCTGCAACTCCTCGCTCTGGCTGGCCTCATCGTCCAACTTTATGAGGTCCGAAATGATGCTGGCACGACGCAGGCTCACTCCCCCCGCTTCGACGGGAGGTATGAAGCTGATGATAAGGAGCATCAGCAGCGTGGCGGCCGAGAGCAGCCACACGCGCGAAGTGTAGTCATCGGGGCGTTGGGTCATAGCGAAGAGTATGCTTTGCGGGTTAGGGTTAGTTGTTGCGGCGCGAGATTAGCGATATGTAGTAAATCACTGTCGCAATGGCACTTAATGCCGCCACAAGGTAAGTGCGTGCAGCCCACTTGAGCGACTCGCGGGCATAACTGAGCTCTGCGCCCTGCAGTGTACGGCTCGACTGCAACCACTCGAGGGCTCGCTGCGAGGCGTTGTACTCTACGGGCAGGGTCACTATCGAGAAGAGTGCCGACATAGCAATCAGTCCGATGCCAATCCAGCATACGGTGGTCGAGTTTGTCGATGCCATAATGGCGATACCAGCAATGATTACCCAAGTTGCGGCGCGCGAAGCGAAGTTCACCACGGGCACCAATGCCGAGCGCATCACCAGCGGGGCGTAACCCTGGGCGTGCTGAATGGCGTGGCCACACTCGTGGCAGGCTACGGCAGCGGCGGCGATGCTGCGTGACGAATAGACGCTGTCGCTGAGGTTTACGGTCATATTTGCGGGGTTGAAGTGGTCGGTGAGTTGTCCTCGCACATGGGTTACACGCACATTGTGGACATTATTCTCGCGCAACATCTTCTCGGCCACCTCGGCACCAGTCAGCCCCGAGGGGAAATAGACCTGCGAATACTTCGCGAATACCGACTGCAGGCGTGCCTGCACGATGTAACCGATGATGGCGATTGCGCCCATCAGCAGCAGCGAGCCTCCTGACGAGAAGCCTGTGCCGCCCATATAACCGTTCGAATAGTAGTCTTGTGCTACTTGCAATAAATCCAACATAATCTCGTTTTTTAATTAATAAAACTCCTCACTCTAATAACGCGCAACAAAGGCCCAAATGTATGCCAAATGCTGCAAAAATTCTCTTTTGGCGAGGAGTCTGCCATTTGCTATGCAAAAGTAAGATTTTTTTTCTAACTTTGCATAGAATTTTGTTAAATTAGCCATCATAGGCTATCGGCTGCGCTGTGAGCCGCAAGAGCGACATTTTTTTGATGAGAGTTGAATATATGCTTGCCGAGCGTATGGCTCGCTATGAGAAGGGTTCACGCGCAACGGTGATGATGCGCCTGGCCACTATGACTGTGGGCGTAGGTGTGGCGGCGATGTTGCTCACGCTGGCTGTGGTGGGAGGTTTCCGCTACGAGATTGACAACGCCCTGAAGGGGTTGGCCGCCGATGTTATGGTGAGCGATGTGTCGGGAATGATGAATGGCGAACCCTCGCCCGTCGTGCAGAGCGAAGGCTTTGTCGAGGAGGTGCTCTCGATTGGGGGAGTAAAGGCGGTGAGCCGTCAGGTCTCGGCCAGCGGTATGGCCAAGAGTGGCGACAATGTGGCTGGTCTGCAGATTAAGGGCATAGGTCCCGATTACGATAGCGAGTGGTGGGCTGATCACCTTGTCGAGGGCACGCTGCCCGATATCGAGGCCGAACACCGCAGCAAGGAGTTGTTGCTCTCATCGGCGACGGCACGAAGCCTCGGCGTCCACATAGGCGACAAGATAGAGATGCTCTTCGCTTCGGGTGAGGGGCGTGCGCGCCGTGACCGCTTCAAGGTGGTGGGGCTCTACAATACGGGTCTCGAGGAGATGGACTCACGCCTGGCTCTTGCCGATGTGCGCGATGTGAGGCGTATAGCCGATTGGGACGACGAGCAGATTAGCGCCTACGAGGTGATGCTCTACCCCAAGGCCGATGCCGACGAGGTGAGCGAAAAGATTTACGAGATTATCGACCGCCGCTACGACGAGGGCGACGAGAGTGTAGGTTCGCTGGTGGCCACTACGCTGCAGGAGCGCTATCCTGTGGTCTTCGACTGGTTCAAGGCGCACGACATAAACGCCCGTGTGATATTGATAATCATTATGTTGGTGGTGCTGCTCAATATGGCCACGACGATGCTCATTATGGTGCTCGACCGCACCGGTATGATTGGCTCGCTCAAGGCTTTGGGTATGCGTAACGGAGCCATCCGCCGTATGTTTGTCTATCGTGCCGTGAGGTTGTTCCTCAAAGGGGCGCTGTGGGGTAATGCGGTGGCGCTGGCACTTATTGCAGTGCAGGCCGTGTGGCATCCTATCGAGCTCGATGCCTCGGGATATATGCTCGCCGAGCTGCCCGTGAGGTTGAAGTTGTGGTGGGTTGTGGCGCTGAATGTGGCGGCTCTGGCCGTGATGATGGTGGCTATGTTGTTGCCGTCGGCTATGGTGCTGAGGGTAAGCCCCGCCGAGAGTTTGAAGTATAAACAGTAAAAAATAGGATAAGGAAATGAAGCCTTATAACTCAAGCAAAACCAAAAAGGAGGAGGTGCAGCAGATGTTCGACAACATCGCACCCACATACGACAAGTTGAACCATATCTTCTCGCTGTCGATTGACAAACTTTGGCGTCGTCGCGTGGTGCGTCTGGTGCGCCGTATGCGTCCCCAGCGTATCCTCGACCTGGCAACAGGTACGGGCGATTTGGCCATTGCTTTGGCTAAGCGTATCGACAAGGCAAACATTATGGGTATCGACCTCTCGGAGAATATGCTCGCCGTGGCGGCCGAGAAAATCAGCCGTCAGGGGTTGGATGACCATATCGTTCTGTATCAGGGCGATGCCGAAAATCTCGATGTGGCCGACGGCGTGTTGGATGTGGTGACCGTAGCCTTCGGAGTGCGTAACTTCGGCAATATCGAGGGTGGCTTGAAGGAGATTTTGCGTGCGCTCAATAGCGGTGGACATATCGTCATCCTGGAGTTCTCTACTCCCCGCAATCCGCTGGTGCGTTTCGCCTACCGCCTCTACTCTAACCACATTATGAAGCCCGTGGGCGGACTCATCTCGCACGACAGAAAGGCATACGACTACCTGCCCGACTCGATTGAGGAGTTCCCCGACCCCGAGAGCTTCCTCGAGATAATGCGTCGTTGCGGTTTTGAGGAGTGTACACGCCGAAACTTGAGCTTCGGCATAGCGCAGATTTATGTTGGTCGCAAACCATAAACCCAAGGCTGCGGGTATCCGCCGTTGGCTGCTGATAGTGGCTGCTCTGCTCGCCGTATCGTGCGGTGGGCGTAAGCCTATTTCGGTGGGGGCTATCGATATCCTCTCGGCGCAGGGCACAACTTCGGAGGGCGCAGGTGAGTGGCAACTCCCCTCGCATCTTATGGTCAGAGCCGAGATAGACAACGACGGCGCGAAGGTGAAGGTGCAGCAGGGCCGAGTGCGCGTAAGTTACGGTGGCCGCAGGGTGGTGATGCTATCGCTCACCGAACCAGTGACGCTGCCCGCCCGCCAGCGCAGTGCCGTGATGTTGCCGCTCAGGATAGCCTTTGCTCGCAACTCGCAGAGCATACCTCTGCGCGAGGCTGTGCGCCGCAAGGAGTGGCAGAACATTGGCGTAGATTGGGAGGTTAAGGCTCGCCGTTGTGGTGTGAATGTCACCATCAGTAGGGACGACCTCTCGGCCAGCGATGTGCTGACGCCCGACCAGCAGGAGGCTCTGTGGCAGATGCTCTTCGGTGGCGAGTAGTTCCGACGGGGTAATCTCGAAGCAGATGCTCGGAATGATAGTTTTTGGAAAGGAAAAAATAGAAGATAAAAAGATAGAGTTATGAAACATTTGATTACAATGGTCGTGACTGCGCTGGTTATGGTGTGCGGTCTGAATCAGGCGGCAGCGCAGAGCGTAGCAGGCGTAAGAAGTGGCCTGGCGGTGGGTGCCAGCAAGGTGACAATCACCGAGCAGAGTGATGTGGCGCAGACTATACGCACTGTCGAGCAGCGTAAGGGTCGCACCAAGGTGAGCGGCTACACCATCCTGCTGTTGTCTGATAACTCGGAGACGGCTCGCGAGAACGCCAACAAGGCCAAGGAGAGTTTTGAGGAGAACTTCCCCGGCACGAAGGTGAAGATGTACTACGACAGCCCCTCGTTCTATGTGACTGCGGGTAGCTACCTCACCAAGGAGGAGGCCATCATTGAGTTGTGGCGTTTCCGCGCGGTGTTCCCCAAGGCTATCGCACAGAACCGCGAGATGGATATCACCGAGTTTATCATCCGCCCCGAGGAGGAGAACGCCGAGGGCGCCGAGAAGAGCAAAACAGAAGCAGAATAGCCCTGCTTACCCTTCGCTCTCTGAATTCCTAATTAAAGAAAATTTTGAATTATTGTATGCAGCACGATAAATATAGTTCGATTTACGACGACGCCCAACTCATCGAGCGCCTGAAGGGCATACGCCATGTGGCTCTCGATATGGATGGCACGATATATATGGGAATGTCGCTCTTTGGTTACACCAAGCCTTTCCTGGCCCGACTCAAGAGCCTGGGTATCACATATTCGTTCCTGACGAATAACCCCTCGACCTCAATCGAGGACTACCTCGCGAAGCTCGCCAAGATGGGCATCGAGGCCACTCGCGAGGAGATGTACACCACAGCGTTGGCTACCATCGACTACATAAAGACAAATCTCCCTTCGGCCAAGCGCCTCTTTATACTCGGTACGCCAAGTATGACCTCGGAGTTTGTCAAGGCGGGTTTCGAGCCTACTACGGATAGCGCCGACGATAGACCCGACGCCGTAGTTGTGGCCTTCGATAAGACCCTCACCTACGACACCCTCTGCCGTGCAGCGTGGTGGATTCAGCAGGGTCTGCCCTATGTGGCTACCAACCCCGATAAGGTGTGCCCCACCGACCAGCCTACCGTATTGGTGGACTGCGGCTCGATATGCAAGTGCCTCGAGCACGCCACATCGCGCCAGCCCGACATCACGCTGGGCAAGCCCGACCCCAATATGCTCTCGGGCATTATGCAGCGCTATGGCCTGCGCGCCGACGAGATAGCTATGGTGGGCGACCGCATCTACACCGATGTGCAGATGGCATTTAATGCGGGCGCATTTGGTGTTTTGGTGCTTTCGGGCGAGACTACGCTCGACATCGTGGCTGAGGCACCCCGTAAGCCCGACCTTACGGCCGACAGCATCGAGGTGCTGGGCGAGTTGCTTGCCCGCTCGAGAGAGTAAATTAGACGATACAACACACACACATACACAACACACGAATCACACTTTTATTAACTTATAATTTACAAATAAAGTGTTTAGAAAAGTATGGACTATTTGATTCTTATCATAGGTTTGGCGATGCTGACCCTTGGTGCTGATATGCTCACACGCGGTTGCGTGGGCATCGCGGCCCGCTTCCGCATCCCCGAATTCATCGTTGGTCTGACGGTTATGGCTGTCGGCACATCTATGCCCGAACTTACGGTCAGCGTTATGTCGGCGCTGAAGGGTAGCAGCGATATGGCTATCGGTAATGTTACGGGCTCGAACATATTTAACATACTTATCATTCTGGGTATCTGTTCATTGATAAAGCCCATCGTATTTGAGAAGGAGAATATCCGCCGCGATATACCCATCTGCCTCGGAGCGTCGTTGCTGTTGGCGCTCTTTACTTTGGTGTTGGGCGCAGAGGGTGGCGTGAGCCGCATTGAGGGTATTATCTTCCTGCTGCTCTATGTCGGTAGCACCATCTACTCTATCCGCTCGGCTCGTAAAGACGAGACTGAGGCCGAAGAGTCGGCCGTTACAATCGGCTGGGCACGATTGCTTATGCTTGTTGTGGTGGGTCTGGCTGGCCTTATCTATGGCGGTAACCTCTGCCTCGATTCGGCTACATCCATTGCCCGTGCGTGGGGCATCAGCGAGTCAATCATCGCCATCACCATCGTTGCTGCGGGTACTTCGTTGCCCGAGTTGGCATCGAGCATCTCGGCTATCGTCAGCAAGAAGCCGTCGTTGGCTTTGGGTAATATCATTGGCTCGAATGTGGCCAACATCCTGCTCATCTTGGGTATGAGTGCATCGGTCAAGCCCCTGACAATGGGTGGCATCACTACGCTCGATATCGGTATGGTTGTCCTCTCGGCTGTCGTACTGTTGGTATCGGCTCTGGTGGTGGGCGTAAGACGCATCACACGCATCGAGGGCGCTATCTACCTGGCCATCTATGTGGGTTATGTGATAATATTGATGAAATAAATAACAACAAAACAATATGAGAGTGAGTAAAAACCGTTTTGTGGGCCGCGTGGCCCTGCTGTTAGCCGCTGTGGCGGTGTTGAGCGGTTGTGGCCGTTATGCCAGCAACCTCGATAAGTATATCGGCGTGGGTAGCCCCAGCGACAAGGAGTTGACTCTGTCGGAGAACGAGACACTGATTTCGGGCAGTGAGTACAAAAACTTCATCCTGAAGGGTCAGGCCCGCACCGAAGAGGGTGGCGAGGCGGCCATCTACTTCCACCTGGCGGGTAAGTCGTCGGGCTACGAGGTGGCACTGCGCAACGGCCAGATGGATGGCACCATCAAGACGGGTAGCCTTGTGGCTGTGCGTAACCTCTATCGTTCACTCGTTGAGGATGGTGAGTGGTTCGACTTCGAGATTGCCGTGCGCGACAAGAATATAGTCGTTACAATCAACGGCACCAATGTGGTGTGGTACACCGAGCCCGCAACGCCTTATCGTACAGTTGTGTACGAATATCGTCGTATTGGCAAGGGCGCCATCGCCGTCAAGGGTAAGGCTGGGAAGGTTGAACTGCGCTCGCTGCAGATTGAGCCTCTGCCCCTCGATGCCCGCAATGTGGACGATGTAGAGATGCCCGTCAATGAGCGTACCGATGGCGTGATACGCTTCCAGCAGCGTAACTTCCCCGTCATCGACTACCATGTCCACCTGAAGGGTGGCCTCACGAAGGAGATGGCCTACCAGATGTCAATCCGCAACGGCATCAACTACGGCGTAGCCCCCAACGCAGGTGAGGGTGGCGTAGGCCGTATGCTGGCCAACGACGAGGAGGTTTACGAATACTACAACGAGGTGAAGGATATGCCCTTCCTGCGCGGTGTGCAGGGCGAGGGTCGTCGCTGGACTCACACCTTCTCGCAGGAGGCGCTGGGTGTATTTGACTACCTCTTCACCGATGCTATGACTATCGTGGACCACAAGGGTCGCATCTCGCGCATCTACCGCCCCGAGGAGGTGGACTACACGGGTCTGACCTACGAGGAGTATATGGATCACCTGGTGGATCAGACAGTGAAGATTCTCACCAACGAGCCCGCCGACATCTTTGCCAACCCCACATATCTGCCCCGCGAATTGATGCCCGACTACGACAAGTATTGGACTAACGAGCGCATCAACAAGGTGTTGGATGTGATGGTTGAGCACGGCATCGCGCTCGAGATTAACCCCACGCTGCGCCTTCCCAGCACGAAGATTGTGCGTATGGCCAAGGAGCGAGGCATCAAGTTCACATTCGGCTCGAACAACGCCAACGCCGAGTTCGGTAAGTTGGAGTACTGCTTCGATGTGGTGAACGCCTGCCGACTGACCAAGGAGGATATGTGGTTCCCCTCGATGAGCCGTCGTGCCGAGCGTAAGGTAGTGCATTACAATAAGTTTGACTAATACGGGATAGTTGTCTAATAAGGTGATTTCTGCGTTACGCTCGGGTTCAAAATCCTCACATACGCTTTCGTATGCTGCGGTTTTTTACCCTTCGCAAGCCTTGAAATCCCACTTATTATACAACTCTCCAATGTGATTCTTAATTACTAGAAGGATGTATACATTCGATTATGACCTCTTCCTCTGGCTCAACTTTGACGGAGGTAGCGTGATGGATGCGCTGATGAAGTGCATCTCTACACCCGCAGCGTGGGCTTGGCTCTATCTGCTCATACTCTATCTGGTGTGGCGCAGGGCTGGCTGGCGCGGTATGGCGCTCTTTTTGGGTGTGGTAGCCGCCGCAGTGGGTTTGTCGGATATGATTGCTGGTATCTTCAAGCATACGGGTCTGCTGGCCGACCTATGGCCTTCGTTTCCCGTGCGACTGCGACCGATGCATACGCCCGAGTTGCAGGATGTGATACACATCGTCAAGCAGGGTGGCCTCTACGGCACGGTGTCGGCCCACGCCGCCACGATGGTGTCGCTGGCTGTGCCCTCGATAGCCGTCATCTCGCGCCGATGGTTTACTTATATGATGGTTGTGGCTGTGGTACTCATCTGCTACTCACGCATCTATATGGCCTACCACTTCCCCGTGGATATCGCTTTGGGTATCATCACCGGTGCAATCGCTGGCTCGGCCGCTCTATGGCTCTATCGTCTGCTTGCCCCGAAGGTGGTTAAGTAGGGGAATTCAGAATTCAAAATTATAGTCTGCTTGTGTTTACAGGCAGACTTTTTTGTGTCATTGCGAGAGCCGCTAGGCTCGTGGTAACACAGCGAGTAAGCGAGGGCAAAATCAAACTTGTTTGAATTCTGCCGAGCGGGAGCAGGGAAAAGACACGAAGTGGATTAATCTCCTACATTACGGCTATGGGACACTATCCATTAGCGCGAAGAGGATTCTCACTATAAAAGACACCTTAGGTGTCCACCTTTTGGCCCACAAAAGGTGGCGCCAAAATGGGCGCGGTTGGGCTTCGCACCAATGAAATTCAAAATTGATTTTACAGACTCCTCCGTCACTCACTTTGTTCGTGCCACCTCCTCTA
>JAFZFX010000016.1 GCA_017555695.1 Alistipes sp.
ATTCCTGACGAAGTGGATGAATGGACTGGATACCGTTATTACAGCGTCGGACAGATGTTGAAGCTCAATTCAATCCGCAATTTGCAGCGATTGGGATTTAAGCTTGAGGAAATCAGGGATCTGTATGACGAAGAATCTCATGTTCCAAGTGTTGAACAGCTGACTGAGAAGATTAAAGAAACTGAAAGCCAACTTCAACAACTGATAGCAAGACGGAAACAGCTGCTTGAATGGATGGACTCTCGCAAAAAATTCGAGCAAATGGAAAAATTCACAATCGAATCATTGCCAGAAGTGATCGTAGCATCACATCGTGAAGTAATTACAGACTACTCTGCCATTGGAGTGTTATGTTACACTGTAATCGGCCCTGAAATGCAGAGGCTCGGTTGCAAATGTCCGCCTCCTGGCTATTGCTTTACAATAGAGCACAACAAGGAATACACGCCAAGTGATATCGACATAGAATACTGCGAGCAGGTCGAAGAAATGGGTACAAACAGCAGCATAATCCAGTTCAAGAAACTGGCTGCAGTACCCAAAGCACTCTGCATGAAGCATTATGGTCCATACGACCGTTTCTACGAATCATTCACTGAAGCGTATGCCTACATGGAAGCACATGGGTACAAAGTTGCAGATCATCCACGCACTTGCTACATTGATGGCATCTGGAATCAGGAAGACCCTGAGAAATGGCTTTCCATCATTCAGATTCCTATTGAGTAACTATGGCTCATTTTCACGCAATTAGTTTATTCGGATCCCCGATATACACCCTTACCAAGGCAACGACTCTGGGTACCAAAGGAGAAGTTCGAAAGAATTTCTCCTTTTTTTTGTTATATATTTCATCTATTACCCCCCACCACTCGGCATAGGTTAGACAGACAAAACAAGCTGATAGGCTAAAAAAATTTCGCCCCGCAAGAGTATTCTCTCGCAGGGCGAATATCTTTTATATCGTCATCTCGCGCCATAAATTACAGCAACAAGACGACCAACCGACAATCTTTACTCCTCGGTCTTCTCCTCAGCCTTCTCCTCCTCGGCCATATTGTGGAGTGCCTCACGAATCTTGTCGCACACGCGGCTCTCGATGTTGCGCTCCATAGTGGTGATAAGGCTGCAGATAGCCTTTGCCGACGAGCCACCGTGACCAATCATTACGGGGGCATTGATACCGATAACGATAGTACCACCTACGCTCTCGTAGTTCATTGCGTTCCAGAAATTCTGGTGGTAGTACAACTTCGGACAAATAGGCTCAAGAACGGGTCGCAACCAATTGAGCAACCAGGGCTTGAACGGAGTCAAGCGAGAGTTGATGCGATAGAGAGCCTCGGCCATCTTCAATACGATGTTACCAACGAAGCCATCAGATACAACTACATCGCAATACTTACCAGTAAAGATATATGAAGACTCTACATTACCAACAAAGTTAATACCCTTCTGCTCCTTCAGCAAATCGTAAGTTGCCTTGGCCTGGGCGTTACCCTTGCCCTCCTCCTCGCCGATATTGAGCAATGCAACACGGGGATTCTCGATACCGAGCACAGACTCGGCAAAGATAGAACCCAGAAGTCCGTACTGAGTCAATACCTCGGGACGAGCGTCTACATTAAGACCCACATCGAGCAACAAACCACGGCGGTTCATAACGATGGGGATAAGTGTAGATATAACGGGGCGGATAACTCCCTCGATAGGCTTGATGACCTGCATACAGCCAACCATCATTGCGCCTGTAGAGCCAGCACTCGCAAAGCCGTCGATCTTACCCTCTGCCAGGTGCTTGAAGCCTACGGTCATACTCGAATCCTGCTTCGAGATAAATGACTTGGCAGGATGGTCGCCCATCTCGATAACCTGGGTGGTAGCGATGATATCAAACTTCTCGGCGGGACACTTATGCTTAGCCAAGAGCTCCTTGATGCGCTTCTCGTCACCGAAAAGGACAATACGGCTATCGGGACCAATCTTCTTGAGGGCCATTACAGCACCTTCCACAGCTACTTCGGGCGCGAAGTCGCCACCCATAGCATCTATACCAATCTTTAACATATATTCATCTATTTGAGCGTGCCGACCGAACTATCGGGTACACTATCTTTTCGGACGCAACCATTCAGATAAGCACAAAATGCGGTCTCCGCCCGACACAAAAAAAAATAAAGAGAGAGCCTCCACTCTGCGGAGCGCTCTCTCATTTGAGTGTAAACGCTACTCGGCCTTCTTCTCGATAGCCAACTTGCCACGGTAGAAACCGCACTCGGGGCATACACGGTGATAAAGTACCGCTGAGCCGCAGTTTGAGCAAGTAACAACTGTAGGAACTACTGCCTTGTAGTGAGTTCTTCTCTTGTCGCGTCGTGTAGACGAAACCTTGTGTTTAGGATGTGCCATTTTACAATATAAATTTTAAGTTATTGTTTATTCTATAATCTCTCTATCTTTTGTTCTATTCGCCAGCCTTCTCCATCTGAGCCTTCAATGCTGCCAACTTATTGAAGTCACCCTCGTCTATGCCTCGCGATGTCTGCTGCTCGGCCTCAGCCTCGAGGGCCTCGAACTCGGCATTGCTGACCATTCTAAAACGCGCCATCATATCAGGGTTGCATTCACCTTCGGGATGAACTCTCTGATAAGGCAACGAAAGAACTATGCTTTCATAAATGTATTGCGTGAGGTCTACCTCGGTCTCTGCAGGGTTAAGCCACATAACCTCGCCGTCGTACTCACCCTCCTCGTCCGAAATACGAACAATCAGGTGACCCTGATACTCAATCGGAATGAGGCAATCCTCCAGACAGCGGTCACATTCGCAGACAACCTCACCAGAAATTTCAACATCGAAGTCTAATTGGCTCTCATTTTTGAGCATTTTTACCTCGACATCGCATTTTCCGCCTCGGATTTCATTGCTCTCGTAAGCTACAAAAAGCTCATCGCCGACCTCAAAACTGAAGTCGTATGCGCTGTTTTTCAAGCCTTTATGGGCGATGGTATATCTTCCGCTAACCTCCATATCGCAATAAATAGCAGGCAAATTTACAGTTTTTTCATAAATTATGCAAATAATTGTTATTTTTGTAGTGTTTCATTTCAAGTTATTTGCACAAGATCAGAGATTATGGAGCGTAAATTCGATATAACACTGCGCAGTCGCTACCCCGAATTATGGCGATACAACATTGTACTGACCTGCGGATGTTTCAACGCCGAGGGTGAGCGCATAGATTTTTTGTCGAAAGAGAGCAATATTGCTCCAGTTGGAGCAAACCTGGCAGAGCCACCGAAGGAGGCAATGCAGTCACGCGACATAGAGGTTAAGACTCCGCCCTGCAGCAATATCGTACTATACATATATATCATACCCCACACCCTACCCACGACACGCGAGGTGGAGGAGTATGCTCCGTTTGATTTCAGCATCAAGGTGACGGCTGGCAAAGAGGAGATTTACAGCGTAGTCCACAAGGTCAATCAGTGGTCGGGCGCCTCGATAGAACTAAAACTCCCGCAAGCAAAGTAATGCTTGCGAGAGTTTTCTTTTATAGACCATTGTCTTAATCTCACTTCTGCTCCTTGAGCTTGCGGCCAGGGGCGGGATAGTGCTTCGAGGCGTCATCCAACACCAACACCCAATCTATCGATTCGCCCTTATTGGGAGAGATAAAGCTTCTTGGCGCGCCATCGTTGGCAAACGAGCCAATCTTCTGCGCTTTACCCGTGCGTGGGCAGTACCACCACGCAGTTATCTTCTCGGCCTTCAGCATTGAAGTATTTACAGAGAACTCTCTGCCGAGCGGAGCATAGACCATTGCGTACGAGCCTTCGGTATCCATCGTTGCCACAAAGCGATAGCGACCTGCGCCGGGAACTGACGAGTGAACATCACTCTGCACGATAAATTCAGGCGCGGGCACACGACTGAAGTATGGACGCGAGAGTATCAGATTCTTTAGGTACACCACCTGACCTGCGGCGGGCTGATTAATAGCCTCCTTCCACTCCATCAACGGGCGATTAATCGGGCCACGACCCTTCTCCTTATCATACATCTGCCATACCGAATGGTGACCGTAGGTTACACCTGCCGAGCCATAGAATACCGACCAATAAATCGCACGGCGCACATCCCACGAATTAGAGTGACCATCCTCATCGGGACGGAACTCCAGCGGATGATCCTCATAGAGGGGTTCAATCTCCATAATAGGCTTGGAGGGAGAGCGACGGAAGTCCTCCATAATTCTTTCGTTTGAGTTGTAGCGCTGGTGATGACCGCTCTGGCGGCTGTTAAAATCAAGCCACTCATCTTTATGGAACCAACGCGACGAAGTCTCCCAACCCGTCGGGTGATAAGTTATCAGGTTATGCTTATCTACGCTCTGGATACCACGAGCCATAGCGCGAATAATCGATAGTTTGTAGTCGTTATCGGGGTTGCGGTCGCCACCAAGAATCCATATTATATTATATTTATGGTAACGCTCGGCAATCCAACGGCCATACACCTCGGCATTCTGTGGAGTAAAAATAGGATTATCATCGTTCCAGTAGCGTCCCCAAGTGGGTAGCATAGCGACATAAAGGCCCAAAGAGTTGGCTTTGGCTACGATGTAGTCCACATGGTCCCAATAGTCATTATTATCCCCCTCAACCACTGCAGGCTGTGCAGGGTTGCGATTAACAAGAGGTTTATATCCATAGGCACTATTCGCATCCACACCATCACACTCGGCCAAAGCCACAGCCTGAATCACATTATAACCTTTGGCGGCACGATTCTGTAAATAGAGGTCAGCATCCTCGCGGTCGAGGCGATGGAACAACTCCCAAGCCGTATCACCCTGATAGAAGAATGGCTTTCCGTCGGTTGTCTGCAGGTAGTGTCCATTATCCGACACCTTCAACTGCGGCAGATTCTGCGCCTGCAAAGGCATCAGCGCGACAGTCAATAAGATTAACAAAGTGATAAGTTTTTTCATAGTTTATAGGTATTTTATTTATTACTTCTTTTCGGGATACCAACGATAGCAGAGTATCTTTCCGAAGGCATTTTCCTCGTGTAGGATAAGATACGAGCCGTCGTCCTGCTTCATCACATTGATCGCATAGTTGAAATCACACCAGCCGCTCTGGTTGTTGATTGTTTCGTCGGGCTCGATGCGACCAACAAGTTTACCCGTTTCGGCTTCGTAAACTACAATAAAACCATAACGGCCAAGAGCCACAAAGATATACTCGTCCTCGGCAGCAAATGACTTTGCGTTGTGGTAGTCACGACCCGAGCCATCTTCGACATTGAACGGCACATATAGAATCATATCGGGCTTCCAGCCCTTTACCACCTCACCAGCCGCTGCTCGCTCCATAAAACGACCACATCTTACGAATGTGCTACCCAATGCCCACCAAGTATCCTGACCATCGGGATAGGCAGGAGAGAAACCACCCAAATAGAGGTTATCGGTAGCGGGGTCGTAATATATACGCTTCGCATCGCCAAAGCCCTCGGGCAGAGGATAGAACTCGGGGTCGGCGTATTGAGGTATGCCGAGTGAGTTAAGCCCCTTGCATCTCCACAAGAAGAAGCCCTGATGACGCGTGCCACGCCAGATGTTACCCGCGTAGTCAATGAACATACTCATCGAGTATTGGTTTATCTCGTCGAGGTTGTGGTACTCGTTCTCTTGGCGCACAGCATCACCATTGTCATCAACCCAAAATGTTATTTGACGGTTTTTATCGGGGTCTCCATTGTGGGCGAAGAGGAATGGAACGGCAATATAGCCATAATTCTCCTCGTCAAAACGATAGCCCGCCAATATTCCGCCATACATATCGGAAATAAACTGGAAACTTTTTCCGCCGATAGTGCGCTTGAACGATGATGTGACAAATGCACCATTCTCCTTCACTCGCTCGTCATCGGGAAAACGGAATGGATCGGCCGTATAGGCTACCAATTCATCTATTCTGCCTCCTGCTTTAGAGTGGTCGATGCGGTGAATCTTCTCGGGAGAGTAGTAGAACTCGGGGTTAGAGCGATCGAAATCGGCCGTAGCGGTAAATATTAATCCCTCACACTTCCATAATTGCTCTTTGGTCTGCTCGTTGTAAGCCTCCACGACTGCTCCACGACCATTGCTAACCGCGGTATTGGTTACATAGATATTTCCCTTTGCATCCACACCCGCAGCCGAAGGACCCGAAAAACGATATGGGCCTGCCTGACCAGCCTTGTAGTTACCCTCCTTTACGAACACACCACCCTTTGTACCGAAAGTGCCTACACAGGTGGGCTTCTTGTAGATATTCTCGTAGATTAACACATTCAAATCCTTGCCACGATTGGGGAGCACAAGGCGATTTTTATAGATGTCAATCGAGAACGAGAGGGCATTTACATCCTCGGGAATGGTGATATACTGCGGTAGTAGTCTTCCGTTCATAGCATTCATACGGATAATGCGCTTGCCCTGCATCATCCAAAGGCCCTTCTTGTTATCGGCATAAATCTGGCCGATGCCACCCTTCACGGGATATCCCGAGTGGTAGGTCATAGTTGCCGCATCGTAAATCTTTATCGAGTCGGGCATATCCTGGCTCTTGTCACCAGTAACCGCCACGAACAATTTTCCGTCCTGAATGGCCAAACCCTCGAGTGAACGAGAACTCTCTTTACACACTACGAGCATATCGCCTCTATAGCCGTAACCCGTCTTGAATGGTGCGCCGTTACCCGTAAAGAGGTCATAGCGGCGAATTGTTTTCCACTCAACGGCCTTATCGCACGGCGGGAATTGTGGCAGACCATTCTCATTCATTCGGTCATTTGCGCCATCGCAGCCGTGCTGGGTTAATAATTGATAGACATATTGGTCGTCTAAAACCACAGCCTTGCCAGAGTGTCGGCCCCAGCCTCCTGTGCCTGAGCCCTCGGGACGGCTGATGAGTTTACCATTGTGATAGACACCCACATTTGTACCGCCTTCGTCCCAACCGCAGATAGATGCAACAATGCCGTCGGCATTCACATAGATATTCCACATATCGTGGGGAATATGCACCTCTTCGTAGCCACCGTCGTTAGCCAGCCACGATGTGGTATATTTCAATTTCAAATCTTTGCCATCAACGGGTTCTACAATCTGCGCAGATGCGTATGACAACAACAGAGTAAACAATACGGTTAATATCGGGAATGAAAATTTCGTATTCATATTTTCAAAGCCTTAAGAGTTATACAAATATAGTTATTTTTTCGTCTTGTTATATGCTCGTTTATTGAGCAGAGTCGCCATTGTAAGGCGTTTTACTTGTGCCTCGTTATCGGCTGTAAATTTGGTGATGTGCAACACCTCGCCACCTCGCACCTCACGCAGTTCAGCATCAGAGAAGATTGAGGGTAACCAAGCGTGAATAAAGCCTCCATCGTGATATCCATCAGCATAGGAGCGCTGATTGTCGTCGCTGTACTCATTACGATGGCGGAACTGATGAACAATGTGGTCAAGCATAGGTTGATGCATATCGGTGAGTAACGCCCACTCTCCACTGCGCTCGTCATTTTCGCGCGCCAATGCGTGGTCGGGTCGAGGCAGAACATTCCACTCGTTCTGTGCGCTCTTGCGTATCCACCAATTATCGTCGCCCCAACTCACAACCCTGAAGTGCTTAGCGATTAACTCCGAAGCCCAACGGTAATGACCATTATAGACTCTGATGTCGGTATAATAAACTATACACTTCTCGGCAATCGTAGGGTCAATGCAAAAGGCCGATGCTAGCGTAGCACCCTGACCACCTATATTTATTATCACGGGTAGGTCGGGATGTTTGGCGTAGTGTTCGTTAATGAGTTTTACATAAAGATAGGCACCAGCAGAACTCTTCCTCTCGCCAGCCTTTTCACTTTCGGCCTCGGTGCCTACTGTAATTTCGGGTAATAAATCTTTACTAATACCACTACGAAGTGCGAGATTGCGCGAGTCGTGTGCTGTCTCAATCCATTCAGGCTTGGAGAAGCCCCATCCATCGGTGAGTACGGGCGTGAGAATAAGAGCCGAAAGATTCATCTCGCCCAACGACACCATTGCATACATCCATTCATCGTCGAAGACATCGTCATACACATCATTGTCGTATATGACGGGATTTTTAACTCGGCGCCCCTCTTTGACCGTCACTCCGTGAATGTAGAGTCCTTTGGGATAGCCAGGGCGATCGAAGCCCCAATCGCCGATTTTAGGTTTGGGATTCGCCTCCCACGATGTTGTCTCCTTGTTCCATCTCGCAGCAAATGACTGTGATGCAAAAAGCAGGAACAGCAAAATAAAAAGTAATCGTTTCATATTATTTGATGTTTTTATTTCACCCCCCCCATTTTGGAGAAGTAGGATAAACCGTTATGCCCCGTTATGCAACAAATGTATGCAAAAATATTTATATCACAAAATTTTTCGCTAAAAATTGCGATAATTGAGTTAATTTATTAATTTTACACCATAACGGAGCATAATGGTTACCAAATAACACTACTCACAAACGGCATAATAGAGTATGAATTTCAAAATTGACCCACACATCACAGACACTATATACAGCCAGTTGGCCTCGTTTATAGAGTTGGAAATCAGAAACGGCAATCTGGCCGTAGGCAACCGCCTGCTGTCGGTAAGTCAGGCGTGCGAGAACTATGGCGTATCGCGAGACACTGTGCTGATGGCATACAAGATGTTGCAGGAGCGTAACATTGTGACTTCACTCCCGGGCAAAGGTTTCTATGTAACTCGCAGCGGTGATATTGACAAAATTCGCCTATTCGCCATCTTCGATGCGATGAACCAATACAAGGAGACGCTATACCGTTCGTTTGTAGATGCGTTGGGAGAGAACTACGATGTAACAATCGCATTCCACTACTACAACGAAACTCTGTTCGACACACTTGTGGAGAATGCGCTGGGTAAATATGATTACTATGTGATGGTGCCTCACTTCACAGGGGATGTAACACCTACACTCGACAAGATTGACGAGAGAAGGCTACTGCTATTAGATGCCTTTCCGAACAACTACTCGCGCAACTGCGCTGCTGTATATCAGGATTTTTACAACGATTCATACAACGGACTCAAATGTCTGCTTGGGTCTCTACGAAAGTACAAGGCGCTACACATCGTCTATAACGACAAATTCCAATATATGCCGTCGGGATATGTAGAGGGTGCTTATCGTTTTGCAGGCGAGTTCCGTCTGCCAGTCTACATCGAGCCAGGTTTTGATATGAACAACATAGAGGAGGGGCACTGTTATATGGCTATCTCGGAGCGAGATCTTGCTTCGTTCATAAAGGTAGTAATGACCCGCAAGTTGCAGGTTGGACGCGACATAGGCCTTTTGAGTCTTGATGACACACCTCTAAAAGAGGTACTCATCGGCGGAATCACTACGCTGACCACCGACTTTGAGATGATGGGACGCACCGCCGCGCAGTTCATCAAGAACGGCGAGCGCCGCCGTACGCCCAATCCGTGGAAACTATACGACAGAGGTAGTTTATAACACACACTCATATAACCTATTATAGGGTAGCATCCAATAACGAATGCTACCCTATTTATTTATGCCTCGCCACAGCCGAAATATAGGCACAAAAAAAACGGCCACACCCGTCGGTGTAGCCGTTGCAGTATCTATTGTGCAATAGATTACTTGTTGTAAGCCTTCATAACTGAGATGAGGTCCAAAACCTTGTTTGAGTAACCCCACTCGTTATCGTACCAAGATACAACCTTAACGAATGTATCTGTAAGAGCGATACCAGCCTTAGCGTCGAAGATAGAAGTACGAGCGTCACCCAAGAAGTCAGATGAAACAACATCCTCGTTAGTGTAACCCAATACGCCAGCCAACTCACCCTCTGAAGCAGCCTTCATAGCCTCGCAGATCTCAGCATATGTAGCGGGCTTAGCCAAGTTAACTGTCAAGTCAACTACAGAAACATCCAAAGTAGGAACGCGGAAAGCCATACCTGTGAGCTTACCATTCAACTCGGGAAGAACTACGCCTACAGCCTTAGCAGCACCAGTTGAAGAAGGGATGATGTTGCCAGCAGCAGCGCGGCCACCACGCCAGTCCTTCAAAGAGGGACCGTCAACAGTCTTCTGAGTAGCAGTAGTAGCGTGAACAGTTGTCATCAAACCGTCAGCGATGCCCCAGTTGTCGTTCAAAACCTTAGCGATAGGAGCCAAGCAGTTTGTAGTACAAGAAGCGTTAGAAACGATAGTCTGACCAGCGTAAGTGTTAGTGTTAACACCGCAAACGAACATAGGAGTCTTATCCTTAGCAGGAGCTGACATAACTACATACTTTGCACCAGCCTTGATGTGAGCCTCAGCCTTCTCAGCTGTGAGGAACAAACCTGTAGACTCAACTACATACTCAGCCTCAACCTCGTTCCACTTCAAATCCTCGGGATTGCGCTCAGCAGTTACGCGGATAGCCTTACCGTTAACGATAAGAAGGTTCTTCTCTGTATCGAAGTCGATAGTACCATCGAACTGACCGTGCATTGTGTCATACTTAAGCATGTAAGCCAAGTACTCTACGGGGCAAAGGTCGTTAATACCTACTACATCGTACTTCTCTGTCTGAGTGCAAGCTGCACGGAATACCATACGGCCGATACGTCCGAAACCGTTGATACCAATCTTAATCTGTGCCATAAATGTTTTTAGTTATTTTGAAATTAAAACTTCTGTTACTTTTTTCACACCGCAAAATTATATACTTTAAGTATATTAAGCAAGTAAAATATATTTTTTTTACCAACTTAACGCAGTTTTTTCGCTTTTGCAATCTCTTATCGGGCAATTTTGGCTCGTTTAGCCATTGCTGAGGCGAAGACAAAATCGTCCAACTCGCGGTTTTCGGTGTGGAAGATATCATCTTTGGTACCCTCCCACCACTTGTTGCCCTCGTGGATGAAGACAATTTTCTCGCCAATCTCCATCACCGAGTTCATATCGTGGGTATTGATGATGGTGGTGATGTTATACTCCTTGGTGATGTCGTAAATCAGGTTATCGATAACGATTGATGTCTGCGGGTCAAGACCAGAGTTAGGCTCGTCGCAGAAGAGATAACGCGGATTCATCACGATGGCGCGGGCGATAGCGGCACGCTTGACCATACCACCACTCAACTCCGAAGGATAGAGATGGTGAGCGTGCTCAAGATTCACACGCTTCAGGCAGTAGTGAACGCGCTCAAGCTTCTCCTCCTCGCTCTGCTCTGTAAAGAGGTCGAGCGGCAACTTCACATTCTCTACAACGGTCGAAGCATCGAGCAACGCTCCGCCCTGGAAAATCATACCCACATCCTTGCGGATAGCCTTGCGGGTGCGGAAATCGAGTGTCGAGAAGCATATATCGTCATAATATATTGCACCCGAATCTACCTCGTGAAGGCCGACAAGACTCTTCAGCAGCACCGTCTTACCAGAGCCACTGCGACCGATTATAAGGTTGGTCTGACCCGTACCGAACTCTGTCGATATGTTATTGAGGATAGTTCTACCCTCAAACGACTTGATAATATTTTCAGCCTTAATCACGTGCGTAGAATTTGAGTTAATATTAGGTTGCAAATCATAATGGCGATAGAGCTTGACACAACGGCCTGAGTCGAAGCCTTACCGACTGCGAGCGATGTGCCCTTGGCATAGTAGCCACAATATGATGAAATGCTTGTGACAATGAAGGCAAAGAATGCCATCTTGACCAACGCATAAGAGATTTCATCGGGATAGAAGCAGTACATCAAGCCATCGATATAGTCCACAGGATTCATAATACCCGTTGCTGATGCGATGCCATAGCCACCAGCAATACCTACAAGCATACTGAAGATAGCCAGAAACGGGAAGAAGAAAACTGTAGCAATAATCTTGGGCAAAATAAGATACGAGGCCGAATTGATACCCATAATCTCCAAGGCATCAATCTGCTCGGTGATACGCATAGTACCAATCTCTGAAGCGATATTCGAGCCCACCTTACCAGCCAGGATGAGCGCCACGACGGTAGATGAAAACTCCAGAATCATAACCTCACGCGTAGCGTAGCCAATCATATATTGGGGAATGAACGGCGACTCAAGCGTGATGGCCATCTGTAGCGTCACAACGGCTCCGATAAACACCGAGATGATGGCTGTAAGACCTATGGAGTTAAGTCCCAGGGCCTCCATTTCGGACATAATACGCGAGTAGTAAATGCTTCGTCGCTCGGGACGCGAGAAGACCTTTTGCATAAGCAGCGTATATTGGCCTATGGATGCAAATAATTTCATACTCTTTGGGTTGTAAAAAATGGTTATTAATTGGTGATTGTCGGTCTCTTAAAAATTACTTCTTATCAGTTTTAACCTCTTCGAAATCAACATAATCACCCACATTATCATTAACACGCTTCTGCGGTTGCTGCGAGGTGGTATAGACCTTGACCTCGCCCTCTGAGTTGCGCGTTGTGTTGTTACGGTAGTATTGTTGCTGAGAGCGTGCCTGCTGCTGTGAGCGATTGGCATCGCGCTCCATATTGCGCGAGAGGCGGCGAAGTCTGAAGAGCATAAAAATCGGCACCGCAAGCAGTACGGCAAGACCGATGATGACGCCAATAAACAACACACCAAATACCGACGGCGCGAAGACCATCAGCATAATGATGATGATTGTGGTAAGCGGGTTTCGCCTAACATAATCTATAATGGAGTCTATCAATAACGACAAAAAATTCATAGTCTACACAGTGTTTATCCCTTGTTGTTTGAATAAATCCTCGCAAAATTACAAAAAAAACGCCATTCCGAGAAATATATGCTCGTAGTATGGATAAAATGTATTAATTTTGATGCCAAATAAACTTATTTAAGAAGATATGTCACATCAACTTTTATCAATTTCACCGGTCGATGGCCGTTATAACAAAGTAACGGCAGTTTTGTCGGATTATTTTTCGGAGTATGCACTTATTCGTTACCGAGTGCGTGTAGAGGTAGAGTACTTCATCGCATTGTGCAAGTTGCCATTGCCTCAGTTGGCAGGCGTGCCCGAGTCGGCTCACGACGAGTTGCGCAAGCTCTACACCGAGTTTACTATGGAGGACGCTCTGCATGTAAAGGAGATTGAGAGCGTAACAAACCACGATGTTAAGGCTGTCGAGTATCTGTTGAAGGAGAAGTTGGAGCAGCTGGGTCTGAACGACTACCGCGAGTTCGTACACTTCGGCTTGACATCACAGGATATCAACAACACTGCCACTCCGCTTCTGTTGGAGGAGGCTTTGGGTCAGGTATATCTGCCTGCACTGCACGAGTTGGTAGATAAGATTTACTCTCTGGCCGAGCAGTGGGAGGATGTGCCTATGTTGGCTCACACTCACGGTCAGCCCGCATCACCCACACGCCTGGGTAAGGAGTTCAAGGTATTCGTAGAGCGTCTCGAGCGTCAGATTGACCTTTTGCAGGATATCGAGCCTATGGCTAAGTTCGGCGGTGCTACAGGCGGTTTCAACGCTCACAATGTGGCTTATCCCGAGATTGACTGGGTAGAGTTTGGTAACAACTTCGTTGATTCACTCGGTCTGGTGCGCGCACAGTACACTACACAGATTGAGCACTACGACAACCTGGCAGCGACTTTCGATGCACTCAAGCGCATCAATACAATCTTGACTGACCTTGCTCGCGATATGTGGACATATATCTCTATGGAGTACTTCCGCCAGCAGGTTAAGAAGGGTGAGGTTGGTTCAAGCGCAATGCCTCACAAGGTTAATCCCATCGACTTCGAGAATGCCGAGGGTAACTTTGGTGTAGCAAATGCCATCTACGAGCACCTCGCAGCGAAGCTCCCCATCTCGCGTATGCAGCGCGACCTTACAGACTCAACCGTATTGCGTAATGTAGGTGTACCCGTTGCACATACACTCATCGGCTTTGCATCACTGCAGAAGGGTCTGGGTAAGGTAATCCTCAACGCCGAGGCGTTGGCTGCCGACCTGGAGGATAACTGGGCTGTTGTTGCCGAGGCTATGCAGACAATCCTGCGCCGCGAGGCATACCCCAACCCCTACGAGGCATTGAAGGCTCTGACTCGTACAGGCGGTCACATCACCGAGCAGACTATCAAGGAGTTTGTCGAGGGTCTGGATGTATCAGAGAACGTTAAGGCCGAGCTCCGTGCTATCACTCCCCACAATTATGTAGGTGTAGTGAAGTAATCGGACTATAGGTCTAACTACAAATAGCATAGGGTTGCCGACTCGAGAGGTCTGGCAACCCTATTTTCTTTTCACACAAACTGCATCAGTGCGTCAACTCGTGCAACATAGATTGCGGGCGGGCTTCGGGCGCTACACCCCACGACAGATTAGGCTCGGCACCCATATCGAAACAGAGGGTGTTGTCGCCACTGAAAATCTCGTCGTGCGCCAGCCAGTTACGGTTATATGGTTTGCCGTTCAGAGTAACCGACTGCACATAGCAGTTCTCGCGCGAAGCGTTAGGAGCTAAGATGGTAAGTGTTCCGTTGCGGTGTTTAAGTTTTAACTCCTTGAACATTGGGCTACCAATGCAGTAGACTCCCTGGCCGTGAGTCATAGGATAGAAGCCCATAGCGCTCATCACATACCACGCCGACATCTGGCCACCATCGTCGTTGCCACACATTCCGTAGGGCTTGGTGCTGTAGAGCGTATATAACACATCGCTGATTCGTTTCTGCCCCTTCCACGGCTGGCCTATGTAATTGTAGATGTAGAGCGTGTGGTGTCCCGGTTCGTTGCCGTGAGCATATTGGCCTATACGACCCGTGATGTCGGGTGCCGGGTTAGGGCCGTGAAGTTCCGAGCTGACGGTAAAGAGCGAATCGAGCTTCTCGGCAAAGATATCCTCCCCGCCATACAGTTCAGCGAGTCCCGCAATGTCGTGCGGCACAAAGAAGCTCCACTGCCACGATGTACCCTCACAGAAGTCATCATCAGGCTGGTAGTGATTGGAGTAGAATGGGTCGAAAGGCGTACGCCACGAGCCATCAGAGAGGCGGCCTCGCATAAAGTTGATGCTCTTATCGAAGAGGTTTTTATATCGGGCAGCGCGCTCGATATAGAGTTTGTAGTCATCGTCACGCCCCAACATTCGGGCCATCTGCGCGATACACCAATCGGCGTAACAATACTCCAGAGTCTTCGACACAGATGTTATCTCCTTATCGCAGGGGACATAGCCGTATTGATTGTAGTAGCGCGCCCCACGAAAATCACGCAGAAAATAGCCGAATGTATCGCGGTTAGCCGAGGCCTTCATAGCCTCGAACACCGCCTCAGCATCGTAGTCGCGGATTCCCTTCGAATAGGCATCGGCAATGACGGGCATAGAGTTGTAACCAATCATACACATCGTCTCGACACCAGCCAGCAACCATATAGGTAACTGTCCGCAGTGGCGGTAGTGCTCGAGCATAGTCTTCACCAGATCGTTGGTGACTTCGGGGTGTAGAATATTCATCAACGGGATCTGCGTGCGGAAAGTATCCCACGGGCTAAAGACGCCACCGTAGTAATTGAAACGACCCTTATAGACTTTGCTATCCGACGAGCGGTAATGGCCCGTCACATCAGAATAGAGTTGTGGGTAGAGGTGGGCGAAGTAGAGGCAAGTATAGAATACCTCCTTCTGTGGGGTTGTGGCATCGCCGATCTCGATAGCCGAAAGTGTATCATTCCACAAAGAGTATGTCGCTCGGCGCACCTCGTCGAAATCCCAAGTGCGAATCTCGGCCTTGAGGTTCTTTCGCGCCCCTTCGCAGCTGACGGGCGAGATGCCCACACGCGCAACAACGGCACGGTCGGCCTCGCCGAAGTCAAGTACCATCTTTAGTTTTGTACCGTCAGCCGATGTTGCCCCCTCCAGCAGGGAGTCGCAGCTGAATATTTTGCACCCCACTATTGGCTCCGAGAACTCGGCGTAAAAGTATGCGTGCTGCTCGGGCGCCCAACCGTTTGTTATGCGGTAGCCACAAATGGTGCGCTTATTGATGAGCTTGATGTGTGAAAGTCGCACAGTATCGAAATCTTCCTCGGGGATAATGGTGCAAGCGTGCTCACTACCGTGGCGCAAATCGATGATTACTTGACGGCCTCCGCCCTCTGGATAGTTGTAGCGGTGCATACCACAGCACTGTGTGGCGGTGAGTTCAGCCTCGATGTTGGTATCTAATAGCGACACCCGATAATAGCCAGGCTCGACATACTCCTTATCGTGCGAGAATCGGCTCGCTACCCTATCGGGACAACTCCCACTATCCAACCACGCGGGGTCGGTTAGCGGAAAGAACATTATATCCTGGAAGTCGGTTCCACCCATACCCGACTTGTGGGTATGGCTAAAGCCGTAGATGTAGGAGTGTTCGTAGAGATAACCCGAAGCCGAAAAGAATGTATCGGGGCACAACTCTACCATTCCGAAGGGTGCAGCGGCAACGGGTGCCACATAGCCGTTGTTGGTGGTTCCCATCATCGGACGCACCAACTCAACGGGGCGCTGCGGGGTATTTTCTTGTGCCACCAACAAGAGTGGCGACAACATAAAGAGCAGAAGTAATATTCGTTTCATCGGCTACGAAAAGGTTAATATCTCTACAAATATACAATTTTTTAGCTCGACTTCACCATCTGCCGCCACCAAATATTCGTTATAATATTGTATTACAGCGCCCGACCGCTCTTTTTCTTGAAAAAAAATCGTATATTTGTTAAAATCAAAAATTGGCTAAAACTAAAAACCTAAAAAAATATGAACACCCAAAATTCAAACCGCATTGTTTGGGTCGATCTACTTCGACTCATCGCTATGTTGATGGTCATTACAGCCCATTGCGCCGATATGTATAACGCAGCACCTCAAGATGACCCTATGGGCGGATTTTGGGGCGCGTTCATTGGCTCATTTATGCGTCCGAGCGTGCCTCTGTTCGCAATGATGACGGGACTCTTGCTGTTGCCCCTCAAGGGCTCGGCTACCGACTTCTACCGCAAGCGCATCCCCCGCGTGGTGATTCCTATGGTGGTGTGGTCGGTGATAAACTACATGATTCCGTGGCTGACGGGTGTCATCGGTATGGACAAATCGGTTATCTCGGTGATGTTCCCCTATGTATATGAGCCGTCGCAGGAGCTGAGTGAGGCGATAAGCAACATCTCGATGATTCCGTTCACATTCAACTTCTACACCACACATATGTGGTACCTCTATATGCTCATCGGCCTCTACTTCTTTATACCCTTCTTCTCGGCGTGGGTCGAGAAGGGTGACCAGAAGTTGAACAAGACCTACCTCATTCTGTGGGGTGCGTCGCTGATGCTGCCATACTTGAGAATTCTCATCGACGCACTAATCTTCGGCGAGTGCCACTGGAACGCCTACGGCACACTCCACTACTTTGCTGGTTTCACGGGATATCTGCTGCTGGGATACCTGCTGGCCAAGGGCAACCCCATGACGACACGCAAGATTGTGGCATTGGGTATTTTGCTCTATTTCGCTGGTTACATAATCACATATACGGGCTTCTCAACCGTTGCCGAGCAGTACACCTACGCCGAGGCTCCCGAGCTGTCGCAGCTCTTCTGGCAGTTCTGTTCGCCCAATGTGGCACTGATGGCCATAGGCGTATTCCTGATTGTACAACGCATCAAGATTAACTCTCCGAAAGTGCAGGCCGTATTGGCAAGCACCACAAAGTGCAGCTTCGGCGCATATCTGATGCACTACGCCATCATCGGCCCCGTTATTCTGGTGATTCTGCCGTTGCACCTACCCACTCCGTTGAGCGTGTTATGCAGCGCAGCCCTTGTCTTTGCTATATGCTGGGCGCTGACCGCGTTGATTTATAAAATCGCACCCCGCTGGGCAAAGTATATTGTGGGATAATCTCTTCTCGTTTCTGAAAAAATTTAGATTGCATAAGACGGGGGAGGTGTGGTCTTTTTGATAAATTTATCGTTTTTCGTTAAATTTTTATCGAAAAATATTTGCAAGTATTATTTTTCTCCATATATTTGCATCAGAATTATCGATAATCGTTAAAACAAGACCATTAAACCTTTAACAAACAAAGACTTTTGAATTATGAAAGTAGCAAAGAACATTAAGCGCAGAATCACATTTTTGTTTGTGTTTACTGCAATATGCCTACTACTGCCAATCGTGCATTATACCGTTCAACTGTGCAATCTCGACAAAAAAAGCAACAAGGATATATGCTTCATTGGCCAGATAGATTCTCACGGAGCATACACCATACCCAACGAGGCCTATGAGCCATATATCGTGCCAATACAGAAGGACGACGAAGGCAACATCGTCGTTGCGGGTGTACCCTCCGACTTGTTGATTTACTCGCCCAATCCAGACTACGAACTACCAGAACACTACGGCTGGAAAATGAACGAGTGGCATATCTATGTTGCCTATCTGTTTATGTTTATTGTTGTCAGCCTCATAATCTCCATTTTAGTAAGTGTTATTCGTGGTCTGCACACGGGCAATATCTTCCGCCGTAATTATGTAGGCCAATTGCGTTGGCTGGCCATAGTTTCGTTTATCTTTACTCTGCTATTGGATAATCGCAATGTATTTCATCAAATTGCAATTCAACAGTGCTATAATACCACTTCGCCTATTACACTCAACGGCCAAATATCAATTAGTCCGCTGGCTTTGCTCGCTCCGCTACTTTTGTTTATATTTGCCGAAGTTATGGCTATTGCGGCCAAAATGAACGAAGATGAATCAATGACAATATAGGCGACCTATGGCAATTATAGTAAATTTGGATGTAATGCTTGCACGACGCAAGATGTCGCTCTCGGAATTGGCCGAGAAAGTCGATATATCTATTGTCAATCTCTCGATATTAAAGACTGGCAAAGCAAAAGCCGTCAGATTCTCAACATTAGAGGCTATCTGTCGTGCGCTGGAGTGTCAGCCTGGTGATATTTTAGAGTTCGTTGAAGAAAATTAATCTTTGGGGGCGGTGAGAATCGCCCCATCACCTAAAGTTTTTGCAGTATTTTGTAATTTTTTGCTCTGTTTTGCGACTAATATAACAGAGTCAGGGTTGTTATGCCCAATTGTGAGGGACGCTGACGGGGATACGCTATAAATATAGGTAGAAAAAATTATTTGTATTTTTTCGGTACTATGTATTGCATAATACATATAAACTATTTACATTTGTATTGCTTTTAGCAAACAACTATTACAATTAAATACTTTCAACTATGAAACAATTATCTTTATTGCTACTCGCTGTAGCACTATTGTGCGCGCAGGTATCTATGGCTGCATCACTCCGCGGCCGAGTAATCAACTCTAAAAATGAGCCCATTGGCTACGCTACCGTAGTAGCCTTGGCCGATTCGACACAAATGGCTGGTGCTACGACCGACGAGAAGGGAGCATTTGCACTGACTTTGACCGATGGCGACTACACTATCGTTGTCGATTTCGTTGGTTACACCACATTCGAGCGCAAGATGAGCGTTAGTGGAAACACCGACATTGGCGACATCACACTCAAAGAGTCAGCCACTGACATCGGCGAGGTGATAGTCAAAGCTCAGCACATACGCCGCGAGGCCGACCGCTTTGTAGTAGATGTGGCCAACTCAGATATGGCATTGGGTAAGGATGGCGAAGAGTTGTTGCGCCAATCGCCTGGTGTGTGGGTCAAAGATGACGACATCTCAATCAACGGTGCAAGCGGTACAAAGGTCTATATCAACGAGCGCGAGGTGAAACTCTCGGGCGCGCAGTTAGTGCGCTATATTAAGTCACTGCGTGCCGACAACATCAGCAAAATTGAGATTGTGCCGCAGACGGGCGCCGACTACGATGCCAACTCTTCGGGTGGAGTAATCAAAATCACACTCAAGCGCCGACTCGACAACGGCGTAATGGGCTCAGTGTCGATGTACTCAAATCAGAGCAAACTGGGCCACGACTACAACCCATACGCAAATATCTCTGCTATTGTCGGGAAGTTCGACCTACAGGCCTATGGAGGTTACTACACAGACAAAACACAATTTAACACTAACGAGAACACACGCTACTCTACGCTCGGTGCAGAGATGAATTCAAAGTCAAGAGAGATAAATAGATTCCAATCGGGAAATATGTCGCTCTCGGCCATATATCAGATTAACACCAAGCACAGCGTAGGACTTTCGGGTGGATATTACAACAACCATGACAGAGGCGACCTGAACTCCAACACATCGTTTACGACTGCGAAGTCGGAGCGATTGAGCAAGAGCCGTTTCCTGCGCGACGGCAACAACCCAACATATTGGAGTACATTCAACTACATATTCAAGAGTGATTCGTTAGGCTCGACACTCAAGTTCATTGCCGACTACACATTAGACGATAGCAACACACTCAACGACAACGCTACAAGCATAAGCGATGGCGGCCTCTACACCGACTCACTCTATTACGACAAGAATAACGCCCTATTCCGCGTAGCTACAGCATCACTCGCCCGTGACAGAGTATTCTCTCCAAAATTTCGATTGAGATATGGTGCAAAATATACATACAACGAGATTAATGCCGATGCCGAGTATCGTTATTTACAGCAGGATGTGTGGATGCCGTCGAAGGTAGAGGACTACGACATTTCGTACCGCGAAAATATCAGTGCTATGTATGTGACCGCATCGTCTCACCTTGGCCGTTTCTCGGCTGTTGTAGGTCTGCGTGGTGAGTACACAAATGTGCAGGGCAAGGGAGAGAATATTGAGCAGAACTATCTCTCGCTATTCCCAAATGCCAACTTCTCGTACGCATTAGATAAGGAGGGCAAGCACTCGATAGTGGCACAATACTCACGCACTATACGCCGTCCGAGTTTTTGGAACCTGACCCCTACGCGACGACTTCTTTCGGACTACACCTATCAGACGGGAAACCCGATGCTCGACCCATCATATTACAACACATTCTCGCTGACGGGAGTTATCGCACACAAGTACACTGTTACACTTTCGACGACACTATCAACCGACCAGATTCAGCAGATGATTGTGACCGACGCCAACGACCCAAAGATGATGAACATCACGCACATCAATATGCCAAGGCTCAACCAATACACATTGAGCGCAAGCCTGCCGATAAATATGACTAAGTGGTGGGACTGGAATATAAATATGACGGGCGTCGTTATGGAGCAGCAGATCACTCCGACAAGCGAGCGCACAACGCACCCGATGTATCAGTACTCTACGCAGATGACATTCAGATTACCCAAGAAGTTCTTTATCGACCTTTCTGCATATGGCACAAGCCGAGCGACGGTAAGCAACGCTACGGTAGAGGCTCAGAACAGAATGAACATTACACTGAAAAAGCAGATAAAGGAGTCGTGGACACTATCTTGTATGTTCAACGACATCTTCACACAAGGGCAGGAGTTGACCTTTGAGCAAGAGGATGCTGTAAGAAATATGTATAACAAAAGTTTCAGCAACTCGTTCAGAGTTCGCATTGGTGCTACTTGGAATTTCAAGAGCGGAAAGCAATTCAACACAAAGAGCATCGACCGCGGTGAGAGCGAATCGAGATTATAGGCTACCTAACTACGCAAAACGACAGAGGCTACTAACCCGAAAGTTAGTAGCCTCTATTGTTTTATGATTGCGGCAGATTAGCGGCCACCCATCGGGGGACCCATAGGACCACCCATAGGAGGACCCTGACGGCCTGCGCTCTTGCTGCTACCATCCTGGATACCATAGTCTGAGAGCACGCGTGAGCCCTTCTTGCCGAATACGCGCAAGTTATAAGTGAACTGCACGGTGAAGTAACGGCCGATAACGCTGTTCCAAGAGTTTGCGGTAAAGCCCGAACCTGTAGAGCGAGAGAACGATGTATTCTGGTTGAAGATATCGTTCACACCAACCATAAGCTCACCCAGCTGGCTCTTGAAGAGCTTTTTACCGAGGTAGGCGTTACAGAGAGTGTAAGACTCGTTATAGTCGTTTGTGAAACCGATGTTCTGGATATAGTTAGCCGAAGCTGTGAAAGTAAAGCCCTTCCAGAAAACAGTCTTGATAGAACCCGAAGCCGAGTGGTTGAAGTACTCGTTCTTACCACCGCGAGCAGCCAGAGAGTTCTCGGCCTGGTTGTAGGCACCATTCCAAGAGAGCGTAAAGTCGATATTCTCAGAGATGTTGCTACCCAACACTACGCCCGCATCGTAACCCATATTGCTGGCCATATTTCTCTCACCATTAACCAATGAGGGTGTCTTCGAGTAGTTCACACCACCGCTAAGGTTAAGGTTACACTTCATAAAGTTCAAAGGCAAACCATAGTTGATATGAGTACGGAGGCTCATAAAACCATCGACATTGTCGGTTGTGGTGTACTGGATGGGAGTAGAGCCAACCTCGTCGATGATATTCTGCGGGATGTTAGCACCGGTATAGATGCTCTGCGAAATGTAGTCCTGAGTGCTCTGGAACGAGAACATCCACATAAATGTACGACCCTTCTCCAAGTTGGTGAAGTTGTAGTGGAAGTTCACACGGTGAGAGTATGCAGGATTCAGGTTCTCGTTACCGTTTGACACATACTGCGTATCAGAGATATCGAGAATGCTGTTCAACTGATTCACACGAGGATTGTTGGTATCTGACATCACGAACAGACGCAGAGAGTGCTGCTTGTTGATGTTCAGGTTACCCATCATAAAGTATGTGAAGTCGTTGTAAGAGCGCTTAACGGGCTGTGTCTGCAGAGCCTGCACCTGACCATCGAGGGTAGAATACTGATAGTTAAGGCTAACAACAAATGTATTACGCTCCTTGGCATAGTTAAAACCAGGACCTACGCGGTGAGTCGTATAATCGCTTGTGTAGCGGTTAGACAAGGCGGGGTCGAGGATGCCGTTGGTGTAGCTGTCATCGTTGCCATAGTTGAATGTGTTACGCTGGCTATCCTGGCCTGTATAGTTGAAATCATAACGGAGTGTAACCTGCGAGAACTCAGCTACGGGCTCAGAGTAGTTAACGGCAGCACCTACGCCCAAGTTGCTTGAGTTAGAGTCGTTGCTCAAGTAACGCAAATAGGGGGAGTAGCCCTCGCCGTCGGGGTTAGCGATGGTCTCCTGATTAGAGAATGAGCGTGACTCGTTGTTGTTGTCGCGATAGTTCACGCGGCCATCAACGGTAACCATACGACCCTTGTCGCTGAGCTTCAAACGATACTGCAAGAACTCCGAGAAGTTGTAACCACCATTGTCGCCCTCATTTCCGCTGCAGATGATATTGTAGAGGTTCTCGCCCACCTGCAAACCGTTTGTACGGCTGAAGGGGTCGTAAGACTGCAAGCTGAAGCCAGTACGCGACATAATAGACTGATTCTCTGAGATGCGCCAATCCAGACGGGCATTCAAGCGGTGGTTGTAGTTCTGGTTATCAGACTGACCACTCTGCTCAAGTGTACCCAAATCCTGAAGAGGAGCCTCATACCAGCGGATAAGTTGTGAGAGGTTGCGAGTACGGGTACGGTTGAAGAAGTAGCTTGCCTGCAACTTAACCTTATCCTTCTCGCCCCAAGAGGCTGTATAGTTCAAACCGATAGCACCAACCTTGGCAACACCACTCTGGGGACGGGTCATGAACTGGCCTACGCCACCACCCATACCGCCGCCCATACCGCCGCCACCGCCACCAGTGACGCCGATAATATCCTCGAATGAGAAGTGCTGCTGATTAATATTGTTGAGCAAACCAATTGCAGAGAGACGGTGTGCGCCTGTGAAGTAGTTTACATTACCACCGAAGAGATACTTGTTCTTGTTGGTAATATCATCGGTCTCGGGCTGGTAGCCATAGCCACCATAGAGCTTACCGAATACACCCTGACGCATACTCTCGTGAGTAACGATGTTCAAAGCCTTGTAGCTGTCGCCATCGTCACGACCCGAGAACTCGGCATTATCGCTGAGCTTATTGTAAACCTCAACGCTCTTTACAGCCTGTGCGGGCAGTGAGTTAAGCGCTGTAGATACATCCTCGCCGAAGAACTCCTTGCCATCTACAAAGATCTTCTGGATGGTCTCACCCTGCGCCTCAACCGAGCCGTTTGTGATGGTAATACCGGGCATCTTCTTCAACAGACCCTCGACATCGGCATCGTTAGCCACCTTGAAGGCACCAGCGTTGTAGCTCACCGTATCACCCTTCTGCGACGCACGGATTGCTTGCACCTCCTTGACTACGGTGTTAATCTGGGTTGCACTCTCCTTCAGAGCGATAGTACCCAAATTCTTCTTGGCTGCGCTAATCTGAATCTCCATCTTGTAGTCCTCATAACCCAAGAACGACACAATAGCGTTGTACTTGCCATAAGGCTTGGCGGGAGTAGTCAGTTTACCGTCGATGTCGGTAGTGTAGTGTTTCTTATCCTCGGCATTCGATGCAGGAGCCATCTCCAGCACTGCGCCGATAACGGGCTCCTTGGTCTTCTCATCGACAATAGTCAATGAAATCTGACCCGCACGCTGTGCAAAAGTGACGATGCTCGTCAAAAGCAGAATCGTCGTAAAAATCAGTTTTTTCATCCTTCGTCTATAATATTGTTTTATAATTTTTCATCTTCTGTCTTTTTGGAGCCCTGCCTACGGCAGTCTCTCCGCCAAAAAACGCGCAAATATACACTTTTATTTTGGAGTTATGGCTTTTGAGGGGGTGAAATGACAAAATCGGGGTGCCAATCTACGATTGACACCCCTTCGAAAAACAACCTAATTTCCATTACTGCCCATGAATGGATCTTTGAGATTCTGAAAAGATAGGACAAATTAGAACCTCATTCTTTATTAGAAGCCGCCGAAACCGCCAGGGCCACCCTGTCCACCAGGACCACCAGGACCGCCAAAGCCTCCGCCGTTCTGCATACGCTCCTGCATCTGCTGACGCATACGCATCTCCTGCTGCTTCTTAAGTTTCTGCCACTTCTTATACTGTGCTTCAGTCAAAATTCCCTTCATTGCCTTATCCTCGGCAGCCTCGCGAGCCTTCTGCTCCTCCTGACGCTGCTTCATAAATGCCTCGCGATCGGCATCGCTCATATTCATAAAGTCGGGACGCTGACCCTGACCCTGCTGACCACGCTGTGCGCGCATCTCCTCACGCTGCTTCTGCTGCTCCTTCATACGATTGAGGTTATAATCATAGAGCTTCTTCTGCTGCTCCTCTGAGAGATCGAGGCTCTTTGCATAACGCTCAGTCTGGCTCTTTGCCATCTGCTCGGGAGTCATACGCTGACGCTGGGGACGCTCACCCTGCTGGGGAGCCTGAGGTGCCTGTGCCATTGCAACGCCGCTAAATGTGAGCGCGATGGCTACTGCTAAAACTTTAAGTGCTTTCATAGTTTTGTATAATTTTTTGTTAGTACTCAAATTCTTGTTGCTTCTTCCGAAGTCAAAAGGCCTTCACCTTGATATTACAAATATAGTGACTAAAAACAAAACCGATGCGCGGGCATCGGTTAAAAGTATCTATTCGGCGGGCGAATCGACTAATTTAGGGGGTGAACTGACATCAGCCACTGCTTGAATTCGGGTACACGCGCCTTGCTGATGATAATCTTTTCGGGTGTCTCGACCGTAAGATTGAGAGAAAGGCGGCTACCGAACCACACGACGATATCCTTTACGGCCTTACGCGCCGTGATGAATTGGCGATTGGCACGGAAGAACTCATCCTCGGGAAGTAGCGTCTGCAGAGTCTCGAGTGTGCGGTCAATATTGTAGTGCTCATCCGAGAATGTAACAGCCGTAACCTTCTCATTCGAGGTGTAGAAGTATGCCACATCGTCGATGTTCAGAGGTATAATCTTATCCTTGTAATGCACAAGGAATACGCGCTGCTTATCCTGTCGTGCGGTCTCAATCATACTCTCCACACGGCTCTTGTAGCTGCTACGCTCGTTACCACTCAGGAACGAGAACTTGTCGATAGCACGACGCACATCGTCGCTCTTGATGGGTTTGAGCAGATAATCGATGCTGTTTACCTTGAAGGCACGCAGGGCGTACTCATCGTATGCCGTAGCAAATATGATGGGCGAAGTGATATCTACCGAGTCGAATATGCGGAACGACTCGCCATCGGCCAGGTGAATATCCATAAACACCAGATCAGGCTCGATGTGGGCGGGGTCTTCATAGTATTCGATCGTCTCCTCGATGCTCTCCAACACGGCCAAAATATTGACCGCAGGATCTATCGAGTGGAGTATGCTTTTGAGGTTGGCGGCCGCAGCCGTTTCATCCTCGACGATAAGTATCTTCATAGCAAATGTAGAGTTTTACTTAATTTAATAAAACATTGGCGTTCATCACTCGTCACGCCACTTTCAACGGCAGATGCAACCTAACAACGCTGTTGCCGTCAGCCTATTATTGGCCATCGGGGCGCTGCAGAGGCAGGCGCACGATGAATTCGGTGTCAGTATCCTTGATTTCGATATCGCGACCCGTAATGAGCTGCCAGCGGCTACGCAGATTCTTCAATCCGATACCAGTCGAAGGCTCAGGCTCGAGCTTTGGACTCTTCACATTCGATACCACAAGGGTCGAATCCTCGGTACGAATAGATATATGGAACGGATGCTTGCGCGTGATAGCATTGTGCTTGACGGCATTACCAATCAGCGGTTGCATAGTGAGTGCGGGAAGTGTCCAGCTGAGGTATTGCGAATCGATCTCTATATCGAAGAATAGTTTGTCGGCATAGCGCACCTTGAAGAGTTCGCCATAGGCGTGCGTAAACTCCATCTCCTCGGCAAGTGTCGTGCGGGTATTCTGTCCGTTCTGGATGATGTAGCGGAAGGTGTACGAGAGCTGGTCGATATAAGCCAAAGCCTTCTCCTCGTTATTATCGCGCACCAACATCGAAAGCGAGTTAAGCGAATTGAAGAAGAAGTGAGGGCTTATCTGACCCATCAGCAGGTTGTACTGCGTCTGGAGGTTCTCGTTGCGCAGACGCTCGTTCTCAAGCTGCATCTTCTGCTGTTCGAACAACATTCCGTAGATACGACCGTAGAGGATAGCCACGATAACCGCAACCAAACACTTCATAATCACCAGATAATCAACCATAATCTTCGGCTCGTTCTGGAAAATCATCATCACGCGACCTCCCAACTTCCAGTTGATAAATGGCGCAAAGAAGTAGCAAGCAAAGGCCGCCGCAATGGCGATAACACAGCGAATCAGATAGCGGCGAGTAGTGAAGTTGTTTACATCGAAACGCGCCGTCATAACGGTCAGCAGCAGAAGCGTCAGCGTAAAATAGTAGAGCATCTGCCAAGTCATATCCTGATTACGACGCGGACGGTCATAGACGGGCGGAGCGGGAATCTCATTACCATTCTGCACAATCACCTCGTTCAAGCTCGGATTTGCATTAACCTGCGAGGGGTGAGGCGGGTGAATGGTGCAACGAATCTTGTCGCCATCCTGCAGTCGGTAGCTCCACACCTTACGATTGCTGACAAAGACACTGTCAATCTGCAGCGGCTCTGCCATCTCGGGCATATCGAGCGTAGTCACCTGCTCGCTGATGATATAGCCGTAACCATCGGGCGAGAGGTGCAGCACACCCTCAATTTCGATATGAGGGCGCGACATTGGCTGACTGCTGATATTTGTACTGCTCGAACTCTCTCGTTGCTCGGCAATCATCACTAAGATGTACGAGAAGTTTACCGCTAAAGTAATAACTATAGCAATCAGTGTGTTGATGACGGTAGTAGACCGTTTGTGTCGTAACATATTCATAATTCGCCTGTTTTATAGGTTCAATTCATTTAAAGTCAAAAGCGGTTGAGACTTTTGTGGGCAGCAATGGCGAATCGGGCAATGGGCCTACTGCTCCTCGGTGTACCACGACGCGTAGATCTGATAGTCGCGGGCGGTACGCTTGACGATATGCTCACGCTGCTCGGGCGTAATCTCCTTTACCTTCTTGGCGGGGACACCTGCATATACCGAGTTGGGCTCAAGCTGCGCTCCCGACAGAACAAGTGCGTTGGCAGCAATGATACAACCCTCGGGAACTACGGCATTATCCAACACCGTTGCGCCCATACCAATCAGTACGCTATCGCCGATTGTGGCGCCGTGGATTGTAGCGTTGTGGCCCACCGACACATCGTTGCCAATGTGAGTCTGCGAGGGCTTGGGCGACTTGTCGTATAAGGTATGTATTACTGCTCCGTCCTGGATGTTGGTGCGGTCGCCGATAGTGATGGTGTTCACATCACCGCGCAACACTGCGCCATACCATATCGAACAATCCTTACCGATAGTCACATCGCCAATAATCACTGCCGTTTCGGCCAAAAATGTATTCTCTCCAATCTGAGGCGTACAACCTCTAACTTTTCTAATCAGTGCCATATATTTTTTTTCAGTTTTATCTATTACTCATCTTTCTTTGCGTTACGCCAAAGTACATCCAACTCTTCGGCTGTCATCTCCGTGAAAAGTTTTCCGTCGGCCTCGGCCTCCATATGCTGGAAGCGAGAAATGAATTTCTTGTTGCATCTCTCCAGCGCCATCTCGGGGTCGATGCCGTAGAGTCGGCACATATTAATCAGCGCAAAGAACAAATCGCCCACCTCCTCTGTGGTGCGTTCGTGGTTGCCAGCAGCCATCTCGACCTCAATCTCGGCAATCTCCTCTTTGACCTTTGCCCAAATATCCTCCTTCTGCTCCCAGTCGAAGCCCGCGCTTGCAGCCTTCTCTCCAATGCGCACAGCCTTGACCATAGCAGGAAGTGAGCGGGGCACACCTCCCAAAATTCCGCCCTGACGCTTCTTCTTACGGAGTTTTAACTCCTCCCAATTCTTCATCACCTCGTCGGGTGTATCAGCGTGGATGTCGCTATAGACATGTGGGTGGCGGTAGATAAGTTTGTCGCACTCGGCATCGGCTACATCGCCAAAGTCGAACTGACCCTGCTCTTCGCCGAGTTTCGAGTAGAAAACCACATGCAGGAGCAGGTCGCCCAACTCCTCCTTAATACCCTCCATATTGCCGTCGGCAATGGCATCGACCAACTCATAGGTCTCCTCTATAGTATTGTTACGCAGCGACTCGAAAGTCTGCTCACGATCCCACGGGCATTTCTCGCGCAGGGTATCCATCACCTCCAAAAGTCGTGCTGCAGCAGCAAGTTTCTTCTGATAATCCATATCGTACAATGTCTCGAATAAAATATTATATCCACAAAGTTAAGATTTTCAAATGAATTTAATAACTTTGTGCATAAAATAGTTCGTAAAAATATGAAAATATTGAGATTTTTTGCAGCATTGCTGCTTCTGTCTATTTGTATTCCCGCGTTTGCAGGGGAGATAATTCCGCAGCCCAAACGCTACGAGAAAAAGAGTGGTAGTTTCACTATCCTGACCTCAACAAAAATTGCCCACAGCCCAGCGCTTCGCCCGTTGGCCGACTATCTGGCAGAGTATCTTCCACTTGCTACACTCGAGCAGAGCAACGGTGGCGAGGGCAACATCCTGCTCAGCGTAAACGAGAACCTTGGCAAAGAGGCCTATACGCTGGAGGTTACCGCAAAGGGCATCCTCATCGAGGGTGGCTCGGAGGCAGGAGTATTCTACGGCATCGAGACTCTGCTACAGATGTTGCCCGCCAAGGTCTACACACGCCAGGCCGAGTTGCCATTTGTAGTATGTGCTTGCAAGGTAGAGGACGAACCCCACTTCTCATACCGTGGTTTTATGCTCGATGTATCGCGCACTTGGATTGACGCCGAGGGCGTAAAAGAGTTCATAGAGAATCTGGCACACCACAAAATCAACAAGTTGCACATCCACCTGACCGACGACGAGGGCTGGCGCATCGAGATTAAGTCACACCCCGAACTGACCGAAGTTGGTGGTTATCGTGGCGTAGGTTCACCCGTAGCAGGTCGTTATGGCCGCTGGCAGGAGCACTATGGCGGCTACTACACACAGGAGCAGATGCGCGAGATTATTGAGTTCGCAGCTCTGCGCAATGTCGAGATTATCCCCGAGATTGACCTCCCTGGCCACAGCCACAACCTGGCGCGTGTACGCCCCGATGTATTGTGTAATTTCACACCCGATATGGAGGCTTCGTTGGGCTACGACACCCGCAGCGCATTGTGCGTATCGAAGGAGGAGAACTACAAGTTCCTGGAGGAGGTATTCAGCGAGCTTGCCGAGCTCTTCCCCTCAAAGTATATACATATAGGTGGTGACGAAGTGGTCACTTCACAGTGGAAGAGTTGCCCCGACTGTCAGGCTCTGTCGAAGGCTCACAATATGCAGAGCGGAGCAGAGTTGCAGGAGTATTTTATGAACCGACTCTCGAAATATATCGTATCGCTCGGCAAGAAGCCCTGCGTATGGAACGAGGCTATCAACGCTGGCACACTCACCAAGGAGGCTGTAGTCTATGGCTGGGAGAGTGTGGATGCTTGCCGCAAGGCTACCCGCGAGGGCTACGCCACCATCGTGATGCCTGGCCACTACTTCTACTTCGATATGCGTCAGTCGGCTCGCGAGCCTGGCCACAACTGGGCAGCCATCTTCGATGCGAGCAAGGTGTTGTCATTCGACCTCGAGGAGCAGGGATTCACATCTGACGAGATGAAGAATGTGGCTGGTATTCAGGCTTCGTTCTTCAGCGAGCTCTACATCTCACACCTCGAGGACAGCAGCGACTATCTGCAGTACCAGACCTACCCCCGCATCTGCTCACTCAGCGAGGTTGCGTGGTGCGGTAAGGGCGGCGAGTGGGACGAGTTCAATGGCCGTCTAATCAATGCCCACTACGACCGTATGTTGGCTATGGGTATCGATTTCCGCTTGGCTTTGCCCACAGTGAAGTATGCCGACGGAGTCTTGACTGCAACAACTGCCGACCGCACAGATATATATTATAGTATCGTAGGTGAAGAGGGCGAGCACAAATACACCGCCCCCATCAAGACCGACAAGCCCGCACGATACCTCTTCCACTCGCGTCGCGGTGGCGCTTGCAGTGGCAACATAGCCGTAGAGGGTTATTACACTACGCTGAAGCCCGCAGTGAAGATTACATCATCAATCGAGGAGTCGAAGCGCAACCCCTACTCAAACGCCGAAGGCTACTCAAAGCAGGCTCGCACGGCCCGCACTTGCAAGGATGGCGACTGGATTCTCTACACCTTCGAGGAGCCCGTTGTATGCCGTCGTTTGGAGATTCCCACAGGATATGCTCACCTGCCCCGACTGCTCTTTAACGCAGGTTACATCGAGGTAAGCTACGATGGCGAAAACTTTGAGCGCGTGGGCGACTTGAAGTTGGGCGCTGGTGTTATCGATGCCCCCAAGAAGGCGATAAAGGCTGTCCGCATCGTATGTACCGAGAGCGGTAACGGCGCCGAGGATGTTATCGTACGCGCACCCAACATTTACCCGGTATTGTAGCGTGTAAAGTTATATAATAAAGAGGGCTGTCACAACATTTGTCTGACAGCCCTCTATATTTTATCTACTTTAGCCCAACTGCGGAAAGGCCGACAACGGCGTATAACCTTCGTCGCCGAGTTCGTAGCAGTAATGCTCCATTCCGTTGGTTAGGATTATGTAACGAGCCTTTACTACGGCATTGTAGCGCGTAGCTTGCTCAAACACGCTCGCATCGATTTTTACACTCGGCGCCTTGCACTCGACCAGAGCCAACGGCTTGGCATCGACACCCATCACCACCACATCAGCCCTCTGGGGCGTTGAGTTTATATTCACGGGATACTCCTCGACGATGGATAGTTGTGGCGCACGGCAGTGCGAAATCAGGAACTCGACCAGATGCCTACGCACCCACTCCTCGGGAGTGAGTACTACATACATACGACGAATGGTATCAAATACCATTACACGCCCCTTATCGCGCGTTGCACGCAAATTTATGGGTGGAAAGTTCAGTTTTGGGGTGGAATTCATCGTATGAACAAAATTTTTTATAACTTTGGCCTTACAAATATACAAATTATATGTTATTTATGAAACGCATTCTGTCAATCATAGCATTTTTTGCGCTGTCGGTTTCGGCACTTTGTGCCCAGGAGTACACCTCTCCGAGTTATGTTTCACTGGGCCGCGAATTACCCCGAACAAAGACCGTAGCCTACCCTACTGCCGCCGAGGCACAGGCGTTGGGCGCAGGTGCAGTAGCATCGAAGTATCTCCGCCCCATCACCAAGTGGGAGCGCACCGAGGAGGCTGACGCAACGGTATTCACATCGAAGTATGTGATTCCCTTCGTATGGTTGAGCCGCCTGGCTACACTCTATGTAGATGAGGCTTCGGGTGCTTACGAGGTGATTATCAACGGCAAGAAGGTGGGCTACTCAGCCAATGCCTTCACCCCCGCCGAGTTCAACATCACCAAGGCATCGAAGGAGGAGACCAACACTATCTCTATCCGTATCCTGAAGAGCCACTGGAGCCGCCAGATGGAGTGCTTCACCGAGAACACCGAGCCCCGCATCGGCGATGTGTATGTTATGTCGCAGCCTACAATACGCGTGCGCAATGTGGTACACCGTACAACTGTTGATATGAAGAGCGAGCTGGCTACCGTCGAGGTGGGTATGGTTGTTAAGACCGAGTCACTGAACGACAAGAAGGCCCGCATCCACTACGAGCTAATCGCTCCCGACACTACGGTCGTAACCTATGGTCACAAGGATATCACGCTCGGTATGCGCGGCGAGGATACCGTGAAGTTCGTAACCAACATTCCTTATGTATATACTTGGTGTGCCGATATGCCCGTGCGTTATCGTCTGAACATCCGTACCCAGATTGAGGGTCGCGATGCCGAGTTCCAGTCACATATGATTGGCTTCCGCACCGTGGAGTGTGACAAGGAGGGTAACTTCTATATCAACGGCATCCGCACCGAGTTGTTCTATCGCGACTTCGACCCGCTGACCGTTACAGAAAAGGATATCATCGCTGCACGCGTACTCAAATACAACGCCCTGCGCTTTAAGATGGGTGCTGTACCGCAAAATGTCTATCGCATGTGCGACTCGCTGGGTATGTATGTAATTGCTCAGGTGCCTATCAATACCAGCAAGAGCGGTGCATCGCGTCGCGTGGGCGGTAACCCATCGAATAACCCCGAATGGAAGAATGCTTACCTGGATCGCGTAGAAACTTCTTATCGTACGACCTGCGGACAGGCTTGCGTGATTGGATATGTTATGGCTGAGGACTCTGCCAATGGTTTCAACCTGTACGAGAGCTACTTACGCCTCAAGGAGATGGAGAAAACACGCCCCGTATTGTACATCGAAGCAGGTGGCGAGTGGAACAGCGATTAAAAAAGTTAAAAAAAATGTAAAAAATATTGCAAAAAATTTGCACAGAATAAAAAAGTGCCCTATATTTGCACTCGCAATCAGCAAATGATTGATGCCTCTTTAGCTCAGTTGGTAGAGCACGACACTCTTAATGTTGGGGTCCAGGGTTCGAGCCCCTGAGGGGGTACTGAAAAAATCCGATGGTTTTTCCATCGGATTTTTTTTGTTTTTACGGCTTATTGGTCAAAATAGTGGCTTATTGGTCAAAATAGTAGATAAAATCGGGGCAATATTTGTTTATTGGTCAGAATTAGTAGATAAATGCGGGTGTTTTCCCGCATTTTTCATTTCCATTTGATCCTGAA
>JAFZFX010000017.1 GCA_017555695.1 Alistipes sp.
GATCAACGATATAGGCTGTAACCTTTATGTCTGCCACCTCGCATGATTGTCCACTCTTTAGGGTGTGCTTTTCGAGGTGTTCCGTTGGGTCATCGCCGAGAATACCATCGAGGGCAAGCATCGCAAAGGACTCCTCAGTGGCATAGATTGGCGTATCTTGAGGCAACAAATCGAGAAAACCATAGTGGTCGGCGTGGGCGTGGCTCAAAAAGAGTGCATCTACACCCTTGCACCACTCTTCGGCATTATGTCGTATCTCGGTCTGCTCCTCCCGACTACGTTTATCGTAGTCGAGGGGCATACCGAGGTCAATCAAAATCTTCGCCTTGTCGGAGCATATTTCGACACAACTACCGCCAATCTCGTGTGTACCTCTATGGATGGTTAGGGTCATAATCTTTCAAAATAGACTTATCTACCAAATTGTTTTTATAAAGACCATATCCAAGATAGTTGGAGGTTATCATCTGAAATTCCTCCATCTGCTCAATTTCACGCATTAGAACCTTGGAATTTTTCTTGTAATTCGCAATAAGAAAGATAAGTTCTATATCGTCGGCAAACTTTTCTATCTCGTTTTTATTTCCCCTATTTAAGTATGGTATTAACCCCAATTCCCTTTTTTGCTTTAATACTTTAAGCATATCTTCTTTGAAACTTTTTACAATTTCATCATTTTCTTTAAATAATTTAAAATCGTCCAGATGTGATTTTAAGCCACAATTTCCAGTCACAGCCTCACCGCCATATTTTAGTTCAAAAAATACCAATTTGGGTCTATATCCATTCTGTAATTTACGTTCATTAGATTTAGATATCCACTCTATTGCAACAATGTCTATCTTGTTTCCATTGCCTATTCCATACTCTGTATCTAAGATGAAGTAGTCTGTATCTTTAGCTATATTTGTAAAATTATTCTCTCTTACAATATGCTGACGTATTTCGTTCTCTAAAGAGTGTCGCTTAGATTGATTATCATTATTGCGAATACCTCCGAAGTAGATATCCATATTGTACTTAAATTTAGCTATATACTCTTCTATTAGCGAGGTGTCACATGAACCATCATCGGCAAACTCAACATTGGGAATCGTAAAATTGGTAACAATATATTTTTTATCTCCACATATGAATTGATATGACTTTCCATTCTCTTTTATTTCGAGCAACTTACCACCCCTATAATACACCATTATAGACTTGCCTCGTAAGTCCAGCATAAGAGTGTCATCTCTTAGGATTATCTTTCGAATTTCGCTTAGAGAACCATTAATAAGATCATTTAAAAAATTATCACTTATTGCACGTGCCATATTTTGTATTTTTAGTTTTCTACAAATTTATAAAATAATTTCTAATTCTCCGATAGCCCTGCCATAAATATATCATACTCCTTGGAATAGTGGCACTTGACATATACACCAAAATATGATATTAGCGCTTGCACCAATGAGTGGTCGTAGGGCCAAGGTTGTGTCTTTGGGTGATGGTAGTTGCGATAAACCTCTACAATATCGTCAATAGAGTCGATCTCTGCCTCACGTAGTTTTGCTCGCTCCTCCTCCGAAGAACACATATATACGCCTTCGGTATCGCCACGCTGGAATACGGCAAGCGCGTCAGTGTCGTTGAGCCTAAAGTTCTTTATATACTCCCAGCCTTGCGTTGCCTCGAGATAGAGCATACAAGCATCTAAACGACGAAGATAGTCTATGCCTCTCTGCATCTCGAGCGAATGTCGCACTCTTGCGATATTGGCTTTTGGGAATTTATTTGTAGCATATATTACAGCCTTGCCTATCTTGGTACGTGCCATCTCCTCGCTATATATAAACGACATATTCATTATGCGATTATACATTTCGAGTCTTGCTTCCTTTGGCTCTAACACCTCTACGCCGCTGCCATACGACAATAGCTTGGCGTATAGCTCCGGAGTGAGAGTTGCACAATACTCAAAATCTGCATACTTGTCCGTTGCCTCTACCTCTCGCTGCGATGTGTGTAACGGTTGCGAGCGCATAGACTCTACACTTGCTCGCTTGACACGAATACGGATTGTGACCTTGTCCTCTGAAAACTGCTTCATAATAGTTGAATTTTATAGGTTAAACATTATGCACTTTTCTACCTCCATCCACACTGTTTTGGATGACGACTTTACAAAGTGCCCTATATATATAATACGAATAAGCCCCTTTCAACAAGGATGAAATTAGTCGAAATTTGTGTTATGTTTGCATATTTTCTAATTACATATCGTTGATATTCAATGAATAACGATGACTTTATGCAATATGCAAGTTTTTTTTTCTCAATCCTATTTCACAATAACACAAAGCACTATGGGTCGTATGCACTCTGACGCACAGTTTGCAGGTTCTTCATCAGTTAATTCGTACCGACTTTTCCTCCTTCGCACCTCGGCATAGCCTGTAAGCGAGCTTCCTCTGCTCTCGGTTTGTCGTCGGCTCAAGCACACGTTGAGATGATGGTTCCTTAAGTATGGGTAACAACCCTATGGTAGGTGCAACTGTGGCTATTGCAATAGCTATCCAGCAGGCAATGAACTAATTTTCGATTTGTATAGGGCATCTTCGTCCTACCCCTAAAAGTAAGAGTCCGAGGGCTGTAGATTAAACTACTATCCCCCGGACTCTTCTTTTGTGATAGAACAAATCTGCTCCTCTAAAATCAAAAACTTCTCACGCTCCCCATTCGGGCTATTTTCATATCAAGGCTTAGTATAACGACAAGATATACGTCCTATTCTGCCTTACAACGATGAAATAATCAGCGCCTAAAAGTTATAGCCTACGCCGACATAGAATACGCCAGTGTGAATCTTATACTTATACTCATCTATCTGCTCGCCTGTATAACGATTGAGCAAGCCAAAGTTATAACCAACCTTTACATTGAGCTTCTCAAATAGATCTACACCTACGCCAATACCCAACTTAAGGTCAAAGCGACCATAGTCACCATCCTTATACGCGTTGGCTTTTACAACAGAATCATCCGTTGAGCTTTTAGCAACAGAGGCTAAACCTATAGAAAATATAGGTCCTGCGAAAGCGTTTATATTTAGTTTTGACGAGATAACCTCATAGCCATACTTAACCTGTACAGGTATATCAAGATAGTGCTCCGCCACGCTTGAACGCAGCTTCACACCATAGAGTTCCGCCTTCTCTGACTCACCAGCAAAGGTGTAACGAATACCTGGCTGGATGCCAAGAGTTCCCCACTGCTCATCCAACAAGTTGAAGTTGTACGCAGTCTCAACGTAAAATCCATTGAGAGAACTACTCTCCGACTCATCTGCAACAGAAATTGTTGTGCTAAGAAGATTGTAACCGACACCCACACCCAACTGAGCTTTGGCGTCTACTGCGACAAACATAGCCGCAGCTACAAGGATAAAGTAAAATTTTTTCATAACTACACTTTTGGGTTTTATTAGTTAATTAGTACTACAAAGGTAACAAAAAAAACTATATTCCACTAATTATTTGTGCAAAATATGGCATCCTTCACCTCAAAAAAATCATAAAAAACCTTATTTTTTTTTTGGGGGGGGGATTCTTGAAGTCCCATCCCATCTTCGGGTTTTGTATAGTCATTATCAATGCTCCATGGCGACTACACTTTTCTCCTTTTCAATGGCAAGAACCCAATGGTAGGTACAACTGAAGCACATAATATGGAGTTGTTACGACACTTAACAAGTAATATCATTGAAATTTATATAGATTTACAGAGACACCTTTTTGAGGTGTCTCTTTTTTACCTAACTTTGCACTATGAAAACAGAAGTAAATCCCAAAGATACAATCAGGGCAAAGGCATTTGAATTATGGATGACATCACCTATGCCTATGGTTACCCTTACCAAGACTTTTGATGTAAGCAATCTGATTAAGGTAAGCAGGAAATCGGGCATGAAATTCAATGCTCTGCTATGTTGGTGCATTGGAAAGGCCGCTACCCAGATGGAGGAGTTCTATCTTCTGCCTGAGCAGGGTAAATTATACCGATTCGATAATATCGCGGTAAATGTGATTGTCAATAATTGCAAGGGTGGAATCAATTCGTGCGACATCCCATATACCGAGGATCTTGCAACGTTTGTTGATTCATACAATGCTCTCACAACGCAGGTTATGGAGAAGTGTGAGAGTTCGTTTCTTGAGGATTATATGATATTGGGGACTTCTGCAATGGTACAAACTGAACTTGATAGCATCGTAAATCAGTACACAGATAAGTTCTGCAATCCAATGGTAATGTGGGGTAAGTACCGCAAGGGATGGTTCAAGACTACACTCCCGATTTCCTTCCAGTTTCATCACGTACAGATGGATGGAGGACACGGCGCAATGTTTCTGGAGTTGTTGCAGAGGGAGATAAAATTTAACTCCTGAAACTCTTAAGCAAGATCCACGGGCTGTACGTCTAAGCACTATCCCGTGGGGATCTTATTTTTCGATACACAACTACCCCACCACTCTTACACTACATTCCCAACAACTACAATCTAAGATTTTTTTTGCTGTAGTGGGGCAAATTATTGAAAATTTTGCTACTACGAAAAGATTATACTACCTTTGTTCATATATATCAACTTAGTATGACTACCCGTGATATTATAGTGCGTAAGGCGAGAGTCGAGGATGCAGAGATTATTGCTCGTGCCGTGGAGATGGCCATAGACAATGAGGAGGCCGTGCGTGACTATTGCGGCGATGACTATCTCGCTGTATTACAAGAGATTGCCCGACGCAAGGCTACGCAATATAGTTGGACTCAAGCCCTTGTCGCTGAGGTAGATGGCGTGGTTGCAGGCGCTGTCGTAGGTTACGATGGGGCGCAGTTGGCTAAGTTGCGCGAAGGTACGTTCGAGGTAGTAATGGAGTGTGTCGGGCGTATCCCTCGGATTGATGATGAGACCGAGGCTGGCGAGTATTACCTCGACTCTGTGGGCGTATTGCCCCAATATCGTGGTATGGGCGTAGGACGAGTTTTGGTGGAGGCCTTCTGTTGCAAGGCCTTTGGCGAAGGTCACTCATGCGTAGGCCTAATTGTCGATATGGAAAACCCCAAGGCCGAGGAGTTGTATCGGATGCTTGGTTTCGAGCAGATTGGTGTAAAACCATTCTTTGGTCACCAAATGCGTCACCTACAGAGAAAAAAGCAATCGAATAGTATATTACTGTGATATAGCGAGTTAGCAACAGACATTGATCTATGTCGCAGAAAAAATATGAGGTATAGAGTCACTTTTTTATGAAATTTCTCAAAAAGATTCTATATTAAGTCAGTAGAAAAACTAAACTCGGCGGGGTGGCCCACAACGAGCCACTCTCGCCACTGCTCACGAGAAGTTGTATGTAGTTTTTCGGTTATCTCCATTTTATCGGCTTATCTTCTGCAAAGTTAATAATTATTGGCACAATATTGGAAATATAAATGTAGAATCTCACAAATATTTCCGATATGAAGCAGAACGAAAAGAAACATTTGACGGCGGAGAATGGCCGCCCTATTGCCGATAATCAGAACACGCAGACCGCAGGCGTTCGTGGGCCTGTGACGATGCAAGATCCGTGGCTGATGGAGAAGTTGGCCCACTTCGACCGCGAGGTGATTCCCGAGCGTCGTATGCACGCCAAGGGCTCGGGTGCGTATGGTACATTCACCGTTACGCACGACATCTCGGCCTACACTCGCGCCTCGATATTCTCGGAGGTGGGCAAGAAGACCGAGTGCTTTGTGCGCTTCTCAACCGTGGCCGGCGAGCGCGGTGCTGCCGATGCCGAGCGCGATATTCGTGGCTTTGCGATGAAGTTCTATACCGACACCGGCAACTGGGATTTGGTGGGTAATAACACCCCTGTATTCTTCCTGCGTGACCCACTGAAATTCCCCGACCTCAACCACGCCATTAAGCGCGATCCCCGCACGGGTATGCGCTCGGCAAACAGCAATTGGGACTTCTGGACGCTGCTCCCCGAGGCGCTGCATCAGGTGACTATTACGATGTCGCCACGCGGTATTCCCTACTCTTTCCGCCATATGCACGGCTTTGGCAGCCACACATATAGCTTTATCGACGCCAACAACCGTCGCACGTGGGTAAAGTTCCACCTGCGCACTTTGCAGGGCATCAAGAATATGACCGATGCCGAGGCGGAGGCTGTGATTGCGAAGGATAGGGAGTCACATCAGCGCGACCTGTTCGAGGCGATTGAGAGGGGCGATTTTCCTCGTTGGCAGATGCAGGTGCAGCTGATGACCGAGGAGCAGGCGAAGGAGTATCACATCAATCCGTTCGACCTTACGAAGGTGTGGTATCACGGTGATTTCCCGCTGCACGATGTGGGTATCTTGGAGCTCAACCGCAACCCCGAAAACTTCTTTGCCGAGGTCGAGCAGGCGGCATTTAATCCGATGAATGTAATAGACGGCATAGGTTTCTCGCCCGATAAAATGTTGCAGGGACGCTTGTTCTCGTATGGCGATGCGCAACGATACCGCTTGGGTGTAAACCACCACCAGATACCCGTAAATCGCCCTCGTTGCCCGTTCCACTCCTATCATCGCGACGGCCAGATGCGTACTGACGATAACGCCGGACGCACGATAGGTTACGAGCCAAATAGCTATGGTGAGTGGAAGGATTCGCCTGCCTTGAAAGAGCCACCTTTGGCAGTTTCGGGCGAGATCTATAACTACGACGAGCGCGAACTCGACAGCGACTATTACACACAGCCGGGCAAGTTGTGGCGACTGATGTCTGCCGAGGATCAGCGAGCGACTTGCGAGAATACGGCACGCGCAATGGGCGATGCGGAACTATTTATAAAACAGCGCCATATCCGCAACTGCCACCGCGCCGACCCGACCTACGGCGAAGGCGTTGCCAAGGCATTAGGCCTCTCGCTTGCCGAGGCCCTCACGGCCGAAGACCCAGCGCACCCAAAGTGGGATTGGAGGTAATATATAAGCAATGGCGACCACTCGATATTGAGTGGTCGCCATTTGTGTATATATTGAGTCTATTCTTTGTCATTTTCGCCATCCGATTCTGGACGATATTCTAAAATATCACCAGGTTGACAGTCAAGAGCTTTGCAAATTGCATTCAGTGTCGAGAAACGTATAGCCTTTGCCTTGCCTGTCTTGAGTATGGATATGTTAGCTGCAGTCGTTCCCACCTTCTCAGCCAATTCTCCGGAGGACATCTTTCTCTTAGCGAGCATCACATCTACATTTACTATGATTGCCATAATTATCTTCTTTAGATTGTAAGACTATTCTCTTCGCTGACTTTGACAGCAACTTTATACATCAAGGCAAATACCACAAATATTAATGGGAACACTATTGTATCTGGATTAATATAGAGTTTTCCTACTGCATCATTAGATAGCCTTACAAGATGTATATTATCTTGACAGAATATGTACACAAATAGTGCGATAGAGCATGCTATAAGGACACCAAAATTTTTTCTTGGGAATAAAACTCCCGCCTTATACCCCTTAATCGTATTTATTGTAAATGTGTAAAGCAGTGCAGATAATGCAAGTCCTCCAATCATTCGTCCAACGATAATAGCCACTTGTAACCATTTGTATGCATCTAACCATCGTACTCCGAAACACTCTGGATAAATTAATCCGCCAATACCCTGGCAAGTTACAAGCAATGCGTTGACCGTGCTAAGTAACAGTATAATTACCAATACTGTGTAAAGCTTTTTTGCAGAATTCTTTTTCATAGTCAATAAATATTTATTGTTTTTCGATATGCAAATATACAACTATTTTATTAAAAAACAATAATTATTATCATAATTACGATAATTTTTTATTAAAACACCCAATATACAGGACTATAAAAACATCCTCACCTTATATTAAAGAGTGTCTTATAATTACAGCAATGTCGACCGCTCAATATCGAGTGGTCGACATTGGCTTGTATATTTTTCACTGACTACAAGAGACTTCGCCTTAATATTGTGCGGATGTTCTCGCCATCGATGCGCTCAACATCCACTATGTCGTAAAGCCCCTTTACGGGGAGCATTACGGTTTCGAACTCGTGGTAGCCATCCTCGCGCTTGCGCGTAACGACTCGTAAGGTCCTAAAGTCTTAAAGTCCTAACGGTCGTAAAAAAAATCATATCGGTCTTAAAAAACAGCAAAAACAGCGATAACCCATTTACCTCACCGAGAACGCACCAACTCGCCTATACGGCATCGAGCCTACACACAACAAATATGCGGGTAGGCAAAAACCTACCCGCATATTTGCTTAGGGCAATATTCAGGCTTATTTGGCAAAAATCCGTATAACAATAGCGGAGTTTTTATCCCTCAATTACCGCACTACTCGTTATCGGGGTGCTTTGATGCTATAATAGTTGTTTGGCAGATCACAGAGTCAAACTTATCAACCACCTGAA
>JAFZFX010000018.1 GCA_017555695.1 Alistipes sp.
ATCTTTGGAAGATGCTTGATTTCAGTGCTTTACTTTCAAAAGTTTTATTTACCTTTGCATTCGTAGTTTTTGGGCTTGATTACGACCTCTATGTAGTCTTCTATGTAGGATTTCGCAATTTTCGTAAAAACTAACACTGAAAATCAATTAGTTAAAATAAAATAACGGGTGCCCCAAAGGGCAGCCCCACTCTTGAAATATTGTTTAGGAAATTAGGTTACTCGACCTTGCGACGCCAATTAAGGATAGGCAGCATAAATGAAACAATCGACGCACCAATCCAGAAGATTGCAGCGCTACTAAAGTCGTAAACGGTAACACCATCGGTTACAACCTTGCCAGCATCGATAAGCGCACCGCTGACTACATCCTGGATACCTGCTGCGGCATAGCTTGCCATACCTACGACACCCAACGCAGCACCCGTAGCGTTACGAGGCACTACATCAACGGCCATCAGACCACCAAGGAAGCTAATCAGTACACCCACGGCGATACCGAACAATACCATACTCAACGCATTGATAAACCAGCTGTCGCCACCATATACGAAGAGCGTAAGACCTATCGTATTCAGCACACCTGCAAAGAGCGCAGGGATGTTGCGGCTACCCTTGAAGAAACGGTCAGAAATCCAACCAGAGAAGACAGTACCGATGATACCAAGCAGGGCGTTGATTGAGATAATCTGTGTAGCATCAACCAGCGAAAAGCCCTTCTCCTCCTGCAGATACAACACTCCCCAACCATTGATGGCGTAACGGCTGATATACATAAACGCACTTGCCAAAGCCAGAATCCATACCGCGGGGGTACGCAACGCAAGTTTCTGCACATCCTTAACTGACTGGTTGTCTGCAACGCTCTCCTTCTCCTTGGCCAAAACGGTAATCGAAGGCAAACCCTTGCTCTCGGGCGTGTCGTGCATAAACAGAATGATGAATATCACACCCAGCACACCAGCAATCATAGAGCCGAAGAAGCCCCACTGCCAGCCCGCTGTTGCCACCAAGCTACCCACGAAGAGGAATGAGAGGAACTCACCAATGTTGTGGCTCGCAGAGAAGAATCCGTAGTATGTACCACGCTTATCGAGCGGATACCAACGCGACAAAGCAATCACCGAAGGGGGCGAACCCATAGACTGGGACCAGCCGTTGATGGCCCACATAATAGACATTGCGATAAATAGTACAGCTGACGAAAGCACTGCACCCGAAGCCAGACCCAGCACACCCATAAGCAGGTTAGCGATGGCTGACACGGCCAGACCCGTAGCCATAAATCGCTTGATGTTGCTATAGTCGGCCAAAAAGCCGTTCACAAACTTACCGATGGCGTAGGCAAACAACAACGCCGAACCAATAACACCCAACTGCGTAGCATCGAGCGCACCGCTGTCGAGGATAGGCTTCTTCACCACATTCAGACTTGTACGGCATACATAGTAAAGGCTATAACCGATTGTACCCGCCATAAATGCCTGAAAACGGAGTTTCTTGTAGAGTTTATCCTTCGCCTCGTCGCTAATATCAAGCGGCTGGGCAGGAGCACTCGTCTTGTAGAAATTGATAAACTTTTTAAGCATTTTTTATACGATTTTGTTTCTTAGATTCCGAATCGTTCACATTATTAGCCTCAAAAGTAGGGCTTTTTGCTCAAGAAAACAACTATTTTGCCCGCAACTTGCATATCTCGTGGCATAACCATCAGATTGCCGCAGCGCGGGCTCTCATTTTTTGGAGCAAAATTACTTATGTGACAAATTTTATTCTTATATTTGTCTAATAAAGATTATTAAGTGCTAAAATCAGTTTACGATGACTAAGAACTCTCGCATAGTATGGGTGGATGTGATGCGACTGACGGCTCTGCTGATGGTCATATCGGCCCATTGTGTCGATATATACAACGCCACGCCACAAGAGAACAGTAACAACGCCTTTTGGGGTGCATTCATCGGCTCGCTGATGCGTCCGAGTGTGCCTCTGTTTGCTATGATGACAGGTCTGTTGTTGCTACCCATCAAGGAGAGAGCATCGAAGTTCTACCGCCGCCGCATACCGCGTGTACTAATTCCTATGGTGCTGTGGTCGGCCATCTACTATGCTATTCCGTGGTTTACGGGGTTGCTCGGTCTGGAGAAGGATATTATAACCATACTCTTCCCATTTGAGTTTGCACCATCGCAGGAGTTGAACCATACGATAGAGAATATTGCGATGATACCGTTCCGCTTCAACGGCTACACAACCCATATGTGGTATCTCTATATGCTCATCGGACTCTATCTGCTGATGCCATTCTTCTCGGCGTGGGTGAAGATGGAGGACAAGACGCTGACGCGCACATACATCATCCTGTGGGGTTGCTCGCTGATGTTGCCCTATTTGACACAATTAATCTCACCCGACATCTTCGGCGTGTGCGCTTGGAACAACATCGGCACACTCTACTACTTCTCTGGATTTACGGGTTATCTGTTGCTGGGTTATCTGTTGGGCAAGGGTAACAGACTTCGCTCGATTAAGGCCATTGCTGTGGGTACAATGCTCTACATTTCGGGATATATCATCACATATACGGGTTTCAGCACTCTCGCTTCGCAGTATAGCTACGAGGAGGCTCCCGTCTTGCTGGAGATGTTCTGGCAGTTCTGCTCACCCAATGTGGTGCTGATGGCGATAGGTATGTTCCTGGCAATACAACGCATAAATGTCACTTCGCCCAAGTTGCAGGCCGTGCTGGCAAATGTATCGAAGTGCGGATTTGGTGCATATCTTATGCACTACATCTTCATCGGCCCTGCGCTGTTGCTGATTATGCCGCTCGGTTTGCCTACACCGCTATGTGTGATATGTACGGTAATTGTAGTGTTTGTGGCTTGTATGGCCATTACAAACCTCATATACAAACTTCTCCCTCGTGCAGCACGCTACATCGTGGGATAATGGATGCAGATAATAACTAAAAATATCCTTGACCTATGGGAAACAAAATTAATGACCCGATAGTAAGGCTGATGGGACTGCGCTACAAGTCGCACCCCTGGCACGGACTTGAGGTGGGCGAAGATGCCCCCGAAGTGGTTACAGCATTCATTGAGATGGTGCCGACCGATACGGTAAAGTATGAGTTAGACAAAGTGAGCGGCTATATCCGCATCGACCGCCCGCAGAAGTACTCAACCGTAGTGCCTGCCCTCTATGGGTTCATTCCTCAGAGTTTCTGTGGCGACCTGGTTGCAGAGTACTGTATGAGTGAGTGTTGCCGCCAGAACATCAAGGGCGACGGCGATCCGTTGGATATATGTGTGTTGACCGAGCGCACCATATCGCACGGCGACATCATCGCAAGCGTGAAGCCCATCGGTGGATTCCGTATGCTGGATGGCGACGAGGCTGATGACAAGATTATAGCGGTGTTGCGCAACGATGCCACCTACCGCGGTTACAACGATGTGAGCGAATTGCCACACGCCGTAGTGGATAGACTCAAGCACTACTTCCTCACATACAAGGATATGCCCCTAACCGAGGGTGACTCACAACAGCACAAGCGTGTGGAGATTGTAGCCACCTATGGTCGCGAGGAGGCCTACGAGGTAATCACCCGCTCGCTGGAGGACTACAAGAACCACTTTGAGGGTCTGGAGGATATCCTGCGCCGAGTATAAACCAAAGATCTAAAACGAGAAAACAAAATAAAAAATATGGAATCACTCAAAGAGTTATACAAGATAGGCAACGGCCCTTCGAGTAGCCACACGATGGGCCCGAAGAAGGCTGCTTTGCAGTTTTTGGAACGCAACAACAAGGTGGATGCGTTCCGCGTAACGCTCTACGGCTCGCTGGCCGCAACGGGTAAGGGTCACTTGACCGACGAGGCCATTCACGCAGTATTGGAGCCCCACGCACCATTGGAGATAGTATGGAAGCCCGAGGTGGTTTTGCCATTCCACACCAACGGAATGTTGTTCGAGGCTCTGTTTGGTGGCGAGGTGGTGGATTCATGGACAATCTACAGCGTAGGCGGTGGCTCGATTGCATCACCCGATATGCCGCTGGAGTCACAGCGCAAAATCTACCCCATCACAACAGCAGAGGAGATTTTGGCGTGGTGCGACCGCGAGGGCAAATCGTTGTGGGAGTTCGTGCAGGACTTCGAAGATGAGGATATTTGGGACTATCTGGAGACTATCTGGAAGTCGATGCTCAACACCATCGACAATGGTCTGAACAACGACGGCGTGTTGCCTGGCGGACTGAAGGTTGCCCGCAAGGCGAGTACATATTGGCTCAAGGCCAAGGAGTATGGCCCGACGGTCAGCAATCGCTCACGCCTCTACTCATACGCCCTGGCTACAGCCGAGGAGAATGCATCGGGCGGCGAGGTGGTAACAGCACCCACATGCGGTTCGTGCGGAGTGTTGCCAGCCGTATTGAAGCATCTGAACAAACTAAACGACTACCGCCCCGTGCGAATCATACGCGCATTGGCTACGGCTGGTGTATTCGGCAATATCGCCAAGACCAACGCATCGATTTCGGGTGCCGAGGTGGGCTGTCAGGGTGAGATTGGCGTTGCGTGCGCTATGGCTGCCGCTGCTGCCTGCCAGCTGATGGGTGGAACGCCTGCACAGATTGAGTATGCTGCCGAGATGGCTCTGGAACACCACTTGGGTCTCACCTGCGACCCCGTATGCGGACTGGTACAGATACCCTGCATCGAGCGTAATGCCGTAGCGGCGGCTCGCGCCATCGACTCGGCAACATTCGCTATCCTCTCTGACGGAAAGCACCGCGTAAACTTCGACCGAGTGGTGGCCGTAATGAAGGAGACAGGACACAACCTGCCGAGCCTCTACCGCGAAACAGCCGAGGGAGGTTTGGCAAAACACTACAAACTATAATTCAAGAGAACCTAAAAACTAAATACAATGAAAAGACTTTTATACTTTGTTGCGTGCGCTATGATGTTGGCGGCGGTAACACCCACCAAGGCACAGATAGTAGAGGGCAAGCGTGGCTCTGAGGATTTTAAGATTGGCGTTGCGGGCTACTCATACCGCAGTTTCAATATCGACCAGACACTGCAGTATCTGCAGAGTATGGGTGTGAAGTATCTCTCGGTTAAGGACTTCTGGTTGCCGCTGAACTCTACAAAGGAGCAGATGGAGGCTTTCAAGGCCAAGTGTGCAAAATATGGCGTGGATGGCTACATTCTGGGCCCCATCTATATGAAGAGTGAGGCCGAGGTGGACCGCGCCTTTGCCTATGCAGAGCGTTACGGCAGCAAGGTATTTATCGGTGTGCCGACATACGAGCTTATCGACTATGTGATTGAGAAGGTGCAGAAGACCGGCATCAAGATGGCTATCCATACTCACGGCCCAGACGGCCAGCCCTTCCCCAACATCCAGAAGGTTGTGGAGATGGTTAAAGACCCTTCACTGGGCGTAGGTTGCTGTATGGACCTCGGTCACTCGGTGCGTATGGGTGAGGACATCGTAAAGGATATAAAGAAGTATAAGGAGTGGATTTACGATATCCACATCAAGGACGAGAGCGAGGCATCGAAGAAGGGTCAAACCTGGGAGATGGGCCGTGGCGTAATGGATTTCCGCCCCGTGATGAAGGTGCTGCGCAAGATTAACTATCAGGGTGTAGTATCGCTCGAGTTCGAGAAGAATGGTAAGGATCCCCACGCTGGTATCGCCGAGTCAATCGGTTATCTGCGCGGTGTGGCTGATGCAACAAAATAAGTTTACAGCGAGTTTAACAAAACCAATATACGACTATGGTTTACAGATTTAGAATGCTCACCGACGAGAACGACAACTTTGTTCGTGACTTCGAGGTTGATGCCAACTCTACACTTTTGGACCTGCACGAGTTCATCATCAAGATGCTCGACTACGACCCCTGCATGGCCTCATTCTACAAGGCCGATGAGCGCTGGGAGCGCCAGAAGGAGTACACATTTATGGATATGGGCGTAGGTATGGGCGACGCAGGTTTTGGTGCACCCGAGCCTATGGCCGAGGCATATCTCTATGATGTATTGCAGTATCTGCACGACAGACTCATCTACATCTTCGACCCCTTCGCAGAGAGAGCCTACTACCTTGAGGTGGTGGAGGCCAAGGAGCCGCAGGAGGGTATGACCTACCCAAGATTGCAGTTTGCTCACTCTCCCGCTCCCGACCAGTACGACCCCGAAGCCAGCGAACAGAGTGGCTCGATATTCGAAGAGATGATGGGCGAGTACGGCGACTTTGAGGGTGATGACGGCTATGACGATGAGTACTAAACATCTGATTGTAATAGTCGGCCCTACGGGCTCAGGAAAGAGCGACCTGGCTGTCGAGATTGCCGAGTGGTATGGTGCACCAATCATTTCGACCGATTCGAGGCAGTTCTACCGTGGCATACCCATAGGTACGGCCCAGCCCGATGAGGAGCAGTTACGACGCGCCGAACACCACTTCATAGCCTCACACAATCTGGAGGATGAGTTCAACTGCGGAGCTTACGAGGTGGCGGCACTGGCAAAGCTCAAGGAACTATACGAGCAGCACGATGTGGTGGTTGCCGTGGGTGGCTCTGGGTTATACATCAAGGCTCTGTGCGAGGGTATGGACTCCCTGCCCGAGGCTGACCCTGCATTGCGTGAGCAGCTCGCCAAGAGGTTGCAGACCGAAGGACTGGAGGCTCTGTGTGAAGAGCTGAAGGAGCGCGACAGAGAGTTTTACGACCAGGTGGACCGCAACAACCCCGCACGCATACTGCGCGCGCTGGAGGTCTGCATCACAACGGGACTACCCTACTCCTCGTTGCGTACGGGAGTAAAGCATCAGCGCGACTTCAACATCATAAAGATTGGTGTCGATATGGAGCGCGAGATACTCTACAAGCGTATTGATGGGCGAGTACATAAAATGATTGAGATGGGGCTCGAGGCCGAGGCTCGCGCGGTGTATCATCTGCGCCATCTGAACTCATTGCAGACGGTGGGCTATCGTGAGATGTTCGAATATTTCGACGGCGACATCACACTAAACGAGGCCATAGAGCTCATTCAGCGCAACTCTCGCCGCTACGCCAAACGCCAGATGACTTGGTTCAGACGCGACGGTGAGATTTGGTGGGTAAATCCTGCCGATAAGCAGGCAATTAAGCAATATCTCGGGTCAAAGATTTGCACATTGAAATAATTTTGCTACTTTTGCCGTGTCTTTCACGACAACTATTTAGGTTGCTCGAATGGTGGAATAGGTAGACACGCCGGACTTAAAATCCTGTGGCCAGCAGTGGCCGTGCCGGTTCGACCCCGGCTTCGAGTACAGAAAAGCCTGATAATCGTTCGATTATCAGGCTTTTTGTTTATAAAATCTTATCCATTAATAAGTCTTATCAACCAACTCCTCGAGATACTTTTTAGTATCAATTACATATTGAGTATTATCACCACCCATCTCGCACTCGATGGTCATAACGCCCGTAAAACCGATATCCTTAAGCGCCTTGATTACGCGCGGGAAATCAACATCACCCTCGGGAATTTTGGTCTCACGACCCAAACGGTAAGGGTCTGTCGGATACTTACCATCCTTGATGTGCATCTCCTTAAGCAGAGGACCGAACTGATAGATAGCATCTACAGGGTTAGCCTTGCCATAGAGAATAAGGTTGGCTGTATCGCAATTAACGAAGATGTTGCCCGTACCGATATCCTGGATGGCACGAATCAGTGCCGTAGGCGACTCCTGACCAGTCTCGCAGTACAACACAATGCCTCTCTCCTTGGCATAGTTGCACAAGTCGCGCATAGTCTCAATGAAGCCCACATAGAGTTCGCTCATAGGCTCCTCGGGGATGAAACCGAAGTGTGAGTGCATAGCGGGAATACCAGCCATAACGCAGAAGTCGATAGCACGACGATACTTATCGAGGTACATCATACGGTTGTGCGGAGGCACCAGACCGATTGTAGATGGTCCCTCCAAGAAGTTCCAGCGGCTGTTGGGTGTACAGTAAACCAACGCGCTGATTTTAACATCGTACTTTTTCGAGAGAGCCTTGAACGACTCGGCAGTCTGCTCGTTCCAATCGAGGGAAAAACCAGTCTGACACGCCTTGAAACCTGCATCGTGAAGTTTCTTAAAGGCCGCCTCGCTATCTCCGCCAAGTCCGCTGATAAGGCCCACTACGGGCTTCTGTGCGCTCACGGTCATAGCGGCGCACGCCAACAAAAGTGTAAAAAACAGTCTTTTCATTCTTATAATCTTTATTTAGATATTACCCTATTTGAACTGCTTAAGGTTGGGCTGGTCGCCGTAGCGCTGTTTCTTGGCAACAAGTTCGTCCCAACTCATCTTCTTACCCTCGAAGCAGGCCTCGCGACCCAAGATAGCTGCGAGAGTAGAGTTACAGCCATCCTCAATCTGGTTGATATACTTGCCGCTGACGATGCTGTCGATAAACGACTTGCCCTTCAGAGCATCGGCATCGCTCAAGGCGTTGTTGTTGCCCGAATCCCACTTATTTGGACCAGTGATGAATACTCCACCCGAGTAGTTAGCCTCGGCTGTACCCAACTCACCGAAGAAACGAGCGCAAACGCCACCCGAAGCAGAGCCTACGGAGATCTGCTGCACCGATACATTCACATCGTTGGGATACTTATATATAACCTGATAGTTCGTGTGGGTATCACCATACTCGAAACGACGACCCGCATTGCTTGACTGGCCGATAGCATAGAGAGGGTTAGTACCCAACGCCTCGCGGCATACATCAATCACATGGATAGCCTGATCATTCAGCACACCACCCGACAGAGCCAAATACTGGAAGTGATGACGGATACGGAACTCATCATTCTCAACGGCTGGCTTCTCACCCTTGCCGCCTCCACCATTGTAGTAGAGTTGAACGGCAACCACCTTACCGATATCGCCTCGCTTGATGCGGCGAATCATCTCGTCGTAAGCCGAAGAGTGGCGCACCTGGAATCCCATAACCAGCGAGAGATCCTTGACTCCCTTGGCCGCCTTAATCATCTGCAAAGCACCGTAGGCATCGGGCGCAGCGGGCTTCTCGCAGTAAACATGCTTATGAGCCTTGACAGCCGCTTCGAAGATGAAGGGGTGAGCATAGGCGGGCGTAGCGATGACCACGGCATCTACCTTATCGTCCTTCAACAGTTCACGATAAGCATCAGGGCCTACATATATGTTCCTTTCGGCTACGGGCTGCAAACCTTTGGCCTTGTTCAACTCGTTCAAGTGCGGCAACACCTGGTCGATTCTGTCGCGGAAGAGGTCTGCCAAAGCATAAATCTCGATATTGTTGTTGTGGCTCATAGCCGTGATAACACCGTATGTGCCTCGGTTACCGGTTCCGATGAAGCCTATTCTGACGGGGCGATTAAACTGCTCACCTGCCATTGAGCCCAACGGGCGAAACATAGTAAATGCTGCCGATGCGGCAAACATCTTCAAAAAATCGCGTCTATCCATATTCAGTAGTTTTTAGTTGGTTTCTTGTTAGGTGTAAAATTAACAATTTTTCTCTTATTTACATCACTCACACCCATCATTATTCCACTCGGCAGAAAAAAAATTGTAACTTTGTTGTGGATTAGAAATAATATTAACCAAATAATTTCCGCAAATGAAAAAAGTAAAATTTTTATTCATCGTACTGATGACGATGGTTGGTGTCGCGGCTCAAGCACAAAAGGTTGTGACAGCACAGAGTCCCGATGGAGAGACAAAGGTGAGCGTAACGCTCTCAGACCGCATCTATTATGATGTAGAAAGCCACGGCGAGACACTGCTAAAGCAGAGCATAATTGGCATGCAGTTACGCGACAGAACCCTGGGTGCAAATCCCATCTTGAAGAAGAAGAGTGTCAGCAGTTTTAGCGAGACCATCACGCCTCTCTTCCCATTGAAATACAGTCAGGTGGAGAACAACTATACACTTCTGACATTGGACATGAAGGGTAATTACAGTGTGGAGTTCCGCCTCTACAACGATGGTGTTGCCTACCGTATCAAGACCGCACTTGCAGATCAGATTGAGGTGATGTGGGAGAACTCTACTTTCCAGCTGGCCGAGGAGTGTGAGTTGGTATTGCAGCAACCTGGCGGCTTTAAGACAAGCTGCGAGGAGAATTACACTGTAGTAAATAGCAGCAAGTGGAACAGCAGAGATAAAATGTCGGAACTCCCCGTATTGGTTATGGGCAAGAATCAGAAGATTCTATTGAGCGAATTTGACCTCTGCGACTATCCAGGCCTCTTCCTCAAGGGAAATGCCGACAACTCGCTTTCAGCCATTCACCCCAAAAACCCGTTGAAGTACGAGGATGAGGGCGACCGTAGCCAGCGTATTCTCCAGGAGGCTGATTATATAGCCAAGACCGATGGTAGCCGCACCTTCCCGTGGCGTTATATGCTTATCACTCGCGAGGATGGTCGTCTGGCCGAGAATACTATGCCTGTGCGTTTGGCTCAAAAGTGCCAGATAGAGGACACAAGTTGGATTAAGCCTGGTCAGACCTGCTGGGATTGGCTCAATGGTATTCCTTATGGACCTGATGTAACATTCAAGGGTGGCATCAATCTCGACACTTATAAATATTTCGTAGATTTTGCCTCTCGCAACGGCGTACCCTATATCATTATGGATGAGGGGTGGGCTCTCGATACCCGTGACCCATTCCGTACAAATCCTGAAGTTAATCTGCCCGAACTTATCCGCTATGGCAAGTCAAAGAATGTAGGTATCTTCGTATGGTTGCCGTGGCTTACCGTCGAGCACCACATGGACCTTTTCGAGAAGTTCGAGGAGTGGGGCATCGCGGGTGTAAAAATCGACTTTATGGATCGTCAGGACCAGTGGATGATTAACTACTACGACCGTGTGGCAAAGGAGGCAGCCGAGCACCATATTATGATTGATTTCCACGGAGCATTCCACCCCAGCGGATTGGATTATCGCTATCCCAATGTATTGACTTATGAAGGTGTGCGCGGTATGGAGTTCAACGGCAGTTGCAAGCCCGAAAACAGCATTTGGTTGCCATTCATAAGAGGCGCTGTAGGACCTATGGACTACACACCTGGCCCGATGATTTGCTATCAGCCCGAAGTTCACCACGGCAATCGTCCCTTCTGCGCAGGCGTAGGAACGAAAGTATATAATTTGGCAGCGTTTGTACTCCTTGAGAGTAATCTTCAAATGTTGATGGATAACCCCAGCCGTTACGACAAGTGGCCCGACTGCCGTGATTTCATCACAAGCGTACCCGTGAATTGGGACGAGACTCGTGTATTGGCCGCAGAGGCTGGACAATACATCGTTATGGCAAAGCGCAAGGGTGACAAGTGGTTTATTGGCGGTATCACCAACAACAAGCAGCGCGAATTGGATGTCGTACTTGATTGTCTGCCCGAGGGCAAGGAGTTGCAGATGACCTCATTTGTCGATGGTGTCAATGCCGACCGTATGGCTATGGATTATCGCGTGGAGCAGGCCTCGGTAAACAAGAGTACAAAACTCCATATCAAGATGGCCCGCAATGGTGGCTTCGTCGCCGTAATTGGCCAATAACAAAGACCAGAGCTAATATAAAAATAAGTCCACCCTTCTCAAGGTGGACTTATTTTTATTTAGGAAAACCCTATTACTGATTCATCGTAGCGAGGAACTCCTCGTTCGATTCGGTCATACCCATCTGCTTCTGGAGGAACTCCATAGCCTCGACGGTAGTCATCTCCGAGAGATACTTACGCATAACCCAAGTGCGGTTCATCACCTCACGCGGCAGAAGCAAATCCTCACGGCGAGTACCCGACGAAATGACATCTACGGCGGGATATACGCGCTTGTTAGAGAGCTTTCTATCGAGCTGCAACTCCATATTACCCGTACCCTTGAACTCCTCGAAGATAACCTCATCCATCTTTGAGCCAGTATCGATCAAGGCTGTAGCGATGATGGTGAGCGAACCCTTCTCCTCGGTATTACGAGCCGCACCAAAGAAGCGCTTGGGCTTGTGCAGGGCGTTGGCATCGACACCACCCGACAAAACCTTACCCGAAGCGGGCTGAACAGAGTTATATGCTCTGGCCAAACGAGTGATAGAGTCGAGGAAGATAACCACATCTTGACCGCACTCAACCATACGCTTTGCCTTCTCCAACACCATCTCGGCCACCTTCACATGACGCGATGCCTGCTCGTCGAATGTAGAGGCAACAACCTCGGCCTTTACATTGCGGGCCATCTCGGTAACCTCCTCGGGACGCTCGTCGATGAGCAGCACAATCATATATACATCAGGGTGGTTGTCGGCAATGGCGTTGGCAATAGACTGCAACAACATTGTCTTACCTGTCTTGGGCTGTGCAACGATAAGACCACGCTGACCCTTACCGATGGGCGAGAACAGATCAACCACACGATTCGAGAGCGTATTATGACCCTTACCCGTAAGGTTGAACTTTTCGTTGGGGAAGAGCGGAGTCATATACTCAAACTGCACGCGGTCGCGAATATACTCGGGCTTGAGGCCGTTAATCTCGTTTACACGAATCAACGGGAAGTACTTTTCACCCTCCTTCGGCGGATGGATAACACCACTGATGGTGTCGCCAGGCTTCAAGCCGAAAAGCTTAATCTGCGAAGGTGAAACATATATATCGTCGGGAGAGTTCAAATAGTTGTAATCGGCCGAGCGCAGGAAACCGTAACCATCGGGCATAACCTCCAACACACCCTCGCCGATAATCTCGCCAGCGAAGTACTCCTTGATATTATCTCTTGCATTTGCCTCGGCACGCTGGTTATGGTGCTTGGTGTGGGGCTTATGCTCGACAGGAGCCGAAGGGGTATTCTCCGCTACGGGACTCTCTGCGGGAGCGTTGCTTGTCTCGGCGTTCTCTACGGCAGTAGCCTCACTCTCGGCTTTTGTACGCGCGGCAGCCTCTCGGGCCTCCTGTGCCTTCTGAGCGTTTGACTTACGGCCACGACGCTTGGGCTCGGCAGGTGCCTCGGCGGGAGCAGATGCTGTGGGCTCGGGCTGTGGTGCAGGTTCAGCCTTTACCTCAGGCTCTGATACCTCCTCTGATGCAGGCTTTACAGCAACGGACTCTGCCTCATGCTGAACCTCGCTCGCGGGCTTATTCTCCTCTATGCGCGTAGTGCTCACACGGGGACGGCGGCCACGCTTTTTGGGCATATCCTGCACCTGAGAGGGCTCGGCGTCAACCTTTGCTACCGACGACTCAGCACTCGGCTCACCCGCAAGGGCAATTTCTGTAATCTTCTGGAGAAGCTCTTTTTTACGAAGCGTAGTGTCGTTAATACCCAACACGCTGCCAATTTCGCGCAATTCCGCAAGTGTCTTGCCTTCGAGCGCACTTAAATCCTGCATAGAAGTATAATTTTATTTATGATAAAACGCTGATTGAAAATAACCGAATGATTATTTTTACGATGATGCAAAGATAATACAAATTTACACTTATACAAACCGCTCAACAACATTTAGGCCATAAAAAATAACAAATCGACTCTTTTATAACACTCCGCAAGTGGTCCAAAACATTGTCTTAACAAAAAAACGAGCCACCCTACATCTTCGGGCGGCTCGTAATTTAAGCTATTGCAAAAGTTAAGACTACTTCTTGTTCTTGGGTTTTGTAGTCAGCAACTTGATGAAGCTATCGAGAATCTGCTTGCGCTGTGTCTCGTTGGGAACAAGCACACGACTGAGGCCATTAGCATTGGGAGTAAGTTTGGTGATACCCTTACCCTCAACCTTGATATCGCCAGCCTCACCCAACTGGAATACGGGCAGTGTGGGGTCACAAGCGTAGTATGCAGCAATAACATCCCAAGTTGGACGGTCGTAAGGCATCTGATTGTAAGCCTTGTAAGCCTCAACCATAGGATGCTCGGGAGCCCAACCAAAATCGTTCTCGATGCTCTCGCCAGGATACTGAATCTGGTCGCCCAAAATCCAGGGTGTATAGACCATAGGCACGGGCGAGTTCTCGAAGAAGTGGCGTGCAGCCTCGAGGTCGTTCCATACATTATACTCTGCAAAATCCTTGATAGCGAACTCTCCAGCCATAATCGAGAAGAACTCCACCTTCTGCTTAACCAGTTCCATACCAGAAAGCTTAGAGTACTTGTCGGGGCCGCTCTTCAACAACTCGGCAATGGTTGTAGAGAAACCTACCGTAACGATTACAACCGACTTGTCGGGCTGCTTAGCCAGCAGACGACGGTACATCTCAACAGCCTCCTCATACTTGGGGTTCTTTGAGCGGGCAAACATAGGCTCGCCGTTTTTGTTCTTCATCTGGCAAGTCTTGGTACAGTAGTCCACGCAGTTCATATCGGTAACACAAGCTGTATTCACGCCGATGGCAGTCTTTTTGTGGCCATACCATGTACGCATAATGTCGATAAACTCGGCCGAATGGGGGTTGTTCTTGTGGACTCCCACGCCCAACAGATTTATCTTACCCATATCGACATATTTGAAGAGGATATCGAGAGCCATAGCATCGTCGATATCGTTACCCATATCGGTTTCAAAGATAATAGACTGCGCCTTCTGACGAGACTGCGCAAAGGTTGTCGCACATAGGCCGACCATCACCAACAGAAGAAATAATTTTTTCATATTAGGAATTGTTTTATAGTTTTCGTTGAGTACAAATATACTATTTTTTCTAAAATTGGCCAACAGCGGCACCATTATTAATAGCATTTAACTGCACAGATAAATTGTGGGCTGTTCGAAAAGTCTGAAAAAAATATTAACTTTGCCACATAGTTGATTTTTACATTATGAGCAAACCTTTGGCCGAGCGGTTGCGACCGCAGACAATAGACGAGTACATCGGGCAGACACATCTGGTCGGACCCGATGGTGTGTTTCGCAAATTCCTCTCAACGGGGAATGTGCCGTCGTTTATTTTGTGGGGCCCTCCGGGTGTGGGCAAGACCACGCTGGCCAAATTGGTTGCCAACTCCCTGAAGCGACCGTTCTACACCCTCTCGGCCGTAACATCGGGCGTTAAGGAGGTGCGCGAAGTGATTGAGTCGGCACGCCGACAGAGTCTATTTCAGCAATCTACGGCGTTTCTGTTCATCGACGAGATTCACCGTTTCAACAAGAGTCAGCAGGACTCGCTGCTCGGCGCTGTCGAGCAGGGTATCGTGACACTCATTGGCGCCACGACCGAAAACCCCTCGTTTGAGGTTATCTCACCGCTTTTGAGCCGTTGTCAGGTATATATCCTTAAGCCGATGAACGACAGCGAACTATTGGAGCTTCTCAATCGTGCCATCACAGCAGAGGATGGACTCAAGGAGCGCAATGTGAAAGTTGTGGAGACCGAGGCTCTGTTCCGTTTTTCGGGCGGAGATGCGCGCAAGTTGCTCAATATACTCGACATCATCGCTGGTGCGACAAATGGCGACATCACCATCACCGATGAGTATGTCACATCGTGTCTGCAACAGAACATCGCCCTCTACGACAAGAATGGCGAACAGCACTACGATGTAATCTCGGCATTCATCAAGTCGGTAAGAGGTAGCGACCCCAACGCCGCCATCTACTACCTGGCGCGAATGTTGGCAGGTGGCGAAGAGCCCCGATTCATTGCACGCCGTCTGGTGATTCTGGCATCGGAGGATATTGGTCTGGCAAACCCCAACGCACTGCTGCTGGCAAACGCTTGTATGGATACGGTGCATAAGATTGGTATGCCCGAGGCTCGTATCACGCTGGCCGAGACGACTATCTATCTAGCCACAAGCCCCAAGAGCAACTCGGCCTATGTCGCCATCAACGAGGCACTGGCCTTTGTCGAGAACGACACTACCAACCGTCCCGTGCCACTTCATCTGCGCAATGCGCCCACAAAGTTGATGAGTCAGGCGGGGTATGGCAAAGACTACAAGTATGCCCACGACTACGCCGAGAACTTCGTAAAGCAGGAGTTCTTGCCAGAGAGTATCTCGGGCCGACGATTCTACAACCCCAACACACAGAATCAGACCGAGGCGAAAATTGCCGAGCGTATGGAGCGATTATGGGGCGACAAATACAAGAAATAGCAACAAAACCAAACACTATGAAAAGATATATACTCACGCTGATTATAGCCCTGACAGCCTCGGCCAATGTATGGGCAGAGGAGATTACAAAACATACCCACCTCTATGCCGTTAAGGGCGCCGATTCACTCTATCTGGACCACTATGTGGCTCCCGTCGAGGGCAAGCGACCTTGTATGATATTCGTATTTGGCGGTGGCTTCTCAAGAGGAGAGCGTTGCAACGAACTATACCTCAACTACTTTAAGTATCTCACAAAGCAGGGTCTGGATGTGGTTTCAATCGACTATCGTCTGGGACTGAAAAAGTTGAGAGGTACCGGCACGGCAGGCTACTCGATAAAGGATATGGTAGCTCTGTTCAACAACACGGTGAATATGGCCGTCGAGGATCTATTCTCGGCCACGCTCTACATTATGGACAATGCCGAGGAGTGGAACATAGACACTACAAATATCCTCACAAGCGGCTCAAGCGCTGGCGCTATCACCGTATTGCAGGCCGAGCATAACATCTGCAACAAAAGTTCACTCGCAGCGATGCTCCCCGAGGGGTTCAACTATGCGGGCGTGATTTCGTTTGCAGGAGCAATATTCTCGACAAAGGGCACACCCAAATGGGATAGCCAACCCGCACCCATAATGCTCTTCCACGGAGATGCTGACACACAAGTACCCTACGACAAAGCCTCGTTGCTGGGCGTAGGTTTCTACGGCTCGAAGTTCTTGAGCGAGGAGTTTGAGAAGAGAGGCTGGTCATACTGGTTCTACTCAATAACCAACGACACGCACAATGTGGCTGGTACTCCGATGTACGACAACCTAAACGAGATAGCCACCTTCATCAAGGATTTCGCCATCGACCGCCGTCCGTTGCAGATTACAACGATGGAGTCAGACGGCAAGCTCCCCGAGCGCAAAAAGAAGTTCAAGGTGATGGACTATGTAAAGGCCAACTACGGAGGTTAGAGTATGAAGCGTATAGGCGTAATATCTGACACGCACGGCACATTCGACAAGCCGTTGCAGGATTTTCTGTGCGATGTCGATGAGATATGGCACGCAGGCGACTTCGGGTCGGTGGAGTTGTCCGACCAGATAGCGGCCTTCAAGCCCTTGCGAGGCGTTTACGGCAACATTGACGGAGGCGTAATGCGTCGCATCTACAACGAATTTTCGTTTTTTGAGTGCGAAGGCAAGCGTGTGCTTATCACCCACATCGGTGGTTACCCTCGCCACTACTCGCCACAAGCCATAAGGATGATTCAATCGTCGAAGCCCGACATCTTCATTGCGGGACATTCACACATATTGAAGGTGATATTTGACCCCATATATCAGCTCCTGCACATCAACCCTGGAGCGGCGGGTAAGTATGGCTTTCACAAGATTCGCACAGCCATCCGTTTCGTAATCGACGGTGATGATATTCGCGATATGGAGATTGGTGAGTGGCCCAAAACATTCGAATAGCCCTACCCTTTCGGGCGCAAGCAGAATCTGCAAAGAGCATATATTTTAACATAATATTTCTATTTCGGCTCGCGTTATATGGTCAAAATATATACGCATTATGAGAAATAGAATATCAAAAGGCTCGGATGCCGCATTTGCTCGCGTCACATTCGACCTCACAAAATCGGGCATACGCCACTCCTACAAAGATTACCTCGCACTCGAGATTCTGCGCGAGGAGGCAGGTATGGCCCACAACATATTATCTGACAAGCTCAACGACTGGGAGCTAAATCAGTTGCCGCAACGCATAGAAAATCTAATAACTTCACAACCCAAAGAGGAGTCTTCATCTCCCGAAGAGTTTATGCACTCGTATCGTGAGGCATTGTATGAACTCGCGGATATGACCCCTATTTCAACGGCACACATCCTGCGCGACATTGCCGCCGACACCACCACCGCAACTTCGCAGGTGCTGGCTATCTATGGCATATCTGCCACCACAATAGATGCAACAATTAATCAGGCATACGGCGAGGAGGAGAATCAGCAGTCAAAAGCACAATTCAACCTATTCGACATAAAGAGCAGGGAGGTATCTGCCACCACATCGGGCAAGCCCAAAATGCTGATTGAGCAATTCAGTTGCGACCTCACGCAACTCGCCGCAGAGGGCGCAATAGACCCCGTCATCGGGCGCGACAAGGAGATTGAACGCGTGATACAGATACTCTCACGCCGCAAGAAAAACAATCCCATACTCATCGGTGAGGCTGGTGTAGGCAAGAGCGCTATCGTCGAGGGGCTGGCACTGCGTATGGCTTCGGGAAGAGTACCCTACACCATACGGCACAAGCGTGTGATGTCGCTCGATGTGGCATCGCTCATAGCTGGCACGAAGTACCGAGGCGAGTTCGAGGAGCGCATGCAACAACTAATTGACGAGTTACGCAGTGCGAACAATATGATTATCTTCATCGACGAAACGCACACGATCGTAGGTGCGGGCGCAACACAGGGCTCGCTCGATACGGCAAACATCTTAAAGCCAGCCCTTGCCAGAGGCGAGTTGCAGATAATTGGTGCTACGACGCTTGACGAGTTCCGCGAGAGCATAGAGAACGATGCTGCGCTGGAGCGCCGTTTCCAGAAGGTGATAATCGAGCCCACGACATCGGAGCAGACACTGCACATACTGCGTAACATTGCGCCCCACTACGAGCAGCACCACAATGTGAGATACTCCGAGGAGGCACTACACACCTGCGTGATGCTGGCAGAAAGGTATATCACCGACCGCCATTTCCCCGACAAGGCTATCGACATACTCGATGAGGCGGGAGCGCGTGCCCACATCGGCTCGGCACAAGAGCCAGAGGAGATTATTCAGACCGAACAGATGCTCGCGGAGGCACAGAACGAGCGCAAGAGTGCCGTAGCGGCGTTAGTATATGAGAAGGCGGCAGCGGCACGACTGAAGGAGATAGCGTTGAAGGCTCGCCTTGACGAGCAACGCAGTTCGTGGCGCGACAGCCTAAAGCAAAACCCCACCGATATAGGCAGCGCAGAGATTGAGCGCGTAGTGACATCCATCACGGGCATACCCGCCGAGCGACTCTCCCGTGGCGAGGCCGAGCGTTTGCGCACATTGGCAGAGCATCTGAAGCAACGCATCATAGGTCAAGAGCAGGCCGTTGAGCGCATCACCCGTTCGCTGCTCCGCTCACGCGCAGGGCTAAAGGAGAGCCGCCACCCGATAGGCGTATTCCTCTTTGTCGGACCAACAGGCGTGGGTAAAACGCTTTTGGCACAGGAGCTATCGAAGTGGCTCTTTGACGAAAATAGAGGGCTAATACGCGTAGATATGTCGGAATACAGCGAGCGCCATAACTCGTCGCGACTGATGGGGTCTCCCCCTGGTTATGTTGGCTATGGCGAGGGCGGCCAACTTACCGAAGCCGTGCGCCGCAACCCCTACTCGGTGGTGTTGTTCGACGAGATTGAGAAGGCTCACCCCGAAATTTTCAACTCGATGTTGCAGATTTTTGACGAGGGACACCTCACCGATGGCGCAGGCCGCAGGGTTGATTTCCGCAACACCATAATCATCCTCACCTCGAATGTAGGCTCACGCCAAGTCGCCACAAGGGGCAACCTCGTAGGGTTTAACACCCTAGCAAAAGAGAGTTTGCACGCCTCGACGCCGCACAGCGAATATCGCAAGGCGTTGGAGCAGACATTTGCACCAGAGTTCTTGAATAGAATAGACGACATAATCTACTTCCGCACTCTGATGCAGGAGGATGTGGAGCAGATTATAGAGATTGAGCTAAAGAAGTTGCTCGCGCGCACCGATAATCTGGGTTACAAGGTAATAATCACCCGTGATGCCCGCCAACTGCTGGCGCGACTCGGCTACGAGGCTCGCTATGGAGCAAGAGCCCTGCGTCGCACACTGCTCGACCGCATCGAAGAGCCGTTGTCAGCACTGATAATCGACGGACAACTGCAGAGTGGTGGCTCGGTCACGATAGATGCATCGAACGACGACATCACACTGAGTGTAGCATAAGGTTAAAAGCCTGCCTGAAAATTTTCAGACAGGCTTTTTTTGTTTGGCAGTGGGCGAATACTTGTATTTAACCACTGCTAAACAAAAAAAGATTGGGCTGTAACCCAATCTCTCGTCCATAAACCAACGGTCATTAAACAAAAAAGCAACCCTCAATCGGATTGCTTCTGAAATCTTGTGGGAGTTGACGGATTCGAACCGCCGACCCTCTGCTTGTAAGGCAGATGCTCTGAACCAGCTGAGCTAAACTCCCTCATTGCTTGTTTGCGGGTGCAAATATAAGTGCAAAAATGCGAATAACCAAATTTTTTGCATATATTTGTAAAGGTTTCATCATTAATGCAAGTGTTAGAGCAAGTTATAAATTCAAAAAACTATAGCCATTATGAAGAAAATTCTATTTTTTGCCACTCTGCTACTCCTCGCGGGCGCAGTGAATGCCCAACCACGCATGGGCGCATCACCTAATGCCAACCTGAAATCGGTGGAGGTTAATGCCGACGGTAGCGTCACATTCCGCATCTTCGCACCAAACGCAAAGAGTGTAGGACTGAGCGGCGACATTATGGCCTTCGGCGTAAAGTTCGACAAGGCCGAGAATGGCGTATGGAGCGCCACACTGCCCAAGCAGATGGTGGGCGAAGGCGCCTTCCGCTACACCTTCGTAGTTGATGGCGTTCAGACCTTCGACCCCAAATATCAGCGATTGAGCGAGATCCGCCCCGTTGTGGAGATCGTCAAAGGCACCGAGCAACCCTTCTGGGCTAAGAGTGATGTAGCGCACGGCGCAATGGCACAAGTGTATTACAAGTCATCAACAATGAACACCACACGCCGTATGCACATCTGGACACCCGCAGGCTACAACGCATCGGGCAAGAAGCTCCCCGTGCTCTATCTGATTCACGGCGGTGGCGACAACGACGCATCGTGGCCAGGCGTAGGTAAGGCTGGTGATATTCTGGACAATTTGCTGGCCGAGGGTAAAATCAAGGAGATGATAGTAGTTATGCCCGACGGCAGTATGCCTACAGACAAGTTTGCCGACGAGTTGGTTAAGGATATCATCCCCTACATCCAGAAGAACTACCGCACCAAGACCGACGCTGCAAATCGCGCTATTGCGGGTCTTTCGATGGGAGGTCTGGAGACTATGGAGTCGTTTATGGCCTACCCCGATATGTTCGGTTATATAAATGTAATGAGCTCTGGATGGTTTGCCAACAACCGCGAGATGTACGCCAACGGCGAGAAGCGCCTGCGCGAGATTGCCTCAACACTCAACAAGACAGCCAAGTTGCTGCTCTTCACACAGGGCGGCCCCGAGGATATCGCCTACAACAATGGCAAAGAGATGCTGAAGGTATTTGACAAGTGCGGCATAAAGTACGAATTCAGCGAGATGCCTGGCGGCCACAGCTGGCATGTATGGCGCCACGACCTCCACAACCTCGCCCCTCGCCTCTTCAAATAATCGTATAAAAACAGAAAGAAAAGACCCGCCTAACTGTGTTAGACGGGTCTAATTTCTTTATATGCGGACTCTGTTAGAAGTGGAATACGCAACTGAAGCCCCAGTTTACGAAACCGCTACCCCACGCATCGTTCAAGACGAATACTGTTGGACGATAGTCGATTGCCAAAGTGATGGGAGCGCCACTGAAGTGAATACCGAAGGCTACATTACCTGCTACGCCGACATTGATATCGCTCGACTCTCCATTATTCAAAAGGCCTACAGCACCACCGACACCAGTCTGCAAGAACCACTCGCCTGCACGGGGAGTCCAGTTGCCCCAGTTGCAAACCTCCCAGTTATGAACAAGCGTACCGAAGAAGCTACCGTCGAAATCGAACATACCGGCATTAGCCTTCAATACATTACCAGAATTGAGCAGACGCTCATACTGCAACTCTACACCACCTCCACCACGGAGACCCAAAGCATTATTCTGTGCAAAAGATGTTGCGGCAAACAGACAGAAAATTGCCGCGAAAATAAGTTTCTTCATAATACCATATTTATAAGTTCAACTTAATACAAATGTAGTCAATTTGATTCAAAAATCAAAATATATGTGGCAAGCTCACCGCTCAAATAAGCATAATTTTGAGAGGTTGCAGCCCACTTGACTCTTAGCCGACAGAGAAAAAATCTCGTAACGCATTAATTTTCTTTGATTAAAATTAGTTATTACAATATTTTATTGTAATTTTGCGGCAGGAATTAGGGGATGGAAAAATATTTGTAATTTATCTGGTTTAGTAATCATCCCACAATTCCTGACATTTGGTACCAATTTCTGCAGCCTCGCCAAGTCCAAAAACTTTGCGAGGTCTTTTTTTGGTGCTGGCAAAGTACATTCGGGAACTATGGCTCCGAATCTAATAGCCTATTCTGTTGTCCGTTTGGGTATCTTGATAATTTTAGTTACTTTTGTTCAGTGAGAATTTCATAGTCTGAGAGCGCAGATCTAAAGGCTATTGAAATTGTATAAAGAAAAGAATAATAACAGATAAATTATGAAAAAGCTATTTCTTTTGCTGCTGACCATCGTTGCGGTGCAGCTCAACGCGCAGGACCTGGCGCTATACAAAAAGGTTATCAAAGAGCTAAGCTCGGCCAAATACCAAGGTCGCGGATACGCTTCAGACGGAGCTAACAAGGCGGGAAAATATCTCGCAAAGGAGTTTGCTCGCGCAGGGGCTGACGAGGTTGTATGCCAGCCGTTCAAGCTCAACATCAACACCTTCCCTGGCAAGATGGAGTTCTCGGTTGATGGAAAGAAGTTCACACCTGGCGCAGACTTCACAGTTCGTGAGTTCAACCCTGGCATCAAGGGTGAGTACAAACTATACTATATCGACACTCTGAACTACAACGCCGAAAAGATTTTTGCAGACCTTGCGCTGCCCGAGAACAAGGATGCTTTTGTGGTGTGCGACTTTATGTTTACCTACAAACATATGGCCGACTTTAGGCGTATGCAGAGCAAGAGCGGATGCCAGAACGTTGGTTTCATCTACACTTGGGAGTCACCGCTTAAGTTCTACAAAGCCTACGGCGAGAGAGTTGCAGAGAAGCCCATCTTATGGGTTGCGCCAGACTTTCCTACCAACGCAAAGAAGATTAAGATAGATATCGAGAATGAGTTCTTGGAGAACTACGAGTGCTTCAATGTTATCGCCAAGGTCGAGGGTAAGCGCCACGACAAGTGCTATGTCTTCACAGCCCACTATGACCACCTCGGCAAACTCGGCAAAAAGACATTCTACGCCGGCGCACACGACAACGCTTCGGGTACAGCCGCCATCGTGACACTTGCTGCACACTACGCTAAGAATCAGCCCGAATACGACATCTATTTCATCGCCTTCTCTGGCGAGGATGCCAACCTACGCGGCTCGGAGTGGTATGCTAACAATCCGCTCGTTCCGCTCAACCAGATTAAATATCTGTTCAACCTTGATATGATTGGCGACAACAACCCCATGCAGTACTGCGAAGTTAGCGACGAGGGTATGAAGGGCTTTGAACTGATGGAGCAAATCAACAACGAGAAGGGCTACTACAAAAAGCTGGACCGTAACGAGCTTGCCGAAAACAGCGACCACTACCCATTCGCCAAGCGTAATGTGCCGTGCATCTTCTTTATGAACGAGGATGGTGACGCATTCAAATATTACCACACCATCTACGACACCTGGAAGAACGCCATCTTCGACAACTACGAGCCCACCGTCAAACTAATCATCGACTTCATCGAGAAGTATTAGGCTGACGCAAAAGGGGATATAACAAAGTTTTTTGGGGTAGAAGATAATGGAGATGCTAACCATATTTCAGTGGACTATTCTTGCGCTTACGGCGCTTTGTATCGGTATGTCGAAGACGGGCGTACAAGGCTTGATGCTACTCGCTGTACCTTATATGGCAATGGCCTTTGGCGCAAAGGAGTCTACGGGCGTAATACTACCTATGCTCTGTATGGCCGATATCATTGCCGTTGTCTATTACAAGCGCATAGCCGACTGGAAAGTGGTCATAAAGCTACTTCCCACGGCCATACTCGGTTTCTTTGTCGCTATATTTGTCGATAAGCTGATTCCAACCAACGAGTTCCGCCAACTGATGGGATGGACACTCGTATTGGCGCTGGCCGTTATGATATGGAGCGAGCTGTGCGGCAAGGAGAATCGATGGATGAAAAAGTGGTGGTACTCGGCACTATTCGGGCTCCTCGGCGGTTTTACCACAATGATTGGCAATGCCGCAGGGCCTGTGTTGTCGGTCTATCTGCTCTCGATGCGAAAGGATAAGATGGAGTATATTGGCATCAACGCCTGGTTCTTCCTCGTTGTGAATCTGTTGAAGGTACCCCTCCAAATCTTTGTATGGGACAATATTTCGTGGGATACATTCTCGCTCAACCTTGCTATGCTACCCATCATCGGCATTGGTGCCTGGCTGGGTATTATCATCGTTAAGCTATTCCCCGAAAAGGCATTTCGCCGATTTATTCAGATTATCACAATCCTTTCAGTAGCTATGATGCTATGTTAATATCGTAAAAAATCACCCCTGCCAATCGACTGTTTCGACTGGCAAGGGTGATATAAAACGAGTGCGCTCGGCAATCTACTATTTTAATAGCTTCGAGCTTTGGTCATCAACATATAGCGTAGCATTGTCGTGACGACGCATTATCGATGCGGGGCACTGCTCCGAGATATCGCCATTGATAGTTTCGTTTACGGCCCACGCCTTTGTCGCGGCGGGCACTACGCAAAATAATCTTTTTGCTCGACACAGAGTAGGAATGGTGAGCGTAATAGCGTGTGTGGGTACCTCATCCAACGAAGCAAAGCATCCATCGTTTACCTGCTGCTGGCGACATTTCTCATCCAAATCGACAACCTTCACCACCTCGCTATCCTCAAAATTTGCAACATGGGGGTCATTGAAGGCGATATGTCCATTCTCGCCTATACCCATAAAGACCACATCTACGGGGTTCTGCTCAAGAAGCGACGCATACTCTCGGCAAGCAACTTCGGGCACTATCTCGCCATTGATATAGTGTACGCTACCGAGTGGCACTTTGTCGAAGATGGCGTTACGCAGGAAGTTGCCGAAGCCCTGCGGTGCATCCTTCTTAAGACCGATATACTCGTCCATATGGAATGCATTAACTCGACTCCAATCGACATCCGATGCAGCCATCGCCGCCAAAAACTCGTTCTGCGACGGCGCTGCCGCAAAGATAATATTTACGCTCGGCTGCTCCGCCAGAAGAACCTTTAGGTATGCTACAGCCTCGGCAGCAGCACCCTCACCCATAGCCGATCGCGAGTCGTATATCATCACTCGCAATTTATCCTGTGTAAACTCCTTGACCAACATATTTTCCTAATCCGTTATATTGCTTAAACGATTAAATCTGCTGCGAAACAATCTCGCCGCCAATAATTGTGTAGTTAATATTTACATCGCTGTCAAAAATCACAATATCGGCATCTTTTCCAACCTCGATTGTACCTTTCTGCTTATCTACACCCATAATGCGAGCGGGAGTCTCTGACGCCGCGCGAACAACATCTGACAGAGAGCGTCCAGTGAGTTGCCATACAGTGCGCACCACTCTATCCATCGTAGCAACACTACCTGCAAATGCCGAACGGTCGAGCAGTTTAGCAACGCCCTCCTCAACCACTACATCCTGACCCTCCTCAAGACTACCGAGCTTATAGATGCCATCGGGCATTCCTGCGCCACGCATAGAATCGGTACACAGAGATATTCCCTCGGCGCCCTTGACTTTGAAGGTGAGTTTAAGCAGTGACTCTGGCACATGTATACCATCGCCTATGAGCTCACAAGTCACGCCATCGTTGTAATATCCATACTCTACCGCACCTGCGTATCGACGCGCGTTGCGGCGTGTGATGGTACTCATACAAGAGAAGAAGTGGGTCGTATGAGTGAATCCAGCCTGATAGGCCGCCTCGCACTCATCGAATGTAGCGTTGGTGTGTCCCATTGCTATCACGATGCCTCGCTTCTTTAACTCTTGTGCCAACTCTAAAGCACCATCCAACTCGGGCGCGAGGCTCCAGCGAGCAATCGCTCCGTCAGCCTGCTCGAGCAAGCCCATATACTCCTCGGGCTGAGGATTACGCAGATGCTTGGGGTCTTGAGCGCCCTTCATCTCGTATGCGAAGTAAGGACCTTCGAGGTGCAATCCGCCCATCTGAGCGCCTTTTTTGCACGCCTGCTTGGCAGCCTTATAATTCTCAACAGCCTCATACAACGACTCTGTAGTACTTGACAATGTGGTCGGATACAGCAGCGTCGTACCGTGCTTGGCGTGTGTCTCCAGTGCAGTCTGATAGGCCTCAACCGTACCATCCATAAAATCGGCTCCACCAGCACCGTGCGTATGCAGGTCGATGAATCCTGCCGACACATACTTTCCAGATGCATCTATCACAAGAGCATCTTCTGCCGTGAGCTTATTACCTATGGCTACAATCTTGCCATCCTCGACAAGCACATCGATGATTTTCTGCTCACCGCCGCTTACGACTACGCCTCCTTTAATAAGCATTTTTTTCATATACTATTTTAGTTTTATTATTTATTTGCGTTTCGGTGTCCAATGTTCAATTTTGTGACCCACTGAGGCATAGAATATCAGATATACAAAACAGGGAACGAGCACCCAATAGCCCATTCTCAAATTAAAGTTATCTGCTACCCAGCCGTATATCAGTGGTAGAAATGCATTACCGCAAAGTCCCATAACGAGTAACGACGAACCCAGATTGGTGTATTTGCCGAGATTTCTAATTGCCAATGGCCATATTCCAGCAAAAATCAGCGAGTTGGGCAGACCCAACAGCACAACAAACCAAAGCGAGATGTCGGCGCTATGGCCAAATATATTCATTTCGCCGCTACAGAATATTGCGCACAGCGACAAGACGAGTCCCATCGAAGTACATATAAGCAGAGCCTTCTGCTGCTTGAGGTATTTCGGGATAAGCACAATTCCCAACAGATAGCCGACCAAGATACAAGCCAATGTCATTGATGGCAGAATCTTCGCCTCATCTAACGACCAACCCATACTCTCGGCATATCGGATACTCGTATCTACAGATATAACCTGCGAACCGACATGGCAGAACATAGCCAACGCACCCAGAATCAGATAGGGGTAAGCGAGTATGCTCTTGCGCTCACTGCCCTCACCCGCCTCAGCCTTATTGAGGCTCTTGGGGTCGATATCTGGAATAGCCGAGCGGTAGAATACAAAACCAAACAAGAAGAGTATTACAGCCAGAGCTATGTATGGAGGTATCACATTTAGAATCATCTCATCCAGCGCAGCCTCCTTAGCTGCACCCGTCAGAGCGCCACTCTTCACCAACTCCATCGTCGTCTTATCTGCCTCACGAATCACCAAAGCCGAGAATATCAGAGGTGATACGATGCCGGCGAACTTATTGCAGATACCCATTATGCTAATTCGTCGCGCCGCACTCTCTATCGGGCCAATTATCGTAACAAACGGATTCGCAGCAGTTTGCAGTATAGCCAAACCAATACCGAACGAGAACAAGCCCGTCAGGAACAACGCGTAAGTACGAGTCAGAGCAGCAGGCACAAAGAGTATTGCGCCGAGCGACATAACCCACAATCCAACCTCAACTCCTCGCTTGAATCCTATCTTATTGAGCATCACCGATGCAGGAATAGACATCACCAGATATGCGATGTAAAATGCAAATGCCACCAAGTAGCTCAACACCTCATTGTGGAGGTCGCACGCCACCTTGAAATAGGGAATCAAGATAGAGTTTACCCACGAAACAAATCCGAAAATAAAATAAAGACAGCCACACATAAACAACGATGCAAAGTAGCTGTGTTTTGAGTTGTTTAGAGTCATAGGTTCTGTTTTTTGGCGTTTCATTTTCTGCATGTGCGCAATTTCGTTACAAATATAGCATTTTTTGCTCAAATAATGATATATTATACCTATTAATATTTGATTTTTTATAACCCACAAATATAATTCAATCCGCCTCAACTCATTCCCCCTCTCGAACAACAGCACTTAAAGGATTGATAAAAAAAATTAGCCAACGAGGAAGTAGAAAAGGAATACTAACTACACTTCTCAGAACAATAAAAATAGTCAGTAAAGTAGTCAGCACAAAAAAATGCCTTGCCACAGACAACTGTAGCAAGGCTTGAGCGTGATTCCGGCGGGATTCGAACCCACGACAAAAAACAAATCACTAACTATCTCATATTCAAACGCTTGACTTGTGCTTGCGTTAAATACTAAAAAACGGGGCTACAAATAATAGCACAAAAAAAATATCATTACAAATGTAAACAAAAAAACAGCAAGTACAAAATACACAACATTTATAACCCAACATTAGCCTCTGGTTAAGGTAGGAATAAGTCCGATGGAACCATCGGAAAAAGTCCGAACATAATAAGAATAATAATATATAAGCGAGGATGCAACAAGCTATCTCGCTTATGTCTATGTTGCTAAAGAGGGGAATATATTACATAAAATCACTCCTCTTTTCTACGTCGATTCAGACAAATATCCACAAGTAATTATTTTCATTTTATTTTAGTCTTTCACGCACATAAAATACATTATATCAAATATATACAACCAATAAGCAATTAAAAAATCTCCGATTTTTTTGTAAAAAAACAGTGTGTCACTTAGGGATAATGCCTTTATTGAATAACTTAATTAACTTATGTGAACTTTCCATCTAGTAGGTTTACTAAGGCCCTACAACCTGTTGGACGTGAATATTTTTCCCATATTTTTTGGCGTATAAAAAGTGAGTTTACTATGCTTTTTTAACTTAATAAACTATTTATATTAAAACACTTAAAGATATGGAATACAAAAGAAAACAAAGGGCATTAAGCGACATAACACGCCAAAAGATTTCAATGAAGTTAAAGGGTCGCAAAAAGAGCATTAGCCACGCCAACAACATCAGCAAGGGACTTCAGAACTACTGGTCTCAAATCCCTCAAGCATCATCAGGTTCTACCAATCAGAATGGACTAATGTGAAAAATGCCTCGACATTAAGTCGGGGCATTATTTTACACTCACTTTCGGCAAATCACTCCATTTGGTTGTATAGTGTGGAGATTGGTTATCACTTGCTGTTTTAATCTTACCTCTTCCCTGTACTGCTAGTTTGATTGTACCCTTACCAAATGTAGAGTTTATAGCAATCAAGGTTACTCAACTTATCTACGCAGGTGGTGCTGACAAGGGATTTATGGTAATTGTGTAAAATGTGATACTTTATAAAGAGTCGGCTAAAATACCCGCCTGAGAATTAAGTGTAATTACAGTCACTTCAGGATTGAC
>JAFZFX010000019.1 GCA_017555695.1 Alistipes sp.
CGGCTTACCTTAACTGCAAATCGAATACCTCTCAGCCAATGGTTCTGCGAGCAATACGATAAACTCCGACAATCATTCCGTCAGCCTATCCAACCAAAGAAAAGCAGAGGAGTGAAACTCTAAATAATAATGGCGACCACTTAATTGCGGTCGCCATTGTTGTTTTATACTTGTTTCTTATATGTTATGGTAGCGAGAAGATTGAAAATGATAACAAAGACTCCGAGGGCGGCAAAGTTATGCCATATCTCCAAAAATGTAGTACCTTTCAAATAGACCGAGCGCATAATTTCGATATAGTAGCGTGGGGGCAAAAATACGGTGAATTTCTGTGCCCACTCGGGCATAGAACTAATCGGTGTAAGCAGGCCACTCAAATACATAAAGATTATAACAAAGAAGAACATCACAAACATTGTCTGTTGGATATTATCCGATAGGTTAGCTACTGCAACACCAAATCCAGAGAACCCGAGGATAAAGAGAATCGTTGCCAAGTAGATATTCCAAAGTGAGCCGAGAGGAGCAAGGCCATAGACTACCAACGCCACAAACATCGCTACGGTGACAACAAAGAGACCTATTATCCAAAAGGGAATAAGTTTGGCGAGAACAAAGGTGAATTTACCTACGGGCGTAACATTTATCTGCTCGATGGTACCATTCTCCTTCTCGGTTACGATATTTATTGCCGACATAAAACCACAGATAAGAATCAGAAGCATAATCATCAGCGCAGGAATCATCAAATGGCGATAGTTCAGTGTTGGATTATAGCGATTCTGCACCGCAATAAGGTCGGAGGCTTGTTGCACGCCCTGTTCACTCATATATTTTGATAGTGTTGAGCCTATAGTTTGCACAAGATATTGGCTACCAAGCGACCCTTTTGTGGCATTCACAGCATTGGCAGATATATCCAATTTCTCTGGTTCAACGCTTGTAATATTTCGCTCAAAGTTTTTGGGTATTTGCAGGATAATATCCACTTCGCAATCCTCCAATAGACTATGTGCCTTGTCGAGCGTTGTCGCCTCATCATTAACAGTAAAATATTCGGCAGCACGCACATCGCTTGATATGCGGCGAGAGAGTGTAGAGCCATCCTCGTCGATAATTGCCACACCCACATTACGGACATCCATTGTCGTTACCCACGGCATAACCAACATTATCATCACGGGGAAGATGATAAATAGTTTGGGTAGAAATGGATTACGGAATATCTGCGTAAACTCCTTCTGTATCAATATAAATAGTTGTCGCATAGGCTATTCAAGTTTATCCTTGAACTTTTTGAGTGATACACCCATAAGTACAAAGGTCATAAAGATAAGTATTGCCACTTCTTTCATTACCGCCGATAGTGGAAGTCCCATAATCATCAACTTACGGTTTGCTTCGATATACCATCGTGCAGGCACTATATAAGGTAATGGCTTTAATACCGTGGGAAGATTCTCAATAGGAAAAACCATACCCGATAGCATTATCATAGGCAAGAGCATAACCATTGCTGAGATAAGCAACGCCACCACTTGCGACGATGCAATAGTCGATATCAACAATCCCAACGCCAACGAAAGCAATAGATAAATGACAGATATTATTACAATACTCCACACGCCACTACTCATCGGCACATCGAGCAGATAGCGGGCAATAAGCAGTATGGTCGTAAGATTTATACACGAAATCACGAAGTATGGAATCATCTTCGCAAGTATAATCTTGATAGGTCTTACTGGCGACACGAGCAATACCTCCATTGTTCCCATCTCCTTCTCTCGCACGATTGATACGGAGGTCATCATCGCACATATCAGGATAAAGATAAGTCCCATAATACCAGGTACAAAGTTGTATGCCGACTTCATCTGCGGGTTGTAGAGCAGATGCAGATTTAGCAGCTCTTGTTGCGAATGGTCTGCCGACACCACATTTTGCAAATATGCCGTACCCGTTTGTGCTATATTTGTATTTGAGGCATCAAATATAAACTGTATTGCAGGGTGGGTGTCTATCCCCTCTGCCCGCTGTGCTATCAAATGTTCGTAATCCTCATCAAAGACAACAACAGCATCAGCCTTGCCACTGCGTAACACCTTATCTATATCGATACTGCTATCGTAGTCGATAACTGTAAAATATGGATTGTTTGCCAGCCTTTCAACCACTTGTCTTACACCCTCCGTACGATTAGGTGCGACTATTGCCACATTGAGATTATTCACCTCGGTAGATATGGCAAAGCCAAAGAGTATCATCAGCACTACGGGAATTAGCAGCACAATCATCATCGTGCGCACATCTCGTAGTATGTGTAACGACTCCTTCTTAACAAACGACAGAAAATTATTTTTCATAATACCAACTCTCCTCGCTTTGCGCCACGAGCCAAGATGCGAAAAACCTCATCCATCGACTCTGCAGCAAATTGTTCTTTAAGGCGTGCAGGGGTGTCAAGTGCACGCACCTCGCCATCAACCATAATGGATACTAGTGAGCAGTACTCCGCCTCATCCATATAGTGTGTGGTAACAAATATAGTCGTGCCACCATCGGCAGCCTCGTAAATCATCTCCCAAAACTGACGGCGTGTGATTGGGTCTACTCCACCCGTAGGTTCATCCAAAAAGACCACCTCGGGACGATGAATGGTCGCTACGGCAAACGACAACTTC
>JAFZFX010000020.1 GCA_017555695.1 Alistipes sp.
AAAAAATATCCCTACCCTACTTCTCGCGTTTGATGATGTAGCCACCCATATCGGGCCAGGTGTTGTAGAAATCCTCGATGTAGCGCAACTCGTCGTCGGTGCAACCCACCATCAGCTTCATTTCGGCATCGCCCTTATCCAAATCGACAGTGCAGATTACAGCATTGAGTCCTCGCTCGGGCTCACTACCCAACCAGACATCCACACCCTCGCCGTCGGCAGAAGTGGTACCATCCAAGTAACCATAATCCAGTGCATAAACAATCTGCGGAAATCGGGGATGATGCGAACCCTTGGGTCGGTCAATCACCACCTGCGAACGCTCAAGTAAAGCTTCAAGTCGCTGCCAAAATACACTATTTTTACTCATTGCTACTCAATTTATTATTATCACTCAATTCAACCATTACTTCATCTTCATCCACGCCATCATAATCCTCTAACAACGCCTTCGACATACGCTTCGGTTCGCTCTTACCACTCAGCTTACGCAGACGCTCGCCAAGGCGCACAATGTTGTTATTTCCCGTCTTCAGTCGCTTGTAGGCCTCATCGTATTTACCCTGCGCCTGCGCCAATTCGCTACCCACACCCTCGAGTGCCGTAGTGAAATCTACAACCTGACGATACATCGTGAGCGCCGTTTTCAAAATCTCGGCCTGGTTCTTTGTCTGCTCCTCACGCTGCCACAGGTCATTCACGATCATCAGCAGAGCAAACATATTTGTCGGTGACGAGATTATCACCTTCTTCTTGTAGGCGTCGCTCCAGATGGTGTTATCCTCCTTGAGTGCATCAAGGAAAGCGGGCTCGTTGGGCACAAACATAATGACGAAATCGGGCGACTTCGAAGCAATCAGGTGCTGATAGTTTTTACCGCTCAGTTCCTTCACATGCTGACGCATTGCCGCTATATGAGCCGTCATCGCCGCACTGCGCTCATCCACGCTCTCGGCCTCAACCGAGCGCACATAATCCTTGATATTAACCTTCGAATCGATGATAATCTGACGATTGTTGGGCAGATTGAGTACCACATCGGGGCGAAGGTTGTTACCCTCGGCATCTTTCAGATTGTGCTGCGTGAAGTAATGAACGCCACGAATCAGCTTTGAGTTCTCGAGGATCGTCTCGAGTATCATCTCACCCCAATCACCCTGCACCTTCGAGTTACCCTTCAGCGCATTGGTCAGATTGGTCGTCTCGGCCGTAATCTTCACATTAAGCTCCATCAGTCGCTGCAACTCGTTCTTCAGCGCACCGCTCTGTTCGGTCTGATGAGAGTAGATATCCTCTACCCTACGACGGAACTCCACGATATTATCCTTGAAAGGTTTGAGAATAACATCCATCGACTCTCGATTCTCATCCTTGAACTTACGACTCTGCTCACCCAGCACATCACCCGCCAAAGTACGGAACTGCTCGCGCATCATCTTCTCCATGTCCTCCTGCATACGCAGTTTATCGTTCAGCGCCTGACGCTCTGACTCCAGCTGTGTCTCGGCCTTAACACGAGCCATACGCTCGCGCTGATACTCCTCTCGCAGATTCTCCTGCTGACCACGCGCCTCCAGTGCTTGAGCCTCAGCCTGACGGTTAGCCTCCTCGGCCACCACAAGGCGCTCACGCAGCACCACCTCATTCTGCTTATGCTTGAGAATCATCACAACCAACACGCACACGGCCACCACCAGCAGCGCGATTACTATATACACGATATTCATATTTCAATAGTTTTATTTTTCCACTAACAAAGGTAGGCACTTTTAGCCAAACAAACACCCAAAACCGACGAAATAACAGATGATTTTCATTAAAAAAATTTCTCATACCCCGAGGTGCTGCACTTGATTTGCTCTGCTATTTTTCATACCTTTGCTGTTGGCAAAAACTTTTGTGCGCCACAAAGAGGCTAACTAACTTTAGGTTAAGGCTATGGACTATCTACAGATTTTAGAGAACATATATCAAGCGATACTACCCTACTCCAAGGAGGGTAAGCAGGCCGATTACATCCCCGAGCTGGCAAAGGTGAATCCCGACCAGTTTGGCATGTGCATACACACCATCTACGGCGAGACGGCCGCCATCGAACAGGCCGACACGAGATTCTCAATACAGAGTATCTCAAAGGTCTTTACTCTGGCGATGTGCCTCTCAATCAAGGGCGACGACCTATGGAAGCGAGTGGGCAAGGAGCCTTCGGGCACGGCATTCAATTCGCTCATTCAGTTGGAGGTGGAGCATGGCGTGCCTCGCAACCCCTTCATCAATGCCGGCGCACTGGTAATGACCGATATATTGCTCTCGCATCTCGATACCCCTGAGGAGGATTTTCTAAACTTCGTACGCAAAGTATCGGGCAACGACAGCATCGACTACAACCGCGATGTAGCCAACTCCGAGCGCGAAAACGGTTACCTGAATGCGGCCATTGTCAATCTGCTGAAATATCACGGAACAATAGATAACGACATCGAGAAGGTGCTACACTTCTACTTCCTGATGTGCTCTATCGAGATGAGCTGCCGCGAGCTGTCGCTGGCGTTTCTGGCATTCGCCAACCACCGCCGCAAGTTCGACTATGCGGGCATAACACTCACTTCGTCGCAGGTTAAGCGTATCAATGCCATTATGCAGACCTGCGGTTTCTATGACGAGGCGGGCGAGTTCGCCTATCTCGTAGGCCTACCAGGCAAGAGTGGCGTAGGTGGCGGTATTGTGGCTATCTATCCATTACAATACTCCGTAGCGGTGTGGAGCCCACGACTCAACACGAAGGGCAACTCGGTAATGGGCATCAAGGCACTCGAGTTACTGACTACCGAGACCAAGGAGTCGATATTCTAACAAACAATTATTCCCATCAGACTTCACCGCCTGATGGGAATTTTCTTTTCATTGAGCCTACGACCGAGGCCACTACTCTTGTTGCATAAGCTCCTTAACATTGGCTATCGCTTTGTCGGCTTCGCGGAGAATAATAAAGTACTTCTTAAACCCGAAGAAAGCGCCTATCGCGGCACCAATGGCGGCACAAACAAGAAAGAACTCTGCATCCTCGAGCATTAACTGGGCGTCCCTATAGAGATAATAAGACCACACAACAAGCGTAGGTATAGAAAACAACTGCCAGCGGCCGTAAACCTTACGGAAGTGAATCAAGCGTTGGTAAATCTCCACCAGATTACCGCGCGTAACATCCACCGACATCAAGCCCCAATGAGCATAGATGGTTGCACACACGCACACCACCAGGAACAGAGCCGTACTGATTACTAAAGACTTACTGAATCCGACATTATAAAGGCTCCAAGGGGAAAACACTGCGGCAAAAAGGCCCAATATTACATACATCTTGCCCGCACGATTGAGCGTACCAATACCCTTCTGTGTCGCTGCTATGATTGCCTGCTCTGATATAATCTGCTGACGCAAAAGCTTCTCTTTGAGCAGAGATACCTGCTCACGCAGCTCGTTCAACTCCTGGAATTCTATATCATTTCTCTCCATATCCTAAATATTTTATTGGTTGTTCATTGATTTCAACTGCTCGCGTATGCGATAGAGTCTTACCGACACATTCTGCGTTGAGATACCCACGATGGCGCCAATCTCCTCGTACGACATATTCTCCAGCCACAGCAGGATAATCGCTCTATCGAATGGACCAAGACGGCTGATGCGCTCGTGCAACATCTTAATCTGGCGCGTGTCGGCATCAGTGTCGTTGTAGAGGTCGATATTCAACTCCAGTGGCATAGGCGTACCTCGGCGCTTCTTGCGATCAATGGTGATGCAGGTATTGAGGCTAATACGCCATATCCAAGTCTTAAGCGAGCTACGCCCCTCGAAGGAGGTAAAGCTCTTCCACAAATTTATCAGCACCTCTTGGTAGAGGTCCTCCACCTCGGCACTATCCTTCGAGAACATATAACAAGCCATATAGATGGTGTCCTTATGTTCCCGAACGGCTTGGGTGAACTCCTTTTCTTTATTGTCCATAATCGTTAGGGTTACTACTCATTCTGCTTCCGTAGAAGCCTTTACTATATTAGTCGCAAAAGTTCTCATAAAACTACAAAAAAGTGACGAAAATTTATAACTTTGTCTGAAAATTTGACGAAAACCCTATGTTGCATCGATTCAAATCGAATATAGAAGGCATCGCCTTACCCGAGAAGTTTACTTGGCCATTTCACTATGTGCCGCACGCGCTGTCGCGCCTTGCCGCTGACGAGGTGATGGAGTATGTCGCATCACGCACCGAGTGGCAAGAGGAGCTGACAGCAGGCAAGATGTTCGGCGTATTGGTGGTCGAAGCAGAGGATAAGAGCATAGGTTTTTTGGCGGCCTTTTCGGGTAATATCGCTGGCGAGAATTTCCACGACTACTTCGTACCGCCCGTTTACGATATGTTGAAACCTACCGACTTCTTCCGTCAAGGGGAGGCCGAGATATCTGCCATAAACCAAAGGATAAAACATTTGGAGCAGAGCGAGGGGTATCGCAAGGCAAAAGAGGGGTTATCAACACTTAAAGCATCACTTGAGGCAGAGTGGCGCAACTTTATCGAGCAAAGTGCATTACGCAAAGCTGACAGAGACCGCCGTCGCCAAAATAAGGAGTGCGACGAAGAGCAGCTAATTTTGGAGAGTCAGCGCGACAATGCCGACAAGCAACGCCTAAAGCGCCGACACAAAACACTGCTCGCAGAGGCCGAGGCAATACTCCACGAACAGCAGACAGAGATAGAGTCTCTGCGCAAGGAGCGACACTCTCGCTCGGCGGCGTTACAGACAGCGTTATTCAAAGAATTCAAGATGCTGAATCAGCGCGGAGAGCAGATGGATCTGATAGAGTTATTTGCCCCCACCCCACAGATTCTACCACCCGCAGGTGCAGGAGAGTGCGCGGCACCGAAGTTGTTGCAGTACGCATATCTAAACAATCTGAAGCCCAAGACTATGGCCGAGTTTTGGTGGGGCGAATCACCTCGCGGTGAAGTGCGAAAGCACGGCTCATTCTACCCTGCATGCAACAGCAAATGCAAGCCGATATTGACATTTATGATGCAGGGACTTGATGTCGAGCCCAATCCGCTGACCGAGATTGCACCTCCCGAACCAAAGATTCTTTTCGAGGATGATTATATGGTGGTGATTGACAAACCCTGCGGGATGTTGTCGGTAGATGGCAAGTCGGGCGTAAGGTCGGCCGAGGGTTGGTTCAAGGAGCACTACCCCACTTACGACGGCCCAGCGATAGTTCACCGACTGGATCAATCGACATCGGGAATATTGGTTTTGGCGAAAAATAAGGATGTGCACAAAGAGTTGCAATCGCAATTCATTACTCGTTCTGTTAAAAAGTGTTACATCGCGCTACTTCAAGCAAAGATTGAAGCCACCAAAGGCCAAATATCGCTCCCGCTGAAGCTCGATTACGACAACCGTCCACGCCAAATGGTAAGCGCCGACGGCAAGAGTGCCATAACCGATTACGAGGTGATTGGCTATGAGGGCAACAACACCCGAGTGAGGTTCTATCCGCTGACGGGGCGCACCCATCAGTTGAGGGTACACTCGGCACACAGCGACGGCCTCAACGCCCCGATAATTGGCGACGACATCTACGGCTCGGGGCAAAACGCCGACAACCGCAACGGCCACAGACTATGCCTGCACGCCGAGCGCTTGGAGTTCACGCACCCCATAAAAGACAAAAGAGTGGAGATAGAATCGAAGGCGGAGTTTTAGAGCAAAGCAGATGTATTGGCTCGATTTTCGGGCCCGATGTTTGGAAAAAAGAAAATACATACATATATTTGCACCCGCAAACGGGGGATTAGCTCAGCTGGTTAGAGCGCTTGCATGGCATGCAAGAGGTCATCGGTTCGAATCCGATATTCTCCACTAATAGAACAAGCAAGACTGATTCTCGTTTCGAATCAGTCTTTTTTTGTGCATATTATTTACTCTGCATAAATGCAGTAAACCTATGCACAAAAAAAACAGTCGCATCAGCGACATTGCTTGTATGGAGAAGCGCATTACTCACCTTAAGGTGACGGTTGCGGGAATAAAAAAAATATTTATTTTCAAAGGTATTCCCGCTCCACCGAAAACAAGTTTTCGGCGGTCGAATCCGATATTCTCCACTAATAGAACAAGCAAGACTGATTCTCGTTTCGAATCAGTCTTTTTTTGTGCATATTATTTACTCTGCATAAATGCAGTAAACCTATGCACAAAAAAGTAAGAGTTGAAATTTCAACTCTTACTCAAAAAAAAGAATCCTCAATTTATAAAATATATGCATTACCACACATAATCGCCTTGCTCGTCTCCATGAGTATATGTATTACCCTCTTCAAGATCTGCATCCTCCTCATATTTCACATCAAATGATACACCCTCTAATGTATCATCATCATAAAATGCGATATTGACTGTTGTCATTGTCATTCTTTTATAATAGACTTTTATATTGTCATATTTGTATGTCGTACCATCAGCTTTTGTCCAGACTATGTCAGATATAGTCTCTTGAACTCCACGACATTCAGACGCTGTTGTTGCTTTATACCAATCAGAAGCATACCATAATAAAGCAAACTCCGCCTCAACCTCCTTATTCTCAGGCGTGAGTTGAATTTGATATTTACTATTTTTTATCTCATCCCTACATGTCATACTCAAAGTACCTTCTGTAAGAAAATCTCCAGCAACAACCCTCAATCCACACGCCATCTTCTTAAAATAAACACTGATTACCTCTCCTTCCGCAGTAGGACAAAATCCATCAACTTCTGCATAATAAGCACTTACCCCCGTTGTTCTACCATATACAAGACCATCTGTTTTTTGAATAAGCCCCAATTTTGTAAAATACTTATCCGAAGAGTACTCAAACTCATTTGTTACTTTTGTAATTGACTCATTTTTTGATGCATTATATTTGTTTATTGCGGTAAATGGAGCACCATAACCATAATAATTCTTATTATCCACCAATACAGAGTCACAATAAATCTTCTCTTTAGCATCATCAACCAATACAAACTCAAACTTGTAGTAGTGATTTTCTATAAGGTCAAGAGAGATATTTGACACATCATCAAAAAGTCCATAAGCATAATAGTCGTAACTTCCACCACTAACAGGCTTATAATAAACCTGAATAGCATACAAATCACAAGTATCAGGAGTAAAACGAGTCAAAGGTTCCTGCTCAAAAGAGATTTCACCCGCCAAATTAAAATGTGCCTTAAAGACTTTTGGTGTTGGCTCAACATTCTCGTCCTCTAAACCATCACAAGCAACCATACCCATACAGAGCATCAATGCTACCATCAAATAATGTTTGATTTTCATAATTAAATTTTTATTAGTTAAACAAAGTGTTTTCGTTCTACAACTGAACCCACCTTATTTCACTAATAAATTCCCCAAAAAAAGAGAGCGTGGATACAGTTCCACTTCGTTAGGTTTGGGAGAACCTGAGTTTACGGAAAAGTAGTACCCACGCACAGCGAGGGCATCCAACTTTATTCCTGTAAACTCTACAAAACCTCCCAATTTCACGAAGTACAGAATAAAAGCCAATGCTTCAAAAATAAATATATCAAAACGCACAACGCGTTCTTCAACACAAAAGTAGTGATAATATTTTATTTATGGTAATAATCTATCATTTTTTTCTAAACTATATACTTCAACCTTGTAATCTGCGGTATTCCCTGACTTACAAAACTGGCAATGGAAATCCCCCCATAAATAATTCCCATATATCCCGAAGAAACTTGAAATAAATTTCAGGTTAAAAAATTAACGACACCATTGAAAAACAGAGGTTTAGTTTATCCCTCAGAAATTAAACTGGACAAAACCACTTGTATTTAGATATTGATATCACACTTTTTTGTGCACACTATCCACCTCTCAAAAATGCAGAATTTTCATCTATTAAACCTTTTTTACTATATTTGCATATAATCAAACAACAAGATTATGAATCGCAGATTAATCAATATCATAGCATCCATCGCGCTGATGCTTTTTATCACGCCTAAAACTGCCGTATTCGCCCAGCAGAGTGTCACACCCGAAAAGATGCAGGAGGTATTTGACGAGATACACGCAACCCACAAATATGGTCTGGTAATAACGGCTCCTACGGCCGAGCAGATGACCGACAGCCCGAGCATATTCCGCAAGGGCGGCACTTGGTATATGTACTACATCATATACGACGGTCGTGGCTACGAGACCTGGATGGCATCGAGTAAAGACCTGTTGCATTGGGAGACTATGGGTCGTGTCATGAGCTTCTCGCCCTCTTCAGATTGGGACAGCAACCAAAAGGCTGGATATCTCGCCCTGGTCGATACGAAGTGGGGAGGCCGCTACAAGATTACCAAACACAACAAACGCTATTGGATGAGCTACTTGGGTGGTAGCGACACCGGCTATGAGAGTGGCTCGCTGGCGGCTGGCGTAGCATACACTGCCGACAACCCTACCCGCCCACACGAGTGGCAACGCAACGCTTCGCCCGTACTCTCGCCAAAGGATAGCGACGCCAGCTGGTGGGACAACACAAAAATATACAAAAGCACTGTTATACGAGATAAAAAGAGGCTCACGGGGCATAAGTTTGCAATGTACTACAACGCCCAAGGCAACGCTGAGAGAATAGGCATAGCCGTGAGCGACGATATGGTGAAATGGAAGCGCTACGGTAAAGAGCCCGTGCTGGACCACCATCGCGGAATAACGGGAGATGCATATCTGCAAAAGATGGGCAAGCTGTGGGTGATGTTCTATTTCGGCTTTAACTGGAACAGCGAGACATCCAACAAGGCGTGGGACTCGTTTGCCTGCTCATATGACCTTGTAAATTGGACCGACTGGAACGGAGAGCCACTCATAGAGCCATCTGAGGAGTTTGACGCCCAATACGCCCACAAACCCTGCGTCGTAAAGCACAAGGGCGTAGTTTACCACTTCTACTGCGCCGTAAGCAAAAGCGGTGGCCGAGGCATCGCCGTAGCCACATCAAAAGATATGGGCAAGAGCAATTTGCATTTCAAAACCAGATAATAGATAAAACCACGACATAGAGAGGTTGCTGACTCACAACAGTCGGCAACCTCTTTTTTTTGTCTATATACAAGAAAATACTCTCGATGGGCGGAAATATCAGCAACAAGAGGCAGGCGAAAAGAGTGGAATAGGTTTTGGCACATCTATTGCTCGGTGTAAGGCAGAAATTAGTTCTAAATTTACGCTTTATGAAAAAAATTCTACTATCATTTACGCTGCTCGCTATGGCGGCAACTATGACAGGATGCTCGCAGAAATCCAAATGGGACCACAAACAGAAGCGGGCTATGCGAGAGGCATTGCGAGAGTATCGCGATATGGTATATCTGGCAGATTTGACCGAGCCCGAGTTTGTCATCTTCACCGATGATGTGGCCAACGACATCGAGACCGTATATCCCGTCTATACAACATTTATGCAGATGCCCGGAGTGAACGACACGATAGATGTGTTCGTAGTGACGACCATCGTCGATGAACTCAACGCCGACGCACACAATATGCGACATATATATCCTTATAGATACCTTGTCAGCGAGGGCATACTGCCCAACAAACTCTCATTCGAACAGCAGCACCAATTCTACAAGTGTTTCGCGCAAAAGGTCAATCAGCAGTTCTTCTCGATGGAGCAGTTCTTCAATGCCGTACTCTCCGACACAACGCAGAACTCGTCGATAGCCCAGATGCAGCAGCAATGCGCCAACGAGTTGTTCGACTGGGTGGTGGAGGTTGATGAGGTGGACATCATAGAGTAGGCTCTAAAGCAGCATCAAAGCCATTATAGTATTACCTTTTTCCTAACAGCAGAGGGGTTGTCCAACAAGCATGTCGGACAACCCCCAATCTTTATTTACTACCCTACCGCAAAGATTACTCCTCGAGGAAATCCTTGGTTACGATAACCTTGACGGCACGATGCATAATCTTGAACTCCAACGGAGTCATACCGAGCAACTCGCCATCGACCTCCAGCATAATGTCAGGAGTAGATTCGATGCGAATATGGCGACCACGATGGTGTGAAATATGGCCGATACTATAGATATCACCATTGAACAGACGGCGCAGGCGGAAGAGAATCTGCCACCAATACATAGGTCTGTATAGCGTAATATCAAACAGACCATCATCGGCAATAGCCAATGGCAACTGCTGCGTACCGCCACCGTTATACTTACCGATACCGATAGCAATGCTAAATAGCAGGTTGCTATGCACCAATTCGCCATCAATCCACACCTTCACGCCCGTGGAGTGATACTTAAAGAAACTCTTGACGCAACCCTTGGCATAGAGATGACGACCACGGCGACCCAGAGCCTTATAGTGCTCGTAAATCTTGGTTACCGAGGGGTCGAAGCCCACACCTGCAACATTGGCCATATAGCGTTTCTGCTGATACTGCGACTCTTCGTATGAGACTTCGCCAACATCCTGCAGGAAGGTGTGACCCTCCGAGATGGCACGCACGGCCTCGGAGTAGCGAGTGGGAATACCATACATACGAATCCAGTCATTGCCCGTACCTACGGGGATAACGGCTATGGTCACCTCAGATGCGGGGACAATTTGCTGAATAAACAGGCCATTGACCACCTCATGCAGTGAGCCGTCGCCACCGATAACGATGATGCGACGATAGCCGTCATTGACAGCCTGCACGGTTAGTTCCGTCACATGGTACTTATGCTGCGAGAAGACCAACTCGTAGGGGATATCGTTCTCGCGGATAAGTTTAGTAATGAGTGGCAGGTCAGCCAATCCTCGGCCGAAGCCGGCCACAGGATTGACTATGACATACCAGGTTTGTGATATATCTGTACGAGGATACACTATTTATTACTTTTTAGGAGCATTACTCAATGTGTGGAGCAGGAAGTCGTAGAACTTGCCAACCGATGCAATCTCAACCTTCTCATCGGGAGAGTGAGGATAGCAGATTGTCGGACCAAACGAAATCATATCGAGGTTGGGATACTTACCACCGATAATACCACACTCCAGACCAGCGTGAATAGCCATAACAGCGGGCTGCTTGCCGTAGAGAGCCTCGTAAGACTCAAGCATAGCCTTCAGGATGGGCGAAGCCATATTGGGAGCCCAGCCATCGTATGAACCTGAGAGGACAACAGAGAAGCCACCCAACTCAAGAGCCGACTTGATTGAGTAACCCAAAGCCTCCTTCTCAGAGCGGATAGACGAGCGAGTAAGGCACTGCACCTTGATGCTCTGGCCATCGGCTACGACACGGGCCATATTGTTTGAGGTCTGCACCAGGCCCTCCATCTCCATAGACATCTTATATACACCATCGGGGCAAGCGATGATAGACTTGATGAGCTTGCAACAACAAGCCATAACAGTTGCGGGAGCAGCAGCATCGGCTACTGATACAGAGATAGAGTCCTCGATACCAGTAAACTCAGCCACAAACAACTTCTCATACTCGGCTGCGATAGACTTAACGCTCTCGACATCGGCCTCCTTAACCATAACAACGGCAACCGACTCACGAGGAATAGCGTTACGCAAACCACCACCATCGACAGTTGCGAGTTTAAGTTCAAGGCTCTCGTTCAAAGCGTACAACAGACGGAACAACAGCTTGTTGGCGTTGGCACGCTGGCAAATAATCTGGATACCAGAGTGACCGCCCTTACAGCCCTTAACCGACAACTCCAAAGCCTTATAGCCCTCCTGGGGAGCAGCCACGGCTTCGTAAGGCATCTCGGCGCTTACATCCAAACCACCGGCACAACCTACATACAACTCGCCCTCGGTCTCCGAATCGAGGTTAAGCAAGATATCACCCTGCAAAAGACCCTCCTTAAGACCAAACGCGCCATCCATACCAGTCTCCTCGGTAGCAGTAAAGAGCGCCTCGATAGGACCGTGAACAATAGTATCGTCCTCGAAGATGGCCAAGATAGCTGCCACACCGATACCATTATCAGCGCCCAAAGTAGTGCCGTTGGCAGTTACCCACTCGCCATCAATGTAAGCCTCGATGGGGTCGTTGATGAAGTCAAACTCCTTATCGTTGTTCTTCTGCGGCACCATATCAACATGAGCCTGAAGAACGATACCCTTACGATCCTCCATACCAGCAGTGGCTGCCTTGCACATATAGACATTGCCAGCATCATCGACCTTATGCTCGATACCGTTAGCAACGGCAAAATCTACAACATACTGACGGATGCGCTCCTCGCTATGAGAGGGGTGAGGTATATTACAAATCTCTGCAAAGTGTTTCCACACGAGTGCGGGGTTGAGTGAAGAAAGATTCTTGTTCATAGTTTTCAATTATTTTTTAGTTTATACATTTATTACTCGTTATTTCTCTCGTCGTCGTGCTTATGGCGCAGGCGAACAACAGGGGCAGGAGCCTCCTTCTCTGCAGCGCGGTCAAAGGCCTCGACGATATATTTTACAAGGTGGTGGCGCACGATGTCGCGTTTGTCGAACTCGACCATACCTATGCCTTCGATATCACGCAGCGTAGCCATGGCACCCATCAAACCACTATCGCTCTTGCGCGGAAGGTCAATCTGGGTCATATCGCCCGTAACGATAAACTTGGCGTTGCGACCCATACGCGTCAGGAACATCTTGATTTGTGAGCGGGTTGTATTCTGCGCCTCGTCCAAAATCACAAAGGCATTATCAAGCGTACGGCCTCGCATATAGGCAAGCGGGGCAATCTGAACGGTGCCATCCTCAAGATATTTCTGCAATTTGGCTGCAGGTATCATATCGTTGAGTGCATCGTACAAAGGCTGGAGATAGGGGTCGAGTTTATCCTTCATATCACCTGGCAGGAAGCCCAATTTCTCGCCCGCCTCAACGGCTGGACGAGTAAGGATGATGCGGCGCACCTCACGCTCCTTCAAAGCCTTAACGGCCAAAGCAATGGCGGTATATGTCTTACCCGAACCTGCAGGACCTACAGCAAATAGAAGGTCGTTGCGTTCATAGAGTTCAACCAGGCGGCGCTGATTGACCGTACGGGCACGGATGATGTTACCGTTGTTGCCATAGACAATCGTATCGCGGTCGCTTACAGGCTCAACACTGTCGCTCAAACCATCAGAGAAGGCCTGCGATACCACCTCGGTAGAGATGTGGCCATACTTGATGTAGTACTCGACCAAAGCGTTCATCTTGCGCTCGAATGAGGCCACCTCACGCTTGGCGCCCAGCACCTTCATTGACGAGCCACGCGCAATAATCTTCACTGCAGGCGACAGCGTACGCATCTGCTCGAGATAGACATCCTGCGCACCATACAACTCGCGGGTATCGACACCCTCGATAAGTATCTCTTTATTTATTGATTCCTGAGTCATCTTTCAAAATTAAAACATATAGCCCAAACTCAACACCACCCAATAGTACGGTGAAGAGAACTCCGCACCCTCGAAGTAGTTGGAGGGGGCAGCAAAATTACCCACAAAACGCGCATCCAACAGCAGATGACGCGACAACTCGACACCAACGCCCGCCACATAGCCTATGGTAGAGCGTACTCGGCCAAACTCCACACGCTCGGAGCCAGCATCGTAGCGAGCCGTACCCGCCAACGACAACACGGGACCAACATTCAGGCGCACGGGGCCCAACCCCCTATACGAGAAGAGTAGCGGAATCTCCATAATATTGGACTCCACATCGGTGGCGAAGCTGCCCTTGGTGGCCTCAATCTCGTTGTAGAGATAGGCCAACTCCATCTGCAGGGCGTACTCCTCGCTCCAACACAGCGACATTGATAGTCCACCTCTGATGCCAAACGAGTGTGGCGCAAGGCCGACAGCAGAAGCAGATGACGACATATACGAAGCGCCAGCCATAATACCCATCTCAACCGACGAGCGGGGGCGAGTACGATAGCGACCTATATCACCGCCGTAATAGTCAATCTGTTGTGCAGACACTTCGGCCACACAACACACCACTACGGAGAATATTGTCAAAAACAAACGGCGCATAATCAATCACAGTTCTCTGCAATATCGCGTGCTAAAGCTACGCACATAATTTTTCAAATATAGGTATTTTTTGCCAAACGGCCTAATCGGAGGTGACTCTTTTTTCGAAAAGTGACACCGAAAGGCGCTCTTTAGGGGTGTATAGTGCAAATAATTTGAGAAAAAGAATTCTGAAATTTGAATTTGTATTATCTTTGTGGCCGAAACGGATATAATATTTGAAATAATGAGTTTAGTAGCAATCGTAGGTCGCCCCAATGTAGGTAAATCGACACTGTTTAATCGTCTGGTAGGACACCGTCAAGCCATCGTAGACGAGACTGCGGGAACAACGCGTGACCGCCACTATGGCAAGACAGACTGGAATGGTAAAGAGTTCTCGATTATCGACACGGGTGGTTATGCCGTGAATACGGATGATATATTTGAGGATGATATTCGTCGTCAGGTGATTTTGGCCATCGAGGAGGCTGATTTGATCCTCTTTATGGTGGAGGTCAAGACCGGCATTACAGACCTCGATATGATGATGGCTGACATCTTGCGCCGTTCGGGTAAGAAGGTGATAGTTGTGTGCAACAAGGTGGACAACTACGACCTGATTTACCAGTCGCACGAGTTCTACTCACTCGGTCTGGGTGACCCCTACTGCATCAGTTCGATGTCTGGTAGCGGTACAGGTGATTTGATGGATGAGATTCTGAAGAATCTGCCCGAGGATACAAAGGCAGAGGTAGAGGAGGATCTGCCCCGCATCACCATCGTAGGCCGTCCCAATGTGGGTAAGTCGTCGCTCACCAACGCCTTGCTTGGCGAGGAACGCAACATCGTGACCAACATCGCTGGTACTACACGCGACTCAATCCACACACGCTACAACAAGTACGGTATGGACTTCTACTTGGTAGATACTGCCGGTATGCGTAAGAAGGGTAAGGAGATGGAGGATTTGGAGTTCTACTCTGTGATGCGCTCGATTCGCGCTATCGAGAACTCTGATGTCTGCATCTTGATGCTCGACGCAGAGCAGGGTCTTGAGTCACAGGATTTGAATATCCACCACTTGATTGTTCGCAACCGCAAGGGCTGTGTAATCGTAGTAAACAAGTGGGACTTGATTGAGAAGGAGAGCAACACAATGAAGGAGTGGAAGGAGTTTTTGGAGAAGAAACTCGCTCCGTTCAACGATATTCCGATTATCTTCACATCGGTGCTGAACAAGCAGCGTATCCTGGAGGTGTTGCAGCAGGCTATCCGCGTACACAACTCACGCAAGCGTCGTATTCCCACATCGGAGCTCAACGACTATATCCTGCCCATCATCGAGGATTATCCCCCCGCATCAATCAAGGGTAAGTATATCCGTATCAAGTATGCTACGCAGTTGCCTACACCCACGCCGCAGTTCGCATTCTTCGTGAACCTACCGCAGTATATCAAGGAGTCATATCGTCGCTACTTGGAGAACAAGATGCGCGAGCAGTGGGACTTCTCGGGTGTACCTATTCAGATTTATTTCCGCCAGAAATAAGCCACATAAGTGGGCTAAAACAGACAGGCTGTCGAACATTGAAGTACGACAGCCTGTTTTATTTTGCACAAAAGGCAGCTTTTGCGAGAGCCTATTTTTGAGTCATTGGAACAATAAGTTCATCACCTACCTCAAGGCGGTAGCTCTTGCGGCCATTAGATTTGTCGCGCAGGATATTCAGCGGAGCAATGAGCGTCTGGCGAGGATGGATACGGGTGTGGGTATTATGGGCGTGATAGACCATATAGATCCCCTTGCGCGTATTGAGCAGGGTGTGATGACCCGTACCGACATATCCCTGATGGCGGCGAAGAATGGGGTTACCCTCGTAACGCTCGTATGGGCCGAAGATATTATCAGAAACGGCGTAGCCCACAGCGTAATCCAGACTTTGGTAGTCGTTGCAACTATATGTGAGGTAGTACTTGCCACGATGCTTAAGAATCATAGGGCCTTCAGACACATAGGCCTGCACACGCTCCCAATCCTCCTTGGGCTCGAGAATAAGGCGGGCGGTATCTAACTTCAGAGTGCGTAGGTCTGACGATAATTCCGCCATCCAGATACCATACGGACCCTCGAAGCGCACCCAAAACATATAGGCCTTGCCACCATCGAAGAAGATGTGTGAATCGATACCCTTCTCTTCGGGCAGATATGGGCGCTTATCGCTCTGTACAAATGGGCCACAAGGCGAGTCGGACTCGGCATAGCAGATATGCTCCTCGGCCGAATAGGTCATAACATACTTATCCCCCACTTTATATACCTCGGGAGCCCAAAACCACTTTTCGCCCCACACATCGTCCTTATGCAGTGCCAGCTTTTCGCTTGCATTGCCACATCTGTCGCCCCACGAATGGAGGTCGCGCGAGCGATAGACTACGATGCCGTTATCGGAATGGGTACCGTAGATATAGTACCAATCGCCATCCTGCAACACATAGGGGTCAGCCAACATCAGCTGTCCATCAACGGCGGCACCATCGGCCGAAGGCTTCGGCTGTGCCATAGCGTTAAAAGAGATAAGGCTCACTAAGAGCAACAAAAGAGATACTCTATATTTCATAATCAAATATTAATATGTGTGAACACTTGCGCCCTGCGCCGAAGGCAGGAAGTTGATACCGTACCAGCACATCTGCAACAAAATGAACGAGAATACAATCAGCGCGAAGGCGAGATGGTAATCCTCACGCAAACGCGGTCTAAGGTGCATATAGAGCAGATATGAGAGCCAAGTAGCGGCAGCCCAAGTCTCCTTGGGATCCCAAGTCCAGAAATCACCCCACGCTTGTTTAGCCCACAGCGCACCCATAATCATACCGAGCGATAAGAACGACCAGCCTATACGCACGAGATTGTCGCAGACACCCATCTCCTCGCCGGTGGGACGACGCGCGGGGCGGCGCAACCACAGATAGAGAGCAAAGAGCGTAACGGCGCCCATCATAGCATAGGCGAACATATAGACTATCACATGCGGAACAAACCAGACACTCTGCAGTGCGGGCATCAGAGATTTGTTGTGGATTTCAGGCTTGAAGAGGTTGATGCAGATGAACACCACCGACATCATAGTACTGAACGAGAGTATCCATTTATAACGCCAGCGCGAATAGACAGCCACACCCGCCAGCGATAGGAAGAAGGTGTACCACAAGCGGGTCTCGCCCATAGTACGCATAGGAGGACGCTCCAACGAGAGCCACATACCTACGATAAACGAAAGGAAGACAATCGAGCCACAGAGCGAGAGCGATGTAGCCACCCAACTGCGTCTGCTGCGGAACGCCACAACGGCGCCCGACAACCAAAAAGCCACTGCACAGAGTGCAAACCATATCAAATATTGCCAACTCATAACTACTCCTACTTCGATTTAGATTTTACATCGGCAATCTTTGCCTTTGATTTACGAGCAAGCGAGCGGCCACCAGCAGTGACGAACATCACTACACCCGCCGCAAGCATCAGCCACAAGGCGATATGAACGGCCGAATACCATCCGTCACGCACACACTCCAAGACACTTGTCGTACTCCATCTGCCGCGTGCTGTATCGTAGCCCACCTGATAGATTCGCCACGCACCAATGCGGGCAGGATGGTTTACCTCGACATTGAACTTCTCGCGCTGACCATCCATATGCTCCACCTCAACACGCGAGAGGTAGCGCTTGGCGTCACGGCGAGGCATAGCAACAGCAAAGCGCTCACCCAAGAAAAGGTAAGAGGGTTCGAAGATATGGCTACCACAGCTGACCCAACCCGAGTACTGCTCGCCCGAGACTTTGTTACAGGCTGTAAGATAGACCGCAGGGGCTGCGCCCGTATGTATCATCTCGCGCCAATCGGTAGCATCAGGCATACGACCCGCCATATCAATCATCTGCTCAACGCGCAGATGCCAACCATCGATTTCAGCCTCAGCAGGCAGGCTCTCGACAGAGAGGAAATCCTTTGACGAGGATTCGTTCTTGGTATCGAGGATATAGAGTTTTGGCGGATATTCATCCATTTTGAACTCCTTGAGTGTAATGGCAAACGGGAGTGTTCGGCTGATACCACGCCCATCCGTACCCTCAACAACGGGACGCTCGAGGTGGGTATTAACCGTCACACGCAGTTTATCGGCGCTACCAAAGATTCCACACACCAGAATGACAAATGTCGCAATGTGTGACATCATTGCCGCCAGACGACGATGGCGCCAATGGTGTAGGTCATCGATAACGGAGAGACCTATGGTGGTAGTGAAATAAAGTAGCAACAGATTGAACGGCCACGACGAAGTCATACGCGAAAAGCCGAGCAGGCCCACCAAACCCTCGGTGGATGGCTCCTGACGCGTAAGGCCAAAGATGATGGTCATAACGACCATAGAGGCGAGCGACGAGGTACTCGCATAGGTATCGGAGAGTTGCTCGACCCAGCGCCACTTCTTGCGCATAGTGTGCAGCAACACCAGAATATAGAGGTAATTAACCGCGAGAATCAAACCCCACGGATATTGCAGAAAGGAGTTGTTCACATCGCCAACGCATAGTTGCAGCACGACACCCACAGCAAAGAGCAGCAGACATCGATAGAAGGCGCGACCATATCCCCACGACGAACTCATAACAAGATGGTATTAAGACAAGAAGAGGCTCTCCGCAGTGATGCGAGGAGCCGCCTCCTGTTAGATATTAAGATTCGATTAAGCCATCTCCCACTGTGCGCGGAGCAACTCAACAGCGGCGGGTACTGATACCTCACGCTCGCCCTTGCAACCGCACTCGAAGCTTACATAGTAGGGATAGTTAATCTCCTTCAAAGCCTTGAGACCTGCTACATAGTTATCTACCTCGCCATCCTCACCAGGCATCTGACGATTGCCACGGCTTGCTACATGAACATGCTGGAGATACTCTGCACCTGCTGCCATAAGTGCTGCGTAGTCAGAGGTCTCCTCCTGCATATGCCAGAAGTCACCCATACACTTAACACCAGCGCTCTTTGAGTCACGGCAAACAGCAGCAGCATCAGCAACCTGACGCATATAGTGGCACTCGCGACGGTTCAGAGGCTCGAGGATAACAGTTGTGTTGTGCTTCAAAGCGTACTCACCCAACTCGTGCATCTGCTCGCAGAGGTACTGACGAGTCTCCAATGTGTGAGGCAAGCAAGGCTTCTGACCGTTGAAGGCGGGAACCATAATAACACCTGTTGAACCCAACTCACCAGCAGCAGCGATGATGTCGCGCATAGTAGAGTCGAACTGAGCCTTTACAGCGGGATCCTCAGCCAAAATGAAGCCATCGAAACCAGCGCAGATAGCAGAAACCTTGATGTTACGGCCAGCCAATGCAGCCTGAATCTCGGGAACACGCTTTGCCAAATTACGGCCACCAGGCTCGAAACCTACGATACCGAGGTTCTCCATATAGTCGAACTTCTCGTTAAGGCTACCACCCGGAGCAATACCCTCCTGGAATGAGAGCTTGAGCTCGGCTGTGCTCTTCTTTGCGGGAGCGCAAGATGTGAGCAAAGGAGATGATGCTACAGCAACAGTAGCAGCACCGAACAACGACTTCTGCAAAAATTCTTTTCTATTCATAGTAAAAATTATTTCTGTGTAAAATGATTTTCCAACTCTTCGATAAAGCGCTTTACACCCGACTCATCATCAACGGCGGGAGTCCACGGAGCGATATTGTCGGCAGAGATGGGTGCATAAGGGCCTTGCTTGACCTCAAAGAGAACAGTGTCGTCCTCCAGCACCACAAGACCGTGCCACACGCCAGCATCGATGTCGTAGCCCACACAGTCGCAACCAGCGCCAACGACGCGGCTATCGATGAGGTTACCCTCGCAATCGTAGAATGTTACGCCTACCCTACCGCGCAACACCACACAACTCTCCGACCTATCGGGCGAAGAGTGGCGATGAACGGGAAGATAGGTTCCGCGATGCATCACATTAATAAGGCGATTGACGGGCTCGTCGGTAGAGCGGTGAAAATTATAGTTCATACGCCCACGCGGAGAGAGGCGAGCCTCGGCGGCCACCGCATCCATCAGGGCAGAGTCTATATATTGGTATTTACGCTCTTCAAACATAGCTTCTATCGAAAAGAAAAAAGGGCAGAGAGGGAGTCATAGGCTCCTACCCCGCCCTCTATAAAGTTTAGCTTGTGTACAAATTATTTACCAGGAACCATTACAACGCACTTGTCCATATCCTGCTTGCCAAGCTCCTGCTTGAACTCAGCCAAGTAGTCCTGCTTAGATGCGCTAATCTCATCCCAATTAACTGTAGCACCTGTGTAAGCGGCCTCACGACCCATCACACCAGCCAAGCAAGAGATACCGCAAGCCTCAGCCTCATCGTGAGCTGTGCCACGACGGATGTGGTTAACCCAATCAACATGCTCCAAAGTATAGGGGTCGTGCTGCTGGTACTGAGCCTTGGCAGCCTCCTCGTCGAACTTCCAAACTACATTGCCCTCGAGGTCCTTAATCTCGTGGTGAACGCTGTTCCAAGAACCCTTTGTACCCTGGATGAACTCGCTAACATTGTTAGCGCAACCGTTGATCTGACGGCACATAGAGTGCATGTGGATACCGTTCTCCATCTCGAAATCTACGCTGAACATATCGTACTGGTCACCAGTAACACGACGGTGGCGTGCACCAAAAGCAGTAGCCTTAACGGGCTTCAAGCCTGTCATCCACAAGAATACATCGATATTGTGAACATGCTGCTCAACGATGTGGTCACCTGAGAGCCACTTCCAGTTTACCCAGTCACGAATCATCCACTCTGTGTCAGTCCAAGCCTTGTCGCGGTTCTTGTACCACAACATACCCTGGTTCCAATATACATTACCGCCAGTAATCTCACCGATAAGACCGCTCTGAATCTGCTTGAAAGCCTCAACATAAGGACGCTGGTGGTGACGCTGTGTACCACAAACAACGCTCAAGTTCTTAGCCTTAGCCTGCTTTGCAGATGCCATAATCATACGGTAACCCTTGGGGTCAACAGCGATGGGCTTCTCGAGGAATGAGTGTACACCCTTCTCGGTAGCATACTGGAAGTGCAAAGGACGGAATACGGGAGGAGTAGCAACGATAACCATATCTACACCTGAATCGATAACTTTCTTGTAAGCATCGAAACCTACGAAGCACTTATCCTCGGGAACCTCCTGACGAGCAGACTCCTTAAGGCGTGTACGCAAATCGTTCAAACGGTCAGCGAAAGTATCACCCAAAGCAGCAACGGTAATACCGTTAGCAGCTGCCAACAAATTGAATACGGCACCTGAACCACGGCCACCGCAACCGATAACACCAACCTTCAACTCCTTACCATCGTCAGCCATATCAGGCAACTCGGGGATGTAAGCGCCCTCCAACTGTGCCAGCGGAGTGTAAACGGGGCCCTTCTCCTGACAAGATGTCAGGGCTGCTGATGAACCAACGAGGCTTGTAACACCTAATACTGCAGACATAGACAAGAAGTCCTTTCTGCTCATTTTGTTCTTGCTCATAATAGTAGTAGTTTTATAGTATTAATAGATTAAATATCGCCTTAGTTTTAGTTTTGGTTTAGTTGGCTGATACGCCCTCGGGCACCTCGCAAACAACGCGGAAGCCGATACCCTTAATGTCAGAGTACCACCAGATACTCTTCGGATTCTGCGGGTCGGTCTTAAGCCAAGCATCGTGGCTGGTCTTACCACGCGCTGCGCTACGCAAGTCGGCGGCATCATCAACATAGTAACCACCACGAACAACATACTCCTCACCAGTGGCGGGACCCTTGGGATCTACGGCACCGTCCTGCATCTTTGAGTATGCATCCTCGGCATACCAGTCAGAGCAGTACTCCATAACATTACCCAACATATTCTTCAAACCGAAGGGGTTAGCCTTAACCTTGGCGGGCTCCTGCGAGCGGTTCTTACTGTTATTGGTGTAGATTACATAGCTATTGATAACAGTTGTATCAACACCGAAGAGGTTGTTCCAGAAACCATCGTTAGTGAACTTCTTGGGGTTACCCTCGAAGAAGTAAGGAGTAGATGTACCACCACGAGCGGCATACTCCCACTCTGCCTCGGTAGGCAGGCGGTACTTCTTGCCCGTCTTGAGTGACAACCACTGACAGAAAGTCTCTGCAGCATAGTGTGTCATAGTAATAGCAGGACGAGTGCCCATACCCCAACCCTGATCGGGGAATCCAAACGGAGGTGTAGGACCACTCACTGCGTCGATATCCTCGCGAGTATTGTTTGCATAAATAGTCTCGGGAGATGTACGGCCCTCAGACATAGTCTCGTTGAAGAATGCCCAATACTGATCCCAAGTAACCTCCAACTCACCCATAAAGAATGGAGAAATGGTTACATTACGCTGGGGAGCCTCGTCAGCCTTATGGAAAGGTTCTTTCTCAGAGCTACCCATAGTGAAGCTACCGCCAGGGATGGCAATCATGCTGAGTGAAGCCGATGTACCGGGAATAGTCTCAACGAAGTTGCTGAACGATGTAACAGCAGTAGGCTCGGTGAACTTCTCGGCATTATCATCTACGGGAGCCTCAGTCATTGCCGAGTGCTTGTAGTTGGGGTTATAGTGACCTACATCGAGGTGACAGCTGATACACTGGAGATTCAAAGCCTCCTCGTTCTCATCGTAGTATAGGTGAGCTGTTACGCCATCGTCGGTGATACCCTCGGGGAAGAGGTTGATGTGGCAAGCCTTACAAGACTCATTGTAAACGATATTCTTTGCGTACTCCAAATCGCCCTTGCTATCCCAATCAATCTCCTCGGTGTTCTTTGTAAGATATGACCACAAATCCTTTGTACCTGCCGACACCTTGGCCTTAACATACTCTATAGAGCCCTTGGGCGGGAGGTGACAAGATGCACAGTCGGTAACGGTACCGCTGCCATTGTTGTAGTGAACAGACTGCTTCCAACTAGCATCAGACTCGGGATGCACGTGGCAAGACATACAAGAATCATTCTTCGAAGAATTGACCCACATATAGTTGAAGGCTATCATCAGCGAAAAGCCCAATACCAATCCAAACAAGAGGGTCAAAAAAATAATCTTTTTACTTCCTGACTTTGACATAATTACATTATAATACTCGGAGCCAAGCTCCTCATAGTTCATTTAATGACACACCACCAACGACCATAAATTAGCCCTCGAAAGGATAAAATATAGGTCGAAATGGTTATATCTCGGTCAAAAGTAATATTTTTTTTGCCATCAAACAACATTAACGGCCATTTTTTGATAAAAATAATGACATTATATGAAAATAAAATTCGGCAAGCCGCAAAAACCGACTTGCCGAATATATCGAGCATAAGGGGACTACTTCTCCACCCATTTATGCCACTTTTGGTCTGAATCGTAACCAGCCTGCACCATCGTTTCGACGAACTGCATACCGCGTACTCCATCCTCAACATTGGGAAAATCGAGACACTCGGCTGTAAGCTCCTCGCCAGCGGCTTTTGCTCTGACTGTCAGCGCGAAATTGCGATAGATATTGGCAAAGGCCTCGATGAAACCTTCGGGATGGCCGCCTGGTGTGCGGATATTCCATCGGGCTGCATCATCCAGATAGGCATTACCGCTACCGATCCGCACCTGCTCGGCGGGTCTATCAGGCCATTTAATATATAGGGTATTAGGTTGTTGTTGCCACCACTCTACGCCACACTTCTCGCCATAGACTCTCAAGCGGAGATTATTCTCCTCACCCGTAGCGACCTGCGAAGCCTGCAACAGAGCCGTAAAGCCAGCATCGAAACGCAAGAACGCACACGCATCATCATCGACGGGACGACCCTCGACAACACGCTGCAAATCGGCACATACCTCAACGACCTTACCACCCGTAACATACTCGGTAAGATGCCAAGCGTGAGTACCGATATCACCCACACATCCGCCCTTGCCAGCCTGTTTGGGGTCGTTACGCCATACGGCATTGTTACCACCCTTGAGTTCGATACGCTCCGAGAGCCAACCCTGCGAATACTCGACAAACACACGACGCACACGACCAAAATCGCCACGCGCAATACGCTGACGCAACTCCTTGATGGCGGGATAAGCGCTATAGACATGAGTTAAAGCAAGCGTGCGACCCGAGGCATTGACTTTGTCACGCAACATAAGCGCCTCCTCTAACGAGAAGGTCATAGGCTTGTCGATAACCACATCGAACCCTGCATCTAAAGCGGCAGCAGCAGGCTCATAGTGGAAACGGTTGGGCGTAACAATTGTAACGAAGTCCATACGCTCGCCTTCGGGCAGAGCAGCCTCGCGCTGCAACATCTCCTGCCAAGTGGAGTAGATACGCTCATCGGGCAGATAGTATGAACGGCCAGAAGAGAGCGAGATTTCGGGATTAATACTGAAGCAGCCGCAGACCAACTCAATCTGGTTCTCCATCAATGCGGCACGGCGATGAATAGCACCGATGAACGCATCGCTACCTCCGCCAATCATTCCCATTCGCAGTTTACGGTTTTTCATTTAGGCTCTTGAATTTTACGACACCCAGCACACCGCCTACAAGCAGACAGCGAACAGAGTCGTGTAGTACATAATTTTGTTAACTGTTACCCAAAATTAATGATTATTCATCGAAAAACCAATTTTCCACCCAAAATTTACACTTTCCACAGAGTGATACGGTAATAAAATGTCGTTTACACCAACAAAAAAAATCCCCGAATATACTCTGGGATTGGAGTGATATTCGGGGATATGGGATGTGTGAGGGTGATTAGTTCACCTTTTCGATTTCGAAGACGAAGTCGTCGGGGCCATTAGTGGTGATGCGGTTGCCATCGCGCTTCCAGAAGCCCTTGCCACCACGGCCAGCGTTCTGGATGCTCCACTTGCCATCCTTCTTAACGAGGATGTAGGTGTGCCAATCGGCATCGTAAGGATTACGATTCTTGTTTACCCAGAATGTAGCCTTCTCGTTGAGGTAGCGGCCATCCTGCTTATTAGTAATCTTATAGCGACCCGTCTTGATATTCTGCTCGATTACCCACTGCTGGCGCTGGGGGTTAATCACATCGCGCTCGGTCTGGAATACGGGATAGTCACCTACCCTATCGGCACCAGCGTTTGCGTTGGTCAGGTACTCGCCATTGACCTTGATGAAATACTCGCCATCCTCGATAACCTGCACGGGCAGATGCTCGAGGCCGTAGGTAAAGTTCTTGCGATAGGTCTTAATCAGACCCACAATATTTTCGTTCAACCAAGGAGTGATGACATCGCCACTAACAACGGGCTTCGCCTTGACGATAGAGCCCTCGTAGTTACGGCTGATGATAGCCTTCTGCTCCTGCTCCAACTTTGATTGAAGGAGATATTGCTCGATAAAGGTTTCGGGCTTGTTGTTCTTCATAGCCTCGGCCATCTGAACATAGGCCAAACCACGCTCACCCAACAGACGCATACTCTCGACCCAAGGCTTGATTTCGGCCAACATCTCGGGATGGTTCTTCTCATCACCAAGCACCTGCTCGGCTGCAGAAACCAACTGCTTGAAACTCTCGGTCAGAGCCTCCTTTGAGTCGGTCTTGAAGTTTGGGCTCTCACCCTCACGACGAAGGCCGTGGCCTGTAGGGCCAAGGTCCACATTATTCTCGCAGAATACGCGGAACGCCTCGGCACAAGTGGGCATCAAAGCACCCAACGCACGCTCCCACGAGCTAACAGCATCGTATGAGGGCATATTCCAGGTGTAGTCAGCAATGCTGTAGAGGCTCACCTTCGATGCCTCGGCATACTCCATAGGGTTAGAGCAGAAGCCGCTAACCATATCGTTGATGTTAAGGCCGTTGCCATATGTCTTACCCATCAACAAACGGCTCTGACAATAGTCGTTTACGGGGTAGTTCAACCAGATGAATGCCTTACGCTTAATCTGGTCGTTAATCCACTGCATATCGTTCTCCTCAATCATATCCACCACCGAGTTACCAGTCCACATAATACGAACCTCTGGGTACATCTTCGTACCGAGAGTATTGAGGTAGTCGCCATTGCTCCAATTCTTGTTATACTGCGAAGGGCACATAATCAAAGGCTCGACATCGTCGTGCTTGCGAACAAACTCGTCGGTGAGGTAGTTAAGCATCTCGGCCTGCTTGTCGCCACGCGCGCCCTCGCCCCATACATCATCGAAGAAGATAGCGAAAGTGCGTACGCCCAAGTCATACATAGCATTGAGCTTATTAACCACATTCCCGTAGTCCTCCAAGCCCCACTTGATATCGCCAGCAGGATGGATAGCCCAAACGAACTTTACCTTATTTTTATGAGCCGCATCTACCAACTCTTTGAGCTGCTTAGCCTCCTTCTCGGGGTAAGGCACACGCCAGCGCGCACGGTGGTAGGGGTCGTCCTTCGGGCCATAAACATAGGTATTCATCTTGTACTGACCATAGAAGTCGAACTGGCGCAGACGGTCGCTATGGCTCCAGGGGTTGCCATAGAAGCCCTCGATAACACCACGGCACTCAACACTCGGATAGTCCTCAACCTGGCACTGCATAACCTTTGGCTGGCTCATCATCTGAACGAAGCTCTGTGCGCCGTAGAATGTACCGCTATTGTCACGACCTGCAATAACCACCTTGTCGGGAGTAACCTCGAGGTAATAGCCCTCGCTCGCGGCGGGGATGCTTTTCTGATATTTTGCTACAGCCTTATCGCCCGCCTCACCGATGATGATAGGCCTAGCCATAAAAAACTTTCTGGCATTTACCTTGTTGCTCACACCGATAATCTCGAGCTTCTCGGCAAGCAGATGAATGGCGTCAGCATCGGCCTCGGTGCTACCAACAACATAGAATTTAGTATCGTTGGAAAAAGCCTCTGCGCCCCAAGTCGCCTTCTGGGGCAGCGGCGAAATAGTCACATTCTGACCCACAGCCGCAAAGATGGCCATCGAGGCAAAAAGTGTAGTGAATAGTTTTTTCATAAAGTGTATTAGTTAATTATTAATCGTTAATTTTCACAAATATCCTCATCTCGCGACCGTCGCATCATCCACCCTCGGCAACAACCCGACAATCACTAATTTACAAAAATAAGAATTTATTTCTAAATTATGTGTTTATACACGGTAAAAACTTTTTCGCCATATCACCACGAAGAAACAGAGAGCAAAGCCGCAACAAAAAAGTGTAGCCGAAATTCGACGGACTACACTTGTACTACTTAATAATATATAATAGTATATAGGTGGCGCAAACGGCCACACTCCACTGCGGGCAAACTATCTTGTGCCGAAGATTCTGTCACCGGCGTCGCCGAGGCCAGGCAAGATGTAGTTCTTCTCGTTCAAATCGTCATCGAGGGCAGCAAGATAGATATCCACATCGGGGTGTTGCTCTGTAACGGCCTGGACACCCTGGGGAGATGCAACGAGACACATCAGTCTGATAGATTTGTAGCCGTCGGCCTTCAAGCGGCTAATGGCATCGCAAGCGCTTCCGCCCGTTGCAAGCATCGGGTCGGTAACAATCACCAGACGATCCTTATTAGCGGGCATCTTGTAGTAGTAGAATACGGGGAGGCAAGTCTCCTCATCGCGATACATACCGATGTGGCCTACTCGAGCCGAGGGTATTAGCGTTGTCAAACCATCTACCATACCGAGACCAGCACGAAGGATTGGTGCGATAACCACCTTCTTACCAGAGATTTTGGGCGCCGACATTTTCATCAGTGGAGTCTCAATCTCCTCATAAGTCAGCGGGAAGTCACGAGTAATCTCGTAACCCATAAACATTGCAATCTCTTTGAGCAGTTCACGGAACTTCATTGTTGAAGTCTCCTTGCAACGCATAAGGCTGAGCTTATGCTGTACCAACGGATGGTCGATGATATGTAAAGCCATAATGAAGTGTTTAATGTTCTAATGCAAATATAGGATATTTTTTCGAAAATATTTCACATTTTTCCGTCCAAAATTGCTATTTTTGTAACATACATAATTTTATTCACTCCATATGAAAAGTAATAGCAATCTTGGCCCTCTGCAAAAAACTGCTGTTGGCGCCCAATTTCTGTTCGTGGCTTTCGGCTCGACGGTGTTAGTTCCGCTATTGGTCGGTTTAGACCCATCCGTAGCACTATTGACTGCTGGTATTGGTACACTGATTTTCCACGCAGTAACCAAAGGCAAGGTACCTGTCTTCCTGGGCAGTAGCTTCGCCTTCATCGCCCCCATCATCAAAGCCACAGAACTCTTTGGTCTACCCGGAACGCTATCGGGATTGGCTGCTGTGGGACTTGTCTATGGATTGATGAGTGCGCTTATTCGTCTGCGAGGCGTAGGTTTTATCGCACGATTGTTCCCGCCCATCGTTGTGGGTCCCGTGATTATGCTTATCGGCCTGTCGCTGGCTGGCACGGGCGTGGATATGGCAAAGAGTAACTGGCCGCTCGCTATCATCGCATTGGCTACCACCGTGGTGGTATCAATCTTTGGTAAGGGACTCTTGAAACTAATCCCTATCTTCTCGGGTATCGTGGTTGGATATATCGCAGCCGTACTTCTCAAAGTGGTTGATTTCCAACCCGTAGTAGAGGCTTCGTGGTTTGCGCTACCAGCCTTTGTTCGCCCCGAGTTATGTTGGGAGGCTATCATCTTTATGATTCCCGTCGCTATCGCTCCCGTAATTGAGCATATCGGCGATATTTACGCCATCAATGAGGTTACCGGCAAGGATTTCGTATCTAACCCTGGCCTACACCGCACAATGCTTGGCGACGGCTTGGCTTGCGTTGCAGCATCGTTCATCGGAGGCCCTCCCGTGACTACATATTCAGAGGTAACGGGCGCTATCTCGCTGACCAAGATTACCGACCCTGCTGTGATTCGTATTGCTGCCATTTTTGGCATCCTCTTCTCGGTTTTGGGCAAGGTGAGCGCACTGCTGAAAACCATTCCAGACGCTGTTCTGGGCGGTATTATGCTGTTGCTTTTCGGAACTATTGCATCGGTAGGAATCAATAGCCTTGTAAAGAACAAGGTGGACCTCGGCAACACACGCAACCTGGTTATCGCATCACTGATTCTTACGCTTGGCATCGGTGGCGCGGAACTTACCTTCGGCAGCATCACATTCGCTGGTATCGGCCTGTCAGCTCTGGTGGGTGTGATATTGAACTTGATTCTGCCAAAGAGCAAAGAGAACTAAAGATACAACAATCAAAACAGAACGCCACTCGTAAATTCGGGTGGCGTTTTGTTTTGACTAAAGAGTGAACATAGCAGGGCTATGGCCTAGCTGCAAATTATGCCAAAAAGATAATTTTTTCGCTCTTAGCCCCACCAATCGGCTCCATCAAGGGTTAACTATGTTAAGCGAGTGTTAATTTATGCGCAAAATAGGTCAAGTTTTTACCATGTATGGCTAATTTTTATATCAAATCAGTTATCTTTGCAGGCTGAAAAGAGAATGGAATAAATTTATAACGAATAAATATACGGTTATGGAACTAAACAGCATTTTTATTGATGGTCTTTGGAGCCAGGAGGTTAATGTCACAAGTTTTGTTCAGACAAACATCACTCCTTACACTGGCGATGCATCGTTCTTGGTAGGCCCTACCGAGCGTACAACACACCTGTGGAACCTCTGCCTTAAGGCATTGGAGGAGGAGCGTCAGAACAACGGCGTGCGTTCACTCGACAACAAGACTGTTTCTACAATCACATCACACAAGGCAGGTTACATTGACAAGGAGAACGAGCTCATCGTTGGTTTGCAGACTGACGAGCTTTTGAAGCGTTCTATCAAGCCCTTCGGTGGTATCAATGTAGTATCTCGCGCTTGCCGTGAGCACGGTGTAGAGGTGGATGACAAGGTAAAGGATATCTTTACTAACTACCGCAAGACTCACAACGATGGTGTGTTCGATGTTTACACTGAGGAGATTCGTACATTCCGTTCACTCGGTTTCTTGACTGGTCTGCCCGATAACTATGCTCGTGGCCGTATCATCGGTGACTACCGCCGTTTGGCTCTCTATGGTACAGACCGTTTGATTGAGGCTAAGCAGAAGGATTTGCAGTATATGACAGGTCCTATGACTGACGCTCGCATCCGTCTGCGTGAGGAGATCGCCGAGCAGATTAAGGCCTTGAAGGATATTCGCACTATGGGCGAGTACTATGGTCTTGACTTGAGCCGTCCCGCATACACTGCACAAGAGGCTATCCAGTGGGTTTATATGGCTTACTTGGCTGCCGTTAAGGAGCAGGATGGTGCTGCAATGTCATTGGGTAATGTATCATCATTCCTCGACATCTACATCGAGCACGACTTGCAGACTGGTGCTATCGACGAGACATTCGCACAGGAGCTTATCGACCAGTTCGTAATCAAGTTGCGTATGGTTCGCCACTTGCGTATGCAGTCATACAACGATATCTTTGCTGGTGACCCCACTTGGGTAACTGAGGCTATCGGTGGTCGCTTCAACGACGGTCGTACAAAGGTTACAAAGACATCGTTCCGCTTCTTGCAGACACTCTACAACCTCGGTCCGTCACCCGAGCCCAACATGACTGTACTTTGGAGCCCCGAGCTTCCTCAGGGATTCAAGGATTTCTGCGCAAAGGTTTCTATCGACACAAGCTCTGTACAGTATGAGAACGATGAGTTGATGCGTGAGGTACGCCACTCTGACGACTACGGTATCGCTTGCTGCGTATCATACCAGGATATCGGCCGCCAGATTCAGTTCTTCGGCGCTCGTACCAACTTGGCAAAGGCTTTGCTTTTGGCTCTTAACGAGGGTCGTTGCGAGAACACCGGTACTTTGATGGTTAAGGGCATCCCCGCATTGAAGAGCGATGTATTGCACTTCGAGGAGGTTATGCAGAACTACAAGAAGGTTCTCCACGAGGTAGCTCGCGTTTACAACGAGTCTATGAACATCATCCACTATATGCACGACAAGTACTACTACGAGAAGGCTCAGATGGCATTCGTTGATTCTGACCCCCGTATCAACTTGGCGTATGGTGTTGCTGGTCTCTCTATCGCATTGGACTCACTCTCTGCAATCCGCTATGCAAAGGTTACTGCGCGTCGTAACGAGCAGGGTCTGACTTGTGGCTTCGACATCGAGGGCGACTTCCCCTGCTTCGGTAACAACGATGACCGCGTAGACCACTTGGGTGTTGACTTGGTATACTACTTCTCTGAGGAGTTGAAGAAGTTGCCCGTTTACAAGAACGCTCGTCCTACACTCTCATTGCTTACAATTACATCTAATGTGATGTACGGTAAGAAGACAGGTGCTACTCCCGATGGTCGTGCTGCTGGTGTTGCGTTTGCACCTGGTGCGAACCCCATGCACGGTCGTGATAAGAGCGGTGCTATCGCATCATTGGCTTCAGTTGCCAAGTTGCGTTACCGTGACTCACAGGACGGTATTTCTAACACATTCTCAATCGTTCCCAAGTCATTGGGTCCCACAGATGAGGAGCGCGTAGAGAACCTCGTAACAATGATGGACGGTTACTTCACTAAGGGCGCACACCACCTCAATGTCAATGTCTTGAACCGCGAGATGTTGGAGGACGCTATGGAGCACCCCGAGAAGTATCCTCAGCTTACAATCCGTGTATCAGGTTACGCCGTTAACTTCATCAAGCTCAGCCGTGAGCACCAGCTTGAGGTTATCAGCCGTAGCTTCCACGAGAGAATGTAATGATAATTCAGCCTTCGGGCAAAAAGTAGATATAATAAGATTATGCTTCGCGTACACTCTTACGAATCTATGGGAACATTCGACGGACCGGGTCTCCGGTTCGTCGTTTTCCTTCAAGGATGTAACTTCCGCTGCCTCTATTGCGCCAACCCCGACACTATCGATGCCGAGGGTGAGAGCAAGCCGACTTCGGAGTATGATATATTGAAGCAGGTGACCGATATGAAGCCATTTTACGGCAAGCGTGGCGGTGTGACCTTCTCGGGTGGAGAGCCTACATTCCAGGCTACAGCCCTTCTGCCTCTGGTGCGTGCCATCAAGGAGCAGGGCATCCACATCTGTATCGACTCGAATGGCGGTATCTGGAATCCCGCAGTGGAGGAGTTACTCAAGGAGGTGGATTTGGTGTTGCTGGATGTCAAGCAGGCAAACTGCTCACGCCACGAGACACTCACAGGCCGTAGCAATGCACAGACGCTCCGCACAGCCGAGTGGCTGGAGCAGAATGGCAAACCCTTCTGGTTGCGCTATGTTCTGGTGCCAGGCTACAGCGATATGGAGGAGGATATCCGACTACTGGGCGAAAAGCTGGGCGGCTATAAGATGATTGAGCGAGTGGAGCTTCTGCCCTACCATACGCTCGGCGTACACAAGTACGAGGCAATGGAGCAGGTGTATCAACTCAAGGGAGTCAAGGAGAACACCCCCGAGCAGATTGACCGCGCCGCCGAACTCCTCAAGGAGTACTTCCCGATGGTAGTAGTGAATTAATCACATATCATTATTCTTACAAACTCGTCCCGCCACAGCCGGACGAGTTTTTTTTGTGTTATATATCCCCCCCCAACACATCGTGCAAAATCAAATATTTTGCTAACTTTGTAGTATGGCTATGACAATCATTTTCAATCTGTTTAATCAAATAAGGTTACTATGTCAATTAGGAGGTTTATATTAAAGGGTAAGGAGTCCATGATTGACCATGTTAAAAGCGTTAATGAGTTTGGATGCATATATTGGGTAACAGCTCGCAATAAGAATATGAATATTGGAGATATTTGTTACCTATTTTTATCGGGAAAAGATCACAACCAGATTAGATATCGCTTGGAGGTTATTGACACTAACTGTATGAGGGATGACAAATGTTGTTGGCACATCCCATTTGTTGGAAATAAGCCTTGTTATAAACTTATTCCCACCGCAGAGATGTATCAAGGGAATGATTTAAGCCGTGAAGATTTGGAAGCTATAGGAATAAACAGATATGTTCAATATAAGGAGTTGAACGACTACCAAATTTCATTCATAGATAGCTACTTTCAATAAAGAATAGACTAAAGAAAAAGGCTGCTAAATTAGCAGCCTTTTATGTTTATATAAGTTGTATAAAATAGCCTTATTAGACGACTTACTCTTTGATGTCGCCGACGGCGAGTTGGTACTGATGCCAGAGGGTTTCGATGTCATACTCTTCGCCGAGGACTTGCTTGATGGCTCCATCGAATGACCAAGGCACAACGCTAAGTGTGCTGAGGTTGAACTTCCGCAAGAAGTCGGCATCGTAGTTATCACGCAACCACACGAAGAAGTAGCCCGCGTGGCGGTAGCCGTCGGTATAGTGACCTCGTTTGGGGCGGTCCTGCTCGCCCTTAAAGCCGCCGTTAGCGATACGCACCGCATCGGCCATACCCTCGATGAATACCCAGAATGTACGGTTAGTGCCGTATGTGCCTATACCCTGCGGCTCAAGCTGGTAGGCGTGAGTGAGCTCGTGCAGCAGCACACCTCGTGTTTCGAACAGCACCTTATCCTTGTCGTTGCCCTTGTAAGAGTTCTCAATATGGCGTGTGCTGTAGAAGATATGCACACGGCCATTACCGCCACTCTTGGCCGAGATACCCTCCTTATCCTCCAGCGTATAGTAGATTGAATTTACGGGCGTTACCTCATCCTTGGGCGAGAAGTAGAGCGTAGCCAACACCTCGCGGGCACACTGGGCGATATACTCCTTGGGGTTGGGGATAAGCTCGGAGTATATCTTCGAGCCCTCACTACGGGGAGCCTTATCGTGGAAGCGGATATCTCCGACATCGTATTTTTTCCACTTCTGTGTGTTTACGGGTTTTACCACCTCTTTTTTCTGTGCCGAGGCGGGCATAGCAATCATCGAGAGCGCACTTACGCACATCAATGAGAGAATCGTCATTCGCAATTTATTCATATTTTTCTATAGTTTTATAAAATACACATTAACTATAAAAATAGGAGCTGTCCATATTAAAAGAGGAGCTGCGTAACTCTGATGGTTATCAGCCCCTCTCTAAATTTTCAATCACTCTATTTTAGTTTCCTACCTCGCTGAGGAATTTGATACGCACCAGACGAATCTCCTCCTCGGTATAATCAGAGCCCAACTCCTCGATAGCCTCATCGAGCGAGTCGCTCTCGGCATCCTCCTTGAAGTAGAGGTAGATATCTTCTATCTTATCCTCGTCCATATAGCTATTGAGGAAGTACGATATATCGAGTTTCGTACCCGAATTAACGATACCCTCAATCTCGGTAAGCAGTTCGTCGATATCGAGGTTCTTGGCACGGGCGATATCCTCGAAATCCATCTTACGGTCGATAGACTGAATGATGAAAATCTTGTTACCAGCCTTGTTTGCCACCGACTTAACGACCATATCCTGCGGACGAACGATATCCTTCTCCTCGACATAGGCCTTGATAAGTTTGATGAACTCCTCGCCAAACTTCTTGGCCTTACCTGCACCCACACCCGAGATGTTCTGCATCTCCTCAATAGTGATGGGATACTGCACCGACATATCCTCAAGCGACGGATCTTGGAAGATTACAAACGGTGGCAAGTCGTGTTTCTTGGCTACCTTCTTACGCAAATCCTTCAGCATAGCGAAGAGCTCCTCGTCGGCAGCTCCACCCTTGCCCATATTGGCCATAGCCTCGTCATTGCGCTCCTCCTCGTCGTAGTTGTGGTCGCCCGTAATGGTTACGCGCTGGGGGTTATCAATAAAGTCCAGACCCTTGTCATTCACCGAGATAAGGCCGTAGTTCTCGATACTCTTGTCAATGAGGCCCATAATGAGTCCGTGACGAATAACAGCACCCCAGAACTTGGCATCGTGGTCGCTACCAGCACCAAACTCCTCCAACTTGTTGTGGCCGTAGCTCTTTACCTGAGCCGTAGTCTTACCTGTAAGTACAGCCTCCAGGTGGTCGGTCTTGAACTTGTCGCCAATAGTGTGCAGAGTACGCAACACAAGCTGCATCTCCTCGCGGGCATCAATCTTCGGCTTGGGATTGACGCAGTTATCACAGCAGCCGCAATTCTCCTCGGTGTACTCCTCGCCGAAGTAGTGAAGCAGTGTCTTGCGACGGCACATAGAGCTCTCGGCGTATGAGACAGTCTCCATCAACAGCAGTTTACCAATCTCCTGCTCGGCCAGAGGCTTGCCCTGCATAAACTTCTCGAGCTTCTGAATATCTTTGTAGCTATAGAATGTAAGGCAGTGACCCTCGCCACCATCTCGACCCGCACGGCCTGTCTCCTGATAGTATCCCTCCAAAGATTTGGGGATATCGTAATGGATGACATAACGCACATCGGGCTTGTCGATACCCATACCAAAGGCTATAGTTGCCACGATAACATCAACGCGTTCCATCAGGAAGTCATCCTGATTGTTGGCGCGCGTCTGGGCATCCATACCTGCGTGGTAGGCCAAAGCCTTGATGCCGTTGGCAATAAGCAACTCGGCCAACTCCTCAACCTTCTTGCGGCTCAAGCAGTAGATGATACCACTACGGCCTGCACGCTGCTTGATAAAGCGGATGATATCGTGCTCGGCATTGTGCTTGGGGCGTATTTCATAGAAAAGGTTTGAGCGGTTGAACGATGACTTGAAGACAACAGCGTCGCTCATACCCAGATTCTTCTGGATATCCATCTGCACCTTAGGCGTAGCCGTTGCAGTCAAAGCAATCAGCGGAGCCTGACCGATATCGTTGATAATGGGACGGATACGGCGGTACTCTGGGCGGAAATCGTGACCCCACTCCGAGATACAGTGAGCCTCGTCGATGGCGTAGAACGAAATCTTGATTTTGCGAAGGAAGGCTACATTATCCTCTTTGGTGAGTGACTCGGGGGCGAAGTAGAGCAGTTTGGTCTTGCCGTCGAGCACATCCTGGCGCACCTGATTAATGGCGGCCTTATTGAGTGAAGAGTTAAGGAAGTGGGCTATACCCGACTCGGTAGAGAATGTACGCATAGCATCAACCTGATTCTTCATCAGGGCGATAAGTGGCGAAATGATAATAGCCACACCATCCATAATCAAGGCAGGCAACTGGTAACACAAAGATTTACCACCTCCCGTCGGCATTAATACAAAGGTATCACGCCCTTCGAGAAGGTTCCTGATTACCGCCTCCTGATTACCTTTGAAAGAGTTAAAACCAAAATACTCTTTCAGTTTTTCGTGCAAAATAGCCTGCTCCATCCTTACAAAAATCTTTGCGACTCGGGTCGCAATCGTACTAAAAAACGAATTTCCATATCAAAGATAAAACTTTTTTTGGAAAAAATAATAACTTTGTGGAAAATTTCAACGATTATGCGTCTATATACGAGCGAACTTGTAAAAAAATATAAATCCCGTACGGTTGTAAACCATGTGACCATCGATGTCAAGCAGGGTGAAATCGTGGGTCTGCTGGGTCCTAACGGTGCCGGCAAGACTACAACCTTCTATATGATTGTGGGCCTCATCAAGCCCAATGAGGGTCAGATCTTCCTCGAGAACGATGAGGGCGAGGTGGCCGAGCTGACAAAGATGCCCGTGTACCGACGCGCACAGATGGGTGTGGGTTATCTGGCACAGGAGGCATCGGTATTCCGTCGCCTGAGTGTCGAGGACAACATCAAGGCCGTACTGGAGATGACCGACTACAGCAAGGAGTATCAACGCGAAAGAGTGGAGTCACTCATCGAGGAGTTCCGCCTGCAGAAGGTGCGTAAGAGTCTGGGTATCCAGCTCTCGGGTGGTGAGCGACGCCGTACCGAGATTGCGCGCGCTGTGGCTATCAACCCCTCGTTCATTCTGCTCGACGAGCCGTTTGCGGGTGTAGACCCCATTGCGGTGGAGGATATCCAGAGCATCGTGGCAACGCTCAAGAAAAAGAACATCGGCGTTATCATCACCGATCACAATGTGGACGAGACGCTGGCCATCACCGACCGCACATACTTGCTCTATGAGGGTAAAATCTTGAAGACAGGTACAGCCGAGGATTTGGCCAACGACGAGATGGTGCGTAAGGTATATCTCGGTAAGAACTTCGTTCTGCGCCGTCCGCAGAGTTTCGAACCTCAGGAGTAAGACCAAGGGCGAAACACACAACACATCTAACATAATAAAAGAAACACACTACGAAATAATATATGGATAAAACCGTCTCCCGAGGGAGTGTCAAAGGCACAATCACCCCTCCAAGTTCAAAGAGCTATGCACAGCGTGCTATAGCCCTATCATTGTTAGCCGAGGGGCAAACCATACTGCGAAACATAGAGTTTTGCAAAGACACCCGCTCTGCACTCAAGTGTATTGAAGCATTAGGAGCAAAAGTAACATTCATCGACGACAGCACCCTCTCAATCGAGGGAGGCCTGCACCCCACTTCCGACACGCTCTATGTCGGCGAGTCGGGTCTGGCTACGCGTCTTTTCACCCCCATAGCATCGTTATGCTCATCGCCCATCAACATCAAGGGCGAGGGAACACTGCTCTATCGTCCTATGACTATGATGATTGAGCCGTTGAGAGCATTAGGCGTCAGCGTGCGTGACGGCGGTGGCTATCTGCCCATCGAGGTGCAGGGCCCCATTCACGGTGGTAGCGTGAGGGTTGATGGCAGCGTGTCGTCGCAGTTCATCACGGGTCTTCTGCTGGCACTTCCAATGGCCGAAGAGGATACGACGCTCTATGTTGATGATGCGGTTTCGACTCCATATATCGATATGACCATCGACACTGCCCGCCGTTTCGGTATCGAGATTATGCACAACGAGGGCGACTACTCTGAGTTCTTCATCGAGGGTGGTCAGAAATATACCGCGACCGACATTGCCATCGAGGGCGACTGGAGCGGAGCATCTACTATGCTCGTAGCGGGCGCTATAGCGGGTGAGGTTACGGTAAATAACATCTCTACCCTATCGCGTCAAGCCGACACAGCTATCTGCCGCGCATTGGAGCGTGCTGGCGCAGGCATCATCATCGAGCACGACTCGATAACCACATCGAAGCGCGAGTTGCGTGCCTTCGAGTTCGATGCCACACACTGCCCCGACCTCTTCCCCGCATTGGCGGCACTGGCAGCAGCAGCCGAGGGCGAGAGCCGCATCATCGGCACATCGCGTCTGCGCCACAAGGAGAGCGACCGCGCCGAGACTATCCGCTCGGAGTATGAGAAGCTGGGCATCAAGGTAGATTTGTCGGAGGATAATGTAATGAAGATTCAGGGTGGCGAGATTCATCCTGCCGAGGTATTCAGCCACAACGACCACCGCATTGCAATGTCATTGGCGGCATCGGCACTGCGCTGTGAGGGCGAAGTGAAGATTACGGCAGCGGAGTGCGTCGAGAAGAGCTATCCCGACTTTTTCAACGATTTGGATTCTATAATTTTGTAATGACTATAGTATGAACTCTTGGGGACAGATATTCAGAGTAAGCATTTGGGGTGAATCTCACGGCGAGCAAGTGGGCGTCAGCATCGACGGCGTACCTGCAGGCATTGCACTCAGCGAGGAGGATTTCCTTGCTGACCTCGACCGCCGCAGAGCAGGTGCTGCTGGTACCACACCTCGCAAGGAGAGTGACCAGCCACACATCGTGTCGGGGCTCTATAACGGCTACACAACAGGCTCGCCCCTGACGATAGAGTTCCTCAACGAGAATACACGCTCAGGCGACTACCGCAACCTTGTGGTGCATCCCCGACCCTCGCACGCTGACCTCGTGGCTAACCAGAAGTGGAACGGCTACAACGACCCGCGTGGCGGCGGTCACTTCTCGGGACGCATTACGCTAGGCATGGTGGCTGCAGGAGTTGTAGCAAAGAAGATATTGGGCGAAAAGGTATCATTCGCAACCACTATAACAGAAATTGGCGGTGAGTGCGACAAGGAGAAGTTTGCAGCCGTCATCGAATCTGCCCGTCAGGCACAGGACTCTGTGGGTGGCGTGGTGGAGTGTCGCGTGAGCGGCATACCAGCAGGTCTTGGCGAGCCGTTCTTCGACTCGGCAGAGAGCCTTATGGCACATCTACTCTTCTCGGTTCCCGCAGTAAAGGGCGTGGAGTTCGGGTGCGGTTTCGAGGCTGCGCGTATGCTAGGCTCGGAGCATAACGACCTAATAACTGACAGCGTTGGCACAACCGCAACAAACAACGCTGGTGGCATCGTAGGTGGCATCACCAACGGTAACGAGATTGTTGTGCGTGCGGCAGTCAAGCCTACGGCTTCGATTTCTAGAGAGCAGAACACTTTCAACTTCGAGAGTGGCCAGGTGGAACCTCTGGTAATCAAGGGACGCCACGATGTATGCATCACACTGCGAGCCGCAGTAGTTGTCGAGGCAGCAGCAGCCATTGCTTTGGCGGACTTAACACTTCGTGCGTAGGCGATGCGGGCATCACGAGCCGACATAGTTAACTACTTGTGTAACGCGATGGGCGACCTATACTCCCCATCGGAGTCGCGCCGTATAGCACGACAGGTGGCGGCACACTTGAGTGGCTCGAATGAGATGGCTTTTATGATAGAGCCAAATACCGAGATAGAGATTGAGGGCATTGAGCGCGTAGCCGAGGAGTTGGCCACAGCTCGCCCACTGCAATATATCATTGGCAAATGCGAGTTCTGCTCGCTGGAGTTCATAGTACGCGAAGGCGTGCTGATACCCCGCCCCGAGACCGAGGAGTTGGTGATGTGGGTGGTGGAGCAAGCAAAGTATATGACAGCACCTCACATTGTGGACATCTGCACGGGTAGCGGTTGCATAGCCATTTCTATTGCCAAATCTCTGCCCGAGGCAAAGGTTACTGCAACCGACATATCGACAGAGGCGCTTGCCATTGCCAAGGAGAATGCACAGAAAAATCAGGCCGATGTAAGATTTTTGGAGGACGATGCCTTGCAGGGACTCAAAGCGCTGGAGAACGAAGAGGCCGACATCATAGTATCCAATCCACCATATATACCTCTTACCGAACGAGATTCAATGCACAGAAATGTCATACAGCACGAGCCACACATAGCGCTCTTTGTTGATGACAACGACCCGCTGATATTCTATCGCTCGATAGCCAGAGCGGCCAAACGAGTATTGAAGCCCAAGGGACAGCTCCTATTTGAGATTCACTCGCCATTGGCTCAGCAGACAGCCGAGATGCTCGAGGAAGAGGGATACGAACAGATTGTAATACGCAAAGATTGTTTCGACAGAGAGAGAATGATATGTTGCCAACCAAGCCAAAAATAAAGCGAGCCAAGACGGCCGATGAGGCACTCGCCTCATTGATGCGATTGTGTGCGCGTGCCGAGCGCTCGTCTGGTGATGCCATCAGACTGATGCGAGGTTGGGGTGTCGCCGAGGCAGAGCAAGCGGGCGTGTTGCAACGACTGCTGCGTGAGCGATTCATCGACGACAGGCGCTACGCCGAGGCCTTCGTCAGAGAGAAATGCGGACTCAGCGCGTGGGGTCACTACAAGATACTCGCGGCACTCAAACGCAAAGGCATAAGCGACACTATAATAAACGATGTACTCTCTACGCTCTCGCCCGAAGAGAATAAATCGAGGCTGACAGAGAAACTGCAACGCAAGATAAAGAGTGTAAAATACGATAACGCTTACCAACTTAAAACCAAGCTCATACGCTACGCCCTATCGTTAGGCTTCACAATGAGCGAAGTGATGGAGTCAGTAGATGAGATTATAAAACAAAACGACATTAAGGAATGCGACGAAGAGATATTTTTTTAATCGCCATTACGGCGCTGGTAGGTAGCCTCACGGCCCAAGCGCAGAAGATTGACAAGGATTACTACGCCTATCCATTGAAAGATGTGGCGGGATACTACTCGGCCAACTTCGCCGAGATGCGCCCCAACCACTTCCACTCGGGCATCGACTTCAAGACCGATGGCGTCGAGGGTAAGTCGGTGGTTGCTGTGGCTGATGGTTATGTGAGCCGTGTGTCGCTCTCCAGGTCGGGTTACGGTCTGGCTCTATATGTGAACCACCCCAATGGTACGACAAGTGTTTACGGCCATCTCTCGCGCTTCCGCAAGGATATTCACGATTTTGTTCTTGCCGAGCGCTACCGCCGCAAGAGCAGCACTGTAGATATACAATGCGAGCCCAACAAGTTCGTTGTGAAGCGTGGCGAAGAGATTGCCAAGTCGGGTAATACAGGCTCTTCGCAAGGTCCGCACCTGCACTATGAGTTGCGCGAGACTGCATCGCAGAAGACTCTGAACATCATCGCCAGCGGAATAGTCACACCGAAGGACGACATCTCGCCCTATATGATGAAGGTGCATTACATTGAGGTGGATACCGTTCAGGGTGTACCCTGCCACAGCAAGATTGCATCGTACACCGTACACAAGGCTGACGATACAACATATAAACTTGCACAGCAGAGCCCCATTAAGGTTGGCCGCAAGGGTTATTTCATCCTGGAGACTTCTGACCGCAAGAACGACTGCGCCAACACCTATGGAGTCTATCACCTGACGGCTCAGATTGACGGCAAAACATATTTCGAGTACCGTAACGACGGCTTCACATTCGACCTGTCACGCTACTGCAACGCCGTATCTTATTACACTATGCAACGCAAATCTCGCAACGAAGTGATGCGTATTGCGGCATTGGAGGGCGGCACAAACTTCTTCTACCCTACGCTTGTAAACCGTGGTCTTGTAAGAACAAAGGCTGGCGAGAAGCGCGAGGTGAAGTTTATCGCGACAGACGATTGTGGCAATACATCTACACTAAAATTTGAGATTGAGGGTAAGAGTGACGACAGTTGCTTCAAGGGCTCACTTCCCGAGGGCTCTCGCATCGTCTATCACAACCACGACTACGCCGACAAGGTGGATGACACATTCAGCGTAGTGATTCCCAAGGGAGCGCTTTATGAGTCAATTCCGCTCGATATGCACCGCTCGGATGTAAAGCCATATCACCCCGACTCTACTGTACGCATCCTCTCGGCTGCCTATACCGTACACGACAGCAATACACCGCTGCAGAAGGGCGTAGGGATGGTATTCTCAGTGCCCGCAGATAAGTCGTTGCAGGCGCACACCATTATGGCATCGGTAAGTGGCGACGGCCGCATATACGCCTCGGGTGGAACATACCACAACAACCGTTTGACAGCTCGCACAACCACATTCGGCACATATTGCCTTGCGGCCGACACAACTCCGCCCACCATCAGACCGCAGTTTGAGGATGGCGAGGATTTCAGCCGCCGCGATGTCATATCGTTCCGTTTGTCGGACAACTTTGCAGGCATATCGTCTTATACCATAACCATCGACGATAATTGGGTACCCGTAATCTACTCGGGAGGACGCCTCTCGGCTAACCTGCGCGAGGAGGGTATCAAGGGTAACAAAAAACACACCATAAAGGTGACCGTGCGCGACGGCTGTGGTAACCGCACCAAGTGGGAGGGCACATTCATTCGATAACTACAAAACTTTATATCTATGAAAACCAAACTTTTAACACTGCTCGCCGTGCTTTCTACTGCAATAGCATCGGCAGAAAAGAGCGATTTCTCGCCGGTTGATTATGTCAGCCCGCTGGTGGGTACACAATCTGTACACGCCTTCTCAACAGGTAACACCTACCCCGCCATCGCACGCCCCTGGGGTATGAACTTCTGGACTCCCCAGACTGGTAAGATGGGTGATGGTTGGGCTTATGTCTATACCGAGCAAAAGATTCGCGGCTTCAAGCAGACTCACCAGCCCAGCCCGTGGATTAACGACTACGGTCAGTTCTCAATTATGCCCGTAGTGGGTGCGCCCGAGTTCGACCAGGATAAGCGCGCAAGCTGGTTTGGCCACAAGAGCGAGGTGGCAAAGGCTTACTACTACAAGGTATATCTTGCCGAGTATGATGTAGTTACCGAGTTTTCACCCACCGACCGTGCTGCGTTGTTCCGCTTCACTTTCCCCGAGTCTAATGACTCATACATCGTAGTGGATGCTTTCGATCGCGGCTCTTACATCAACATCGACAAGGAGAACAACCGCATCACCGGTTACACTACACGCAACTCGGGTGGTGTGACTGACAACTTCCGCAACTACTTCGTGCTGGAGTTTGACAAGCCTTTCGAGTATGTAAGCACATTCGCTAACGGCAAGCTCAAGAAGGATGCAACCGAGCAGAAGGATAACCATGTGGGTGCCGTTATCGGCTTCAAAACCAAGAAGGGCGAGAAGGTACACGCCCGCGTAGCATCGTCATTCATCAGCCACGAACAGGCTGCACTCAACCTCAAGGAGTTGGGTAATGACTCACTGGAGGAGTTGGCCGAAAAGGGTCGTAAGGCTTGGAACGAGGTGTTGGGTCGCATCGAGGTTGATGGTGGTAACCTCGACCAGTACCGCACATTCTACTCTTGTCTGTACCGCGCTACTCTCTTCCCGCAGAAGCACTATGAGATTAACGCCAACGGCGAACCCGTACACTACAGCCCCCACAACGGCAAAATCGAGAAGGGTTACTTCTACACAGGCACAGGTTTCTGGGATACATTCCGTAGCCTCTTCCCTCTGCTGAACATACTCTACCCCGAGGAGAACAAGAAGATGCAGGATGGCTTTGTAAATGTATATCTCGAGAGTGGTTTCTTCCCCGAGTGGTCGAGCCCTGGTCACCGTGGCTGTATGGTTGGTAACAACTCTGCTTCGGTTTTGGCTGACGCTTACCTCAAGGGCGTAAAGGTTGATAACCCAAAGGCTATGTACGAGGGTATGCTGCACGGCGCAAACAATGTTCACCCCACAGTATCATCTTCGGGCCGTCTGGGTCACGAGTACTACAATACATTGGGCTATGTACCATACGATGTAAAGATTAGAGAGAACGCAGCCCGTACACTCGAATACGCATATAACGACTGGTGTATCTATAAGGTTGCTAAGGAGATGAATCGCCCGCAGGAGGAGATTGACCTCTACGCAAAGCGCGCTATGAACTACCGCAATCTGTTCGACCCCGAGACTAAGTTGATGCGCGGCAAGAACAAGGACGGCAAGTTTATGGCTCCCTTCTCACCTCTGAAGTGGGGTGACGCCTTCACCGAGGGTAACAGCTGGCACTACACTTGGTCGGTATTCCACGACCCGCAGGGTCTGATTGATTTGATGGGCGGCGACGAGGAGTTTGTTGAGATGCTCGACTCGGTATTTACCGTTCCTCCTATCTTCGATGAGAGCTACTACGGCGGTGTAATCCACGAGATTCGCGAGATGACAGTGATGAATATGGGTAACTATGCTCACGGTAATCAGCCCGCACAGCATATGATCTACCTCTACAACTACGCTGGCCAGCCCTGGAAGGCGCAGTATTGGGTGCGTCAGGTTATCGACCGCTTCTACTCGCCCACTCCCGACGGCTATTGCGGTGACGAGGATAACGGCCAGACTTCGGCTTGGTATATCTTCTCATCTCTGGGCTTCTACCCCGTATGCCCCGCATCGGATGAGTATATTATGGGTGCACCCCTGTTCAAGAAGGCTACAATCCACCTGCCCAACGGCAAGAAGTTCGAGATTAACGCACCCGAGAACAGCACAGAGAACATCTACATCGAGAATATGAAACTCAATGGCAAGCGCTACACACGCAACTACATCACTCATAGCGATTTGATGCGTGGCGGCAAAATGGATGTGGATATGAGCAACACACCTAACCTCAAGCGAGGCACAACAGACGGCGACCGTCCCTACTCATTCTCTCGCGACGAGAAGTAACGAAGGGATAAACGCCCAAAACATACACCCCGCAGGCCAATGGCTTGCGGGGTGTTTTTGTATTTAGACTCCACAAAACAATGTGGTTGTTCAACAAATTTGTCGAACAACCCCTTATTCTTGGATGTTGTATAACAAGAGTTATTTTTAGGCTCACGAGGCCCGAGAAACCGCAGCATACTTAAGCGTATGTGAGGATTTTGAGGGCTAGAGAAATGCCAAAATAGCCTTGTTATACAGTTTTTTTGTATTTGGACACACCCACACAAAAAAAATGGGGCCACCTTGTTAGGCAGCCTCTTTTTCGGAAGTGAATAACACATTATTTCCGAATTAACTGATTGACAAAGTGTTAAGTTGTTTAATGGTGTAACGACTTTTCGTTAAAAAACCGTTTAAACCTTTATTTTACGAAGATTCTACTCTTCTCATGTAGTCTTCTATGTAGTCTAAATTAAGACCAA
>JAFZFX010000021.1 GCA_017555695.1 Alistipes sp.
CCCCGTTGTAGCCATCTCTGACGAGGGCCTTTTGCCCACATTTTGGACAAACTTTTTATCCATTTCTAACTCAAATAGTACAAATATAAGTAAATCAATCGATTATACCGATTTTATCTACTAATTTTGACCAATAAGCCAAAAAATGGATTGCGATATAACGGAAAAATGTGTATTTTTGCAAGCAAAAATAGTGAATAAACGATAATAATATGCTGTTATCAGAACTTAAAACAGGCTCTTCGGCCATAGTAATCAAGGTGCTGGGTCACGGAGGCTTCCGTCGCAGAATTCTCGAGATGGGTTTTGTGCGTGGTCAGCGAGTGGTCTCGGTACTGAACGCCCCATTGCGTGACCCCATCAAGTACAAAATTATGGGTTATGAGGTGTCGTTGCGCCGTAGCGAAGCCGCTATGGTCGAGGTGCTTACGCCTGAAGAGGCTCGTGACTACCAACTCCAAAGAGGTGGCGTTACTACTTCGCCTAATGAGGAGGTTGTCGAGAATGTATATAACGAGAAGATTCGTCAAATAAAGATAGCTCTTGTAGGTAACCCCAATAGTGGTAAGACATCGCTCTTTAATGCATTGTCGGGAGGTCACGAGCATGTGGGAAACTATAGTGGTGTGACGGTCGATGCCAAGAGTGGCTCGCTGAATTACAAGGGTTATAAAATCAATATTACCGACCTGCCAGGCACCTATGCCCTCTCGGCCTATACGCCCGAGGAGTTGTATGTGCGTCAGCACCTTATGGATGAGTTGCCCGATGTGGTCGTAAACGCAGTGGTGGCATCGAACCTCGAGCGTAACCTCTATCTAACCACTGAGTTGATTGATATTAGCCCCAAAATGGTTGTGGCGCTGAATATGTACGACGAGTTGGAACGTAGTGGCGCAAAACTTGACTATGAGCAGTTGGGTAGTATGATTGGTGTACCTGTTGTGCCTGTCGTGGCTCGCGATGGCAGAGGTTTGGATAAATTGCTTGATGAGGTTATTGCAACATACGAGAATCAGAACCCTCAGGTGCGTCATATTCATATCAATTACTCATCTTCTGTCGAAGCTGAGATTTTGGCTTTGTCGAAATTGATGAAACGCCACATTGATGAACTTCCTAAATCTTTCCCGCCCCGCTATTGGGCTATCAAGATGCTGGAGGGCGATAGTAGTGTGAAGAATCTGTTGCGCCAAAGCGAGCATTTTGCCGAGTGGAAGACGCAGAGTGTTAAGGGCGCAGCTCGCATTGTGACGGCCTTGAACGAGGATGTTGAGAGTGCTATCACTAACGAGAAATATGGTTTCATCGAGGGCGCATTGGCCGAGACATATACTCCATCGGAGAATCGACGCGAGGCTCCTACTTCATACATCGACCGCATCGTTACCAATAAATATCTGGGTATTCCTCTCTTTCTTGCGCTGATGTTTGTGATGTTTTGGGCGACATTCACTTTGGGCGCTTATCCCCAGGGTTGGATTGAGGCTGGATTCCAGTGGTTGGGTGACACGGTGTCGGGTCTTATGGCGCAGGGTGAGTTGCGCGACCTTATTGTTGATGGTATCATTGGTGGTGTCGGCTCGGTTGCAGTCTTTTTGCCTAATATCTTGATTCTCTATCTGTTTATGTCGCTTATGGAGGATTCGGGCTATATGGCGCGAGCGGCGTTTATTATGGATAGGCTGATGCACTTGGCGGGTATTCACGGCAAGTCATTCATCCCTCTTGTGATGGGCTTTGGTTGTAATGTACCAGCGATTATGGCTACTCGAACAATCGAAAGCCGAAGCAGTCGCTTGATTACAATATTGATTAATCCCTTTATGTCGTGCAGTGCGCGATTGCCGGTTTTTGTTTTTCTGACGGGTACATTTTTTGCCAAAAATGCAAGCTTGATGTTGTTTGCCATCTACCTTTTTGGTTGCGTGGTGGCTATCCTTACGGCTCGAGTGCTGCGCCGTTTTATGTTTGGTCCCGACGAGACTCCGTTTGTTATGGAGTTGCCACCCTATCGCGTGCCGACATTGAACGCTACGCTGCGCCATATGTGGGAGCGTAGTGAGCAGTATCTTCGCAAGATTGGTGGTCTGGTTTTGGTGGCTGCCGTGATTATATGGTTCTTGAGTTACTACCCTCGCGTAGAGTCGCCCGTTGTTGAGAATGTAGTTGTTGCAGAGCAAGTTGCACTGGTTGAAGACGATGTTGTTGTAGAGGAATTCTCTGCTGTTCAGAGTGAGGAAGATGCACTGCGTGCCGAGAACTCATATTTGGGTCGAGTGGGTAAATTCTGCGAGCCCGTTATGGCTCCTTTGGGTCTTGATTGGCGCGCTGGTGTTGCCTGCTTGTCGGGAGCTGTGGCTAAGGAGATTATAGTTTCTACGCTGAGCGTATTGTACTCAGTTGATGATAGCGATGAGCAGGTTGAAACCCTATCGGCCAGAGTACTTGCTACGGGTGTGTATTCGCGCTCGGCGGCGTTGGCGTTTATAATTTTTGTGTTGCTATATTTCCCTTGTATCGCAACCATTGCAACCATTGCCCGTGAGGCTGGTGGCTGGAAGTGGGCGCTCTTTGCTGTGGTCTATAATACGCTGCTGGCGTGGTTGTTGGCCTTTGTGGCGTACAATATAGGATGTATGATAGGACTGTAGTGAAAAGATGATTTTGCGGCGGTATTGCACCGCATAAATAACAACGGGCTATCCGACTTTTTAGTTGCGTTAGTCCGTTGTTTCTTTTGCTTAGGGGTGGTCTATAGATGTGTTGCGCTTTTATTTGCTCATCGTCGGCAGATATGCGGTAAATTTTGTATTTACGCTAGGAGGAATTCTGATTAGGAGTGAGGTCTGAATAAAACCTATAATTTCCATAATAGTTTTAGTGGTTGGTTGTGTCAGTAAATATACGAAAATATTGCTCTTTTTTGCCTTTTCTCTATTATATTAATAAAAATATTCGCTATATTTGCACTAATAAAGTGCTATGCAGATGAACGGATATAATTACATATTCAAGCCCACTGGTTTTTCACCCAGCTGCTCGATGCATTCAATGCGAATGTGCCGATAGGCACTTTGATGATTACAGGCGGTTACGCACCACCGAGTGCCCGAGGCACTGAATTTTCCAAATTTAGTATTAATGATAATTTTGTAGTGTTCGATTAGCCGCAGACTATCGAATGTTGAAATATTTTTAGAGTTATGTTAGAAAAAAAGTTGCGTTTTGAGACCAAGCAGATTCACGGCGGTTATCATGTAGACCATACGGGCTCACGAGGCATTGCCATCTACCCCACTGCGGCCTACCATTTCAAGAGTTGTGACTACGCTGCAAAACTGTTTGAACTCAGCGAAGGCGGAAATATATATACGCGTTTGCAGAACCCCACATCGTCAGCCTACGAGGAGCGTGTGGCTGCGCTTTACAATGCCGTTGGCGCGTTGGCGCTTGCATCGGGTATGTCGGCAATATTGATTACCGTTACAGCTTTGGCTTCGGCGGGCGATAATATCGTTGCATCACCCTATCTCTATGGTGGTACCTATAACCAGTTCCGCATCTCGTTGCGTAAGCTGGGTATCGACTGCCGCATTGCAAAGAGTGAGAATATCGAGGATTTCGAGTCGTTGATTGATGATAAGACAAAGATGATTTTTGTCGAGAGTATGGGTAACCCCACTTGTAGCGTACTCGATTTGGCTGCGTTGGGCGAGTTGGCCAAGCGTGCAGATGTGCCTTTCGTGGTGGACAACACCTTTGGTGCTGCGGGCTACCTCTGTAACCCCTTCGATTGGGGCGCAAATATTGTGGTTGATTCGGCGACAAAGTGGATTAATGGCCACGGTACAGCTATGGGCGGTATCATCGTCGATGGTGGTAACTATAATTGGGGCAATGGCAAGTTCCCCCAGATTGACGGTCCGTCGGAGGGTTATCACGGCCTGAATCTTTACGAGGCATTCGGTAATGCGGCCTTTGTTGTTAAGTGCCGTGTGGATGGCTTGCGCGACTTTGGTTGCTGTCCTTCGTCATTCGATTCATACCTTATGATGTTGGGCCTTGAGACCTTGTCACTGCGTGTTAAGCATCAGATAGAGTCTACTTGGCGTCTGGCTGAGTATTGCCGCAACCACCCGAAGGTTGAGCGCGTTAGCTTCGTAGGTTTCGAGGATCACGCTGGTTATAAGAATGCACAGAAGTACTACCGCTATGGCTCATCTGGCGTCTTTACAATCGAGTTGAAGGGTTCGCTTGATAGCACTGTACGCTTCGTAGAGGCTCTGAAGTTGGCTGCTAATATGACAATGATTGGCGACTCTATAACCGTTGTTACTCACCCCGCCTCTACCACTCACAAGCAGTTGAATGAGGCTGATTTGAAGGCCGCAGGCGTTACTCCTACCCTGCTGCGTATATCGTTGGGATTGGAGAATGTAGAGGATATTATTGAAGACTTTGAACAGGCGTTTGCTGCTGCAGAGTAGTTTTTACGATGACTCAATATTATACATACGACAAACCTTTTGAGTTGGAGTGTGGCGAAGTTCTCCCTTCGCTCACGATAGCTTATAACACATTCGGCGAGATGAATGCCGAGCGTAGCAACATCATTTGGGTGTGCCACGCTCTTACTGCTAACTCCGATGTGGCTGATTGGTGGCCCCATACGGTTGAGCAGGGATGCTTCCTCGATCCGTCGAAGTACTTTACCATCTGCGCTAACTTTCTCGGCTCACACTACGGAACAACAGGTCCGTTGAGTGTCAATCCCGCGACAGGAGAGCCTTGGTATGGCGACTTCCCTTTGGTTTCGGTACGCGATATGGTTAGGGCGCATCAGTTGCTGGCCGAGCATCTGGGCATTAAGCAGGTCGAGCTTCTGATTGGTAGCTCTATAGGTGGTTTTCAGTGTTTGGAGTGGTGCGTTATGCAGCCCGATTTTGCCAAGAAGGCGGCATTCATTGCTACGACTCCGCGCACTAAGCCGTGGGCGGCAGCTTTCAATGAGTCGCAGCGAATGGCTATCGAGTGCGATGCAACCTTCGGTGAGAGAAATGCCGAGGCGGGCTTGCGGGGTATGGCCACCGCACGCAGTATCGCGTTGATGAGCTATCGAGGCGGTGTAGCATACGATAAGACGCAGGAGGATGAGAATCCAGACGAGGCCGGTGTTGTGCGCCGAGTTCACTCTTATCAGCGTTATCAGGGTGAGAAGTTGCGTCGCCGCTTCAATGCCTACTCTTACTACCGGTTGTCGCAAGCTGTCGATTCTCATAATCTGGGTCGTGGTCGTGGTAAGGTCGAGGATGTGATTGCTCAGATCAAGGCCAAGTCGTTGGTTGTAGCTATTAGTTCCGATATCCTTTTCCCGCCCTCTGATCATCAGCCGCTGATCGACAATCTGGCCGATGTACGCTATCATCTGATTGATTCAGACTTTGGCCACGATGGTTTTTTGGTTGAGCATAAGCAGTTGAACAATATCATATTGGAATTCTTGAACGAATAATAACGAAAAAAGTATATATCTATGAATGGCAAGAAATTAAACATTGGACTTTTTGGCTTCGGTACAGTTGGCTGTGGCTTGTATGATGTGCTGAAGCGTATCGGTTCCAAGAATGTAGAGATTAAGCGTATCTGCGTGCGTGATTTGAGTAAGCAGCGCCCCATTGATGCGGAGTTTACCGACAATGCTGACGATATCTTCAACGACCCCGATATTAACTTCATTGTGGAGCTTATTGATGATGCCGATGCTGCATACACTATCGTTAAGCGTGCGTTGCAGATGAGCTTGCCCGTTGTTTCGGGTAACAAGAAGATGTTGGCTCACCACATCGAGGAGCTTATCGAGTTGCAGGCTCGCTACAATGTAGCCCTGCTCTACGATGCTTCGGCTTGCGGTAGTATTCCCGTTATCCGTAACCTCGAGGAGTACTACGACAACGACCTTCTTACATCAGTAAAGGGTATCTTGAACGGCTCGTCAAACTTCATCTTGTCAAAGATTTTCAACGAGAAGATGTCGTATGCCGACGCGTTGAAGTTGGCGCAGGATTTGGGCTTTGCCGAGAGCAACCCATCGCTCGATATCGATGGTTGGGACTCGTTGTTTAAGCTTATTATCATCACTATCCACGCCTTCGGTTTGTATGTTGCACCAGAGGATATCTTCACCTACGGTATATCTAATATGAACGATGCCGATATCCGTTTTGCTAACGAGAAGGAGCGTCGCTTCAAGTTGGTGGCTCATGTTGAGAAGTTGCAGGGCAATAAACTTATTATGAGTGTTATGCCTCAGCTTATCTCACGCAATAAGTATATCTACAGCGTAGAGGATGAGTTCAATGGTGTGGTTATCAAGGGTCTGTTCTACGACAAGCAGTTTATGTTTGGTCGTGGTGCGGGTGGCTACCCCACTGGCTCGGCTGTATTGAGCGATATTACTGCTTGTTTGTATGACTATAAGTATGAGTACAAGAAGCGTAACGACTCGCAGATGCCTACTTACACAACCGACCACTCGTTCCGTGTATACTACCGCTACTCTGACTATGCTGATCTCGATTTGGTGAAGTTTGAGTCTGTTAGCGAGAACTACATCTCTGACGAGTATAAGTATGTTGTCGGCAAGGTGTCGTTGCGGGAGTTGCACAAGGTGCAGGATGAGTTGCGCAAGCGCAATGTATTCATCGCAGCATATCCTAATGACTAATCGCAGAAAGAGGATAAATAATTTGAGGAGCAGAGCGTGGTTTCTGCTCCTTTTTTCGTATATTCGCAATCGGAACTTATTAATACATTAACTTTTATGAGACTACAACTGGGAATTTTTATTGCTTTAGCGAGTGTCTGTGTCGCATCGTGTGCGCCGCAGCAGGGTGCAGTCATCCGCAAGAAGGGTGACGGCTTTGAGTTGAGAGTAGATGGCGAGAAATCATACATCAGAGGTGTGGGTGGAACTAATCGCCTTGATGTGGCTTCGTCGTCGGGAGCTAATGCTTGTCGTACTTGGGGTGGCGATGTCGAGAGTGTCAAGCGCACTTCGGAGTTGGCTGCCAAGAATGGTATGCGTGTTATGCAGGGAATATGGCTTCCCAAGGAGTTGGAGAAGTACTCTGACGAGGAGTTCAAGAATGGTATGCGTCAGACTTGCCGCGAGTTGGCCGAAACATTCAAGGATGATCCCAATATCTTATGTTGGGGTATCGGTAATGAGATTGAGCTCAGCGGCTCGAATGGAGCTGTGGTATGGAGTTTTGTAGAGGAGTTGGCCGCAATGATGAAGTCTATTGATAAGCGTCATCTGGTATCTACTGTTATTGCCCACAATAAGAGTGCGCTCGACTCTATCGCCCGCTACGCTCCATCGCTTGATATTGTTGGTATCAACAGTTACGGCTCTATCTTTCAAGTTAAGGATATGGTGGCCGAGTCAGATTATAAAGGCCCTTATATGATTACTGAGTGGGGGCCTACAGGCTGGTGGGAGACCTCTTCTACTGCGTGGAAGGCGCCCATCGAGCAGACCAGCGAGCAGAAGCGTCAGGTCTATGAGGAGCGCTATAATAACGCAATTTTGGGCGATAAGCGCTGCTTAGGCTCATTTGTTTTCCTCTGGGGACAGAAGGAGGAGCGCACACCTACCTGGTTTAGTATGTTTGTCGAGGGTCGTGTCAAGGGTCTGCCGTTGAAGGGCGAGAAGACACCTATGGTCGAGGCTATGCAGCGAGTGTGGACGGGTGTTGAGCCCGAGCAGACTGCCCCGGTGGTTACTGGTATCAAAGTCAATGGTCTTGCTCCCGTTGAGAGCCCCGTTGTTGCCAAGGGCAAGTCGTTCCGTGTAGAGGTGGCGGCCAAGGATAGAGAAGAGGAGAATCTGACATATATCTGGGAGGTTCTTTACGAGGCTACCAAATTGGGCTTCGGAGGCTCTTATGAGCCACGCCCCGAGCGTTATGGCGAGGTGTTTACTACAACCGAGCCTGTGGCTGATATTACAATCGATGTCGAGGGCAACTTCCGTGTTTACGCCTATGTTGCCGATGGTACGGGCTTTGTTTCAACCGTGAACTCTCCCGTTCAGGTGCAGAAGTAGATTCAAATAGTATTAACAAAAAAGAGATTGTCTGGCCCTATGGTCGGACAATCTCTTTTCTTTTGCGGTTGGGCTATCCTATTTCTTCAGCAGATACTTAATAAAATAGTAGCCACCAATAATCTGTATAGCCATACCAGGCAAACCGAGGCGGAAATCCTGCAATGCAGCGGCAAAACTGCTTGTCCACGCCCACTCAAATGCGCCACCCAACACCTGATAAGTCAAGACTACCAAAGCAAGCAACGACAGCGTTGTCTTCTTGTAGTGTGCTGCTACATAACCAGCGACAACGGCCAAAATTATAGACTTTGCCAAGATTGGCACCAGCACCTCGCTTGCGGGCATACCGAACAAGAGGTGATTTACGATGGGCGAAGCAATCGCAGTCAAAAGGCCCATCTTCCAGCCGTACTTATACGCTCCAATCAGCGTAAAGAAGTAGATGGGCAGGATGATCATACCACCTCGCGGAATCAGGTGGCACAACTGTGGCAATACGATATTGCCGAGAATGAACAGCACGGCTGTCGCATAGGTTTTGGCCTGTGAGAAGCCGAGTGTGTAGAGTTTTGTTGTTGTAGTCTGCATATTTCTCAGTTTTAATTATTTCTTTGTGGTTGAATTTCTATTTTGCATCTTTGCCGAGCAGCGGCAAAATCTCTTGCTCGAAAATTTCTCTGCTGATGATGCGGTAATGCGGTGCGTAGTGGCGGTTGAACTCCTCGCTGTGGTGCATTACGGCATTGCCGCTGTCCAACGCCTGCTTGATAGTAGCACGGTCGGCATCGGCGGCAGCGGTATCGGTTAATACTCCCATCTGCGTAATTATAGAGTCAATCTTTGCCCACTCCTTACGCCACTGCTCTATCGAGGGTGATACTATGCCATTTACGCTTCTGACAAACGCGTCAAAATACTTTTCGTAAGGCACTCTGCCATCTGCAATGACCGACAAATTCACACGATAGAAGGCTCCACGATATCCCGTAGGCTCATAGTCGAGTCCCTCAAACGATTCGGAGTTATTTAACTCATAACGCAGATATCTATCGGCATTGTCTGTATTGGCGATGATATGCCCTGGGCCGAAGAAGTCCTGAAAATAGTTTTTATACAGGTCGCGCAGAGTCGATTTGGGATACATTTCCATCTGTCGCTCCACTGATGCACGAATATCGGCGTGCGTATCGTTAGCGCTCTTGCATCCAGCGATGAACAACAACGCAACTCCTGCGGCCACAATAGTATATAAATAACTACGCATAAAACTAATTTCCTAAAAACTCCTCTATTCTTTTTAGGCACTCCTCCACTGTGTCGCACTCTGCACATCTGCTCTCGACGGGGCAGATGCCGTCACCTCGGCGGTTGATGATGTGTGGCGCACTTTGGCCATACTCCACTTTTGTGTCGTACTTGTTGGCCAGCGACAATGCTGCTTCGCTCACTACATCGGCATAAACAGACTTTACACCTCCTGCAATCACTAGGGCCATAGCTCCTTTGCCCACCACTTTGTCGGCTATCATAGCACCATCGAGTAGTGTTGGCTCATTGTGTAGAATCTCGTATAAATCCTTAATGCCTCGCTGATGAAAACTCCTCACCTTGTCGCCGTTGCCTATGACGCAGGAACAGCCCGTAGAGTGCAGTATTTCGCGGAGCGACTCCAGTGTTGCCATAAGCTAAAAATCAAGACCTTGCTTCAATTTCTCGATATATTGGTCAATTCGGCGTATCTCGCGCGGGATGTTAATGCGTTGGGGGCAATGCTTGTTGCACTGGCCACAACCTACGCAATATGCCGCCTGGCGCTGCTTCTCAACGGCTCTGTCGTATCCAATGAGGAACGCACGGCGTGTCTTGCGGTAGTTGTCATCTTGTGATGATTTCGCGATATTACCCTCGTTGATGCACTTGTTGTAGTGCAGTAATATAGCGGGAATATCCAAACCATACGGACAAGGCATACAGTATTTACAGTCGTTACACGGAATAGTCGGATAGTTCAGCATCAAGTCTGCTGTCTCGAACAAAAACTCTTTCTCCTCATCGTTCAGCGGAACAAACGGTGAGAAGGTCTTGATGTTGTCCTGAAGGTGCTCGTCGTAGACCATACCACTGAGCATACACAATACTCCAGGGTACGAACCGTTGAAACGGAATGACCACGATGCTACCGAGCGGTCGGGCTCCTGCATCTTCAGTCGCGCCTCGATGTGTGCTGGTACATTCGACAGACGGCCACCCAACAGAGGCTCCATAATCAGCACGGGGATACCACGCTTCTCCAACTCGCCGTAGAGATACTCTGCGTTCACATTACGGCCGCGGGCGTTACGCCAGTCCGAGTAGTTCATCTGAATCAGCACGAAGTCCCAATGCACCTTCTCGTGGTAGGCCAAGATGTGGTCAAATACATCTGCCGAGCCGTGGAACGACCAGCCGAGGTTTCTGATTTTACCCTTCTTGCGCTCCTCTACGAGAAAGTCCAATATTCCGTTGTCGATGAATCGGCGGTTGAAATCCTCGACGCTGCCGCCAATGTTGTGCAGCAGGTAGTAGTCGAAGTAATCCACCTGAAGATTCTTCATAGAGCTCTCGTACATCATAATCGAGTTCTCGCGCGATGCGTTAGAGAAGTTCGACATCTTGGTCGAGATGAAGAACTTATCTCGCGGATGACGCTTGAGTGCTATACCCGTAGCCTTCTCCGACAGACCCTGCACATATACGGGTGATGTGTCAAAGAAGTTTACGCCGTGTTCGATGGCATAATCTACGAGCGAGTTCACTCTATCCTGGTCAATGATAGTCTTACCCTCCTCTTCTTTGGTTGGCCAACGCATACAGCCGTAGCCGAGGATAGATACCTTGTCGTTGGTGTTAGGGTTTGTGCGATATTCCATCTTGTCGGTGGGGATATCCTCTTCGGCCATACCGTCGCCCACCGATTTGTTACTCTTACAACCTGTGAATGCCGCTACGGTGAGTAGCGAGCCTGCGCCAATACGCTTTATAAACTCTCGGCGATCGATATTATTCTTGTGCTCTGCTTTCATCTTTTACGGTTTTTTAGATTGTTTTGTGATACTTGTAACTCTTTACATATATTGCGCTATAGGGACGCGACGGGCACAGATGCTCGCACGCACCACAACCTATGCAACGCTCCTTGTTGATTACGGGAATCTTCTTCGATTTTGGGTTGGTGTAATCTGATAACACCATAGTGATGGCGCCTGACGGGCAGTGCTCGGCGCAGTTGCCACACTCAACATTATCGGTTATTACCACGCAGTTGCGCTTTACCCATACGGCGTGGCCGATACTTGTCGAAGACTTCTCCTCACGGCTGATGGGGCGGATGGCTCCTGCAGGACATACCTCCGAACACTTTGTACACTCAGGACGGCAATAACCCTTCTCGAATGACATTGCCGGCTGCATAAAGTTCTCGAGATACGGCGACGGTGACAACACCTTGTTGGGGCATACGGCTACACACAACTGGCATCCCGTGCAGTGGTCAGCCATATTCTTTGCACTCAGCGAGCCCGCAGGTGTCAGCGTGCGGAACGGAGCGCGAGGCTTCTTGTCGATTATTGTGGCGTAACCGCCATCGAGTTTCATCTCCTGTGCCTTTACAGCCGATGCGGCCAACAGACCAGCACTCACGAGGAAGTTCTTGCGTGATGTATCCACCTTCTCCTCGCCCTTGGGCTGCTCTGCGTTGGCATTCTTTCGCAGTGTGTAAACCACGGCGCCCTTCTTGCAAGACTCTAGGCAGTCCATGCATACTACGCAACGGCTGTAGTCAATCTTGTGATTTTTGGCGTCGATGCACGATGCCTTGCACTTCTTTGCACAGAGGCCACAGTCGATGCACTTTGTTGTATCGATTACGGGTTTCAGTAATGAAAAGCGTGAGATGAATCCCAATACTGTGCCTACGGGGCAGATGGTGTTGCAGTAGGTGCGGCCTCCACGCCACGCCAAAAAGCCTACCACTACCAATGTTGCAACCGCTACGGCAAATGTGCCCCAGCTACGAATCCATACATCGGTGGTGTAGAATGCGTAGCTATCCACTCTCTCGGCCAAGAATGCTAATACATTATTGCCTAAGCCCCAGATAGGAGCCAACAGATTCTGAGCAATACGGCCGTATGCGCTATATGGTGCGAGGATATGCGCCACTACGTCAAAGCCCATTACCAATGTTACGATGAAAACTATCAATACGCCATATCGCAACCAACTCTTGGCAGGCGAGTAGTTGAAACGGTTTTTCTTGCGCTTGCTTGCCGCCCATGAGAATATATCCTGCATAACACCCAGCGGGCAGATAACAGAACAATATATACGGCCAAAGACGAGCGTCAATGCTACTAAAAAGGCTACTACGCCAAAATTGAGAGCCAACAATGCTGGCAAGAATTGAATTTTTGCAGTCCAACCCAGCCACGCGTGCAGTGTTCCAGTGAAGTCGAGAAACAACAATGTTACGACGCAGAAAAATACGGTGGCCAAAAAGACTCTAATTTTTCGCAACATAAAGTAAAGTATTTAGTTGAATGAATTAAATTTCTACAAATTAAGTCAAATTTTTATTAAAATAAAAATATTTCCTCTCGAAAATTGCCATTGTTTCGTTTGGTCGCAAATATCTTCTGTTATAGGTTGATGCAATATGATATGGCAATTTGGTATATGTTTTGCAGATATTACTATCAACTGCGGTAGTAAGCAGTGCCGCAGCGAGGTTTCTTCATTTATTTTAAGTTTCGGGCAGAAGAGTAGTTTTGCCTTAAACAAAAGTTTGGGTTAGTAGTTTATTGGAATAGGGCGACTGTGAAGTCCCCCTATTCTGTTTTATGACATTTGTTCTCAAAAGTGGTAATTATGGATTGTTGCCATACTTTGGCAAGGAGTTTGCTCGTTTATTATTCAGTGGTTAAAAACCACTAGGTTTCTTCATTTATTTAAGTTTGGGTTAGAAAACAGCAGGCTGTCGTGAGATACCCTGCTGTCTCTTTTTATACTCCATTCCTAAGAAAGAAAACGAGTGAAGCTTTGAAAACTTCACTCGTTTGTTGATTGTTTAGAAACGCTCTCGCATCAACCATCGCAAGGCATTGTAAACAAGATAGTTTTGGGTCGGGTCAGAGAATATCCTTGTGCCGTGGCCCATATTCATATAAATCATATTGTAATCGGTGTTCGACCAAACTACGGGCCAGTCGCCGTCGGTTACCGTATCCTTGAAACCTAACGGGTAGTTGTCGGGTGAGAGAGTAACCAATACCTTCACATTCTTCTTCTCTCTGGGGCTCGGAGCGAACTGATACCACTCATTCTGCGGAGATATGTATGTGCGGGGCATACCCTTCGTTACAGGGTGGCGTGCGTCGTCAATCACCAACTTTGCCGACTGCGGGGGCCAGTTATTACGATTGAATATTGCTCCTCCCAAGAAATCTACAAACCACGGCCACTTGGTGTTGCGGTCGTTGTAACCTGCTGAGTGGAAACCAAACCAAGCACCACCATTTTTCATATAGCGCTCAAATGCGGCACGCTGCTCGGGTGAGTGGCCTGGGTTGTCGTTGAGCGAGATAACCAGATGGTACGAGCGCAACTTCTCGTCGTTAAAGTCGTTCATATCGTCGGTTACATCCACCACCAAGCCGTCGCCGATAGTCATATCGCGGAAGAAGCGGATGCCGTCCTCTGCGAACTGGCGGTGAGCCTCCTCTACATATTTGTTATGGTGAATCAATACTCTGAATCGGGGGAACCAATTAGCAGGACCTGCTGCCCACTTGATGGCATTTGCAAACATCGTTGTGAAGTCCTTGTTCTCCATCAACTCCTTGTCGTGACCCATCAAGAAGTATACATTGCGAGCCTTCATTCTGGGGTTGGTCCACACTACGGGGTGGTCGCCCATTGTGATATCAGACTTGGGCGCATAGCTCTGCTCATCAACGCGAGCCAATACCTCCACCTTGCCACGAGGCGACTTGTCGAATGTGTACCACTCCTCGCGTGTCACATTGAACTTGGGGCTCACGCCCTGCATTACGGGGTGATTTTTGCGCTCTACAACTACATTGCCTGCAGCTAAAGGAGCTATATAGTTCTTGAACTTTATGCCTCCCATATAGTCTGAGAACCAATCCCACATCTTAAAGCCGTCGAAATCGCCCAGCAGAGTTGCGTGGTGGAAGCCTACCCAGCCGATAGTGCCGTCGAAGATAGCCTGCTCGAAGGCTGCTTTTGCAGTGTCGGTCCAGTTGTAGGGTACATAGTCGAGTTGAATGAAGACCTTGTGCTGAGCCAGGAACTCCTTGTTGATTTTCTCAGTGTTGTTGATCTCTGTAATCTCAAAGTTGTTCTCCTTGGCAAAATTCTGCAACCACTGCATAGCTGCATCTGTGAAGCCTCCGTGACCGCCACCGCGCTCGGTGAGTACCAACAGGCGGGGTGTTGTCGGCTTGGCAGCAACCAGCTTCTGAGGAGTAGTAACGAGAGTAAGCTCTCTGAGCTCCTCATCGGGAATAGGCTCGCCCAAAATACCTGCGTGTACAGTCTTACGAAGGTCGCCCTCCTTGTTGTCGCCATCATAATCCCAGTACATAGCACCCTTGAGGCCGTTCTCCAATACATAACGGCACTTGCCAGCCAAAGAACGAGGATTCTCAAAGCCAAATACGAAGTTGCCGCGCAAATCTGTCAAGTAAGGTGCCTTGGCATCCTCATCCCAGCACTCGATGTATTTGTCCGATGTGGCGGGTATGGCGTTGTAATCCTGGAAGTTGGGGTAATTCTTGCCACCTCGGCCATAGAATGCCATTCCCAATACTAGCTTGTTGTGAGGTACGCCAGCATCTGCGTGAGCCTTCACGGCGTCTGTCGCCGACATATTGGTATTCTTCGACGGGTAGAGGGCTGTGTGATGTTTGGGTGCGCCGCCCATATCGTATGCCATAATGTTTACGAAGTTGATGTACTTCAGTATGGCCTTGAAATCAACATATTTGGCGCTACCTACCGATGCAAGCGTCAGCAGATACTTCTTGCCCAATGCCTTGCGCAGGTCGCGCATCAAGAGTGTGAAATTGGCTGTGTCATCGTCAGAAGCCGAAATGCCAGCCGCATTGCTTGTTGGGTACTCCCAATCGATGTCGATGCCGTCGAGGTTAAACTCCTCTACCACTCTGCGGCAATCCTCTGCAAATGCCATACGGCGTCTGTCGTCAGATGCCATCTCGCTGAAACGACCGCTACCCCATCCGCCAACTGACAACATAACCTTCAATGCGGGGTTTTCTTTCTTCAGCTCAACGATGCTCTTGAGTCGCTCCTCGTTGTCGATACGCACGCCATCGAAGGTGTTGGTTACATGACCGAAGGCGTAGTTGATGTGAGTCATAGTCTGCGGGTCGGGCATCACTCGACTCCACGATGTTACATAGGCGACAATAACTCGCTCCTTGTGCGGAACCTCTGCAGCCACGCTGTCGATGGCCGAGAGTGTTGCCGAAGCGGTCAATAACGCCCAGATTGAAAATAGTAGTTTCTTCATATTTACTAGTTTTTAGGTTTTTCTACTATCCACAAAAGTAGTATTTTTTTGAAAACAAACTCCTTGGTGGGGGGTGAAATTCTTATTAAAGTGGATTTGTATCGGCTGTTATATAATGCAAAAACAACACAATCAGTGCGATAGTGTCCTGATTGTGCCGCTTTTTATGTGGAATGTGTTGTGAAATGACCTCTTTTTAGAGTGCAGGTTTTACTCTTTTGCTGTAGATTTTATGTCGAAAACAACCATATCGCTGTTGGTGCCAATGCGGAACGGTGGCCCCCACAACGATAAACCGCTCGATACATAGATGTGAGCTTTGCTCCATTTGCGGTATCCGTGACTCTGCTCGTAGATGTAGTCGGTCAGCAGATTTAGTGGCCATACCTGACCACGATGAGTATGTCCGCTGAATTGCAGATCTATGCCCGCAGCATTAGCTTCGGCGATGTTGTATGGCTGATGGTCTATAACGATAATTGGTTTTGCGGCGTCGGTGTTGCAGAGAAGTTGTGAGAGCGATAGTCTATCTCTATTGCTTCTGTCGTCACGCCCTACAATCTGTATTCCGTTAGTGAGCGTTACTACGCTGTCGCGCAGGAGTTGTATGGGAGTATGTTGCAGGAATTTCTCGCACTCATCTATGCGGCTGATGTATTCGTGATTACCTGCCACCATATATATACCCTGCGGGGCTTGTAACTTGCGTAGCTCCTCCTCCATTCGTTGCTGTCTTACGGGCGTCAGGCTGTTGTCTATCAGGTCGCCACCGATGATTATCGCATCTGGCTGTTGGCTGTTAATCATCTCTACATATCTCTGCAACGCGCGTTTGTCGGTGCCGTTGCCGAGGTGTATGTCGCTGACGGCTACTACTCTTGTGTTGCCTCCTGTTATTGGTTTGTCTATCGCTATCTCGAGATTTACGATTTTTGGATGACGATAGTTGTAATATCCATAAGCGAGCAATAGCGTGGTAACTCCCAACGCATAGAGATATCCGCCACGCATAGTAGGGATAAATATTTTTGCAATATCAACCGCCATGAGCGCTAACACCATATACAATGTGAATACCATCCACACTGCTCCTATGTTGAACATGGCCTTTTGTACCGCTATGGGTAGCTCTACCCCACGCAGGAACATAGAAATAATCATCGAGAAAGCCACTGTCCAAAACGCTACACCAACCAGCATTCTCCACCATACGCCGCAACTCTGCATCATCTGCATTGTGCGGATGAATACATAAGTGTTGCCAGCAATGTATGCGCCGATTATGGCTATGAAAAATACTTTCATCTACTGCTCTGTTTGATTGGTTGAGTCTATCTCGTTCAGCACCTTGTTGTCTATCGTGCCGAGTAGCTTGGTGAGTTTCTGCTGTGCTTGCTGTTTAACATCGGGCGTGATGTTGTTTATCACGGCGTGTAAAGCCCACAATAATGCCGCCATATCGTCGGTGTATCCCACCATCGGTATAAAGTCAAGGATGATGTCGGTCGGCAGTATGAAATATCCCAACGCTCCATATATCTTGCTCTTGTCGGCCACCGATATGTCGGGACTACGCAATACATAATAGAGCAACAGTACAGCATACACAACCTTCGCGCCAGCCCATCGTGCGACCGAAGTTAGTTTTTTCAGGAGTTTGTTCTCGGAGTAGTTGCTCTGGTATTTTTCTATATTTTTTGGGTGTTTCATATGAGTCGAGTCTTTATAGCTATAACGCAAAAATAGTTACATTTATTTTAATTCCGGCTATATGACTGATTTTTATGAGAAGATACAATACAAAAAAGCGACTGAAAACTCAGTCGCTCATCGTAACTTTGCGGTGCGTAGGGGACTCGAACCCCTGACCCCGTGCGTGACAGGCACGTATTCTAACCAGCTGAACTAACGCACCATTTGCTGATTGCGAGTGCAAAGGTAATACAAAAATCTGAATCTGCAAATTTTTTCTAAATTTTTGCAGAAAAAATATCGAAAAAACTCTTCTATTCCCTCTCTATGACCTTTTTTCACTATATTTGTATAAATACTTTTTGTTATGAAGAGAAGACTACTACCCCTCTGTATGCTTTTTCTGGCATCAGTTACTTGTGTTACGGCACAAAACACCATCTATCTCTCACCTCAGGGCGACGATGCTTCGGGTGATGGCTCAAAGGCTAAACCCTACTATTCGCTCGCAATGGCGTTCAACTCTGCGGCGGCAGCAAAGCCTACGGCCGACACGCTGTATGTCGAGGTTGCTTCGGGTGACTACTTTATGGAGCGTGCGCTTACGCTGAATAAACCCAATGTCCGCCCCATTGTTGTTCGAGGCAGTGCCGACCAGATGCCCCGTATGATGGGTGGCAAGAGAATCGAGGGCTGGGAGCATTGGCGCGATGGAATCTATCGAGCCTACATTCCCGAGGTTGAGCGCTATGGCTTCTCGTTTGAGCAGTTCTATGTGAACGGCAATCGCGCTACTCTGGCTCGTACTCCTAATGATGGTTTCTATATGGTAGTTGGCGAGTCTGAAACCCATATCGACCGAGGCCAAAGCCGTCGTGCCAACTACGCTGTCGAGCGTGTGGTGCTGTCGGAGGATGGTATGCAGGCTTTGGATAAAATAGGTAGAGGTCAAAAGGCTCTGACTGACAACGAGATTGGTCGATATGTTAGCCCTAAGGTGCGTTTCTATCATAAGTGGGATAATACCGTCAAGCTCATCGAACATATCCAACGCGACTCCTCGTCAATCTTCTTTGCTGGTTTGGGCGCGCAGTCATGGAATCCCGTAACCAAGGGTAGCCGCTACTTCTTGTTTGACTATTTCGAGGCGTTGGATGCTCCGGGCGAGTGGTATCTCGACCGAGATAATGGATATCTCTATTACTACCCCGCCGAGGGCGAGGATATCTCTACGGCTGAGTGCATCGCGCCTACCCTACGCTATTGGATGCGAATGAATGGCGCTGCAGATGGCTACATCGAGAATATCTCGTTCCGCAACATCTCGTTCCAATATAGTTCCTATAAGATGCCCGTCAAGGGTAATGATGCTGAGCAGGCTGCCGCATCGGTCGAGGCTGCTATGGAGTTCAACTTCGTCAAGAATATCTCATTCCTTAATTGCGAGATGATGCACACGGGCACCTGCGCCATCTGGATGCAACGCGGCTGTCACAACAACACTCTCGACCACTGCTACCTCTACGACCTCGGCGCTGGCGGTATTAAATTGGGTGAGTGGATTATGCGTGACAAGAGCGAGCAAGTCTCTTCGGGCAACACAATCAACAACTGCATCATCACCAATGGTGGTCATGTCTTCCCTTGCGGTGTGGGTGTTTCGCTCTTCTATACGGCACACAATCGCCTGACTCATAACGAAATTTCAAACTTTCGCTACTCTGGCGTTTCGGTCGGCTGGGTATGGGGTTACTCATATAGCCCTACCATCGATAACTATGTGGCCTACAACCATATCCACCACATTGGCTGGGGCGAACTCTCTGATATGGGTGCCGTCTATACATTGGGCGTATCGCCTGGTACGAAGGTCGTGCATAATGTCATTCACGACATTGTGTCGTACGACTACGGCGGCTGGGGACTCTATACCGACGAGGGCTCTACGGGTATCGAGATGAGTTATAACCTCGTCTATCGTTGCAAATGTGGCGGCTTCCACCAGCACTATGGCAAGGAGAACAAAATCGAGAATAATATCTTCGCCTTGGGTTATCTCTATCAGGCGCAACTTACTCGTGCAGAGGAACATAAGTCGTTTGACTTCAAGCGCAACATTATCTTGCACGAGCGCGGTCAGGCGCTGCAGGGCAACTGGGCTAACGCCAAGATTGACTTTGCCGACAATATCTATTGGTCGCTCTCCGACAACTCTGCAATGACATTTGCGGATATGCCTCTCGGCGAATGGAAGAGCAATCACGAGGCTGATGCCCTTAATATCGACCCGATGTTCATCGACCCCAAGGCTGGCGACTTCCGCTTTAAGTCACGCCGAGCCATCAAGAAGATTGGTTTCGAGGAGTTCGACTACAGCGAAGCAGGCGTTTACGGTAGCGACGAGTGGCGCGAAAAAGCTAAAATGCCCACCGCTCTAATTGAGGCTTTCGACAAAGCCACCCTACCTCGTCTAGGTAATATGTAAATAATTAAAATTCAAACTATAACCCCGCTGCACTTAAACTTCTGCTTTAAGCCCGGCGGGGTTGTTGTTTGCGGGTATAATCTATAAAGAATCTGCAACCTTTCTAATTCTATCGGCAAGGTCGCATAATGCCCCTTTTGACCACTGGAATGGGAGTATTGGGGTCGCTCGGCCAAACTCTCGATGCTTGCAGATGCAAAACAAAAACGACAACCAAAAGGTTGTCGTTTCTTGATTTTTGAGCGGAAAACGAGAGTTTAACCTATATTCGCCCATCATTTTGAGTGCGAAAATCTTGCAAGATTTTAGGTTTACTTTTGAGTTTCCGAGTAACAGTTTTGGCCGTTTTTTAGGTACGGATATTGCCGTACTCAGTCTACCTTAAATTTCTGTGCTGTAATCACTTATGCAAAGATAATAAAATTTTCTAAACTTGCAAAATGAAAGTGTGAGATGAGTCAAAAACTGATGTTTCCCAACTCAAATCACACTGCCAACTTTTCTCAAAAGTAAACATAGTTTTTGCGCTCACTTTTGAGTGAGAGTATGACCCAAAAATAGCCCGCCAAACACTAATTGTCGGGCGGGCTTGAACAGGGTTGCGGAACCTATCTTCTCGGGGTGTATCCGTTGCGCTGAATAAGGTCGTCGAGCATCTCGTCGCTGCTCTTGATGATGTGCGCTTTCAAGCAGCGCTTGATTTCGGCGATCTGGTAATAGTACTTGTTGCCGACACAGCTGTAAGCAACCTTGCCGGCTGCGCGGAGTCGTTGGAGTGTCTTCTCGCAGATGCGCAAGTACTGACATACAACCTGGCTATCAACCCACTCCTCGTCAGAGTTTGTTGACTGCTCCAATCTTGCCTCGTGAACATAATCGGCGATGAGATTTACTTTTTCCACCAACTGCTGGAAAGCTTTCGAATCAATGGTAATTACCTCCATAGTTTTTTAATTTTTATTGGTTTAACATAAAAGTTATTGTCTGTGCGATTGTGATCGCTTCATTGTAAGTATAGGGAGCGTGTGTCCTGGAAGGTTTGGAAAGGGTGAAAAATTTTTCAAAAAATCTGCGATTGTCCATTCTCTCCCGCACAGAAACAAAAAAAGCAGAGGGGTTGCCTCTGCTTTGGGATGATGATATGTCTTGCGAAAGTTGTTACTGGCGAACTTCTATAAACTATATTAAAGTTTATGTTAAGCCCTTATTTAGGGGATAAACTATACTTTAATTTAGTTTATCTGACTATCTATTGATCGACTATTTGCTCTCGATTATTCCTTAGAATTCACCGTTTGAATTGAATATTATCTTTTGCTCCCAAAGTCGTTTCACACATTATTTCGTATCGTACTGTGCATTAGAGCATTATCCCACCTCTCGCTATATACTTCTGAAAGAGGGGTAACCTAAAACGGTCACTCACTTTTTTTACAAGCGAATAGATTGAATTACAGTGATTTGTCCTTGGTATTATGAAAAAAAATGCACAGCCATAAAATATAGCTGTGCAAATCTATGTTTTATATATGTAGAAGCATATTAGCGGTAATGCCATTAATCATATTCTGTGGCACGTCGCAATCTTTTGCAATAGTTGGCCATTGTGAGGCGACCTCGCGTACCTCATCAATTATTAGCGAGGCATTCTTTATATTATTTTTTGCGCCACATTCGAGAAGGTCTTTTCGAGTAATGTCATCAAACTTGCCATTAATTGACATTTGGTGAGTTGCAGTCCACCCTCCGTCTGGATTATAGGCATATCCCATATCGTATGCAGGAGATAGCCTCCATACACCATCCTCTCCCATTAAGAATGAAATATTCTTGGTGTGGTCATCTTGATTCCTCACAATTACATTAAAGACCATTCGGCGGAACATCTCCTGCGCTTGCGAATAAGGCAACTTAAGGGCTCTCATTATATTAAAGGCTTGTTCGTATGAATATGCACGATGTAGACGATAGTCATAATGAGCAATACCGCACAGAGTCTGCATATGTACTTTTTTACCATTCTCACGATCAAAGCGCTTAGTGAGAAAATGGGCTCGTCCATTTTCTTCAATCAATGAACACTCGGTCATTTCTATTCCACACGCTTTAACTAAATTGTGGAAAGAATATTCTAAACGACCATAATTTTCAGTCTCGCGAAAGCCTGTTGTTGCTGAGACTCCATCAAGTTTAATAATGTAGTAATCAAAACCTTCTGGCACATCAGTTTGTCCTGAACGCACTTCTCCCGTTGTTTTGTTATACGCTATTATGGCTTTTGCTCTTTGTCCACCAGCAGATGTTCCCAAACGAAGTATCTCTGCAATAGCCGCCTTCTTGTCATCTTTTATATTTACTCCAAAGTTCTCCTTATTAAGCAGGGCATCGCGAGCAACATCAACTAATGAATCAATCTCAATCTTTGAGTTTAGACTATAGTCAACATCAATTGCTGGCTCAAACTCCAATGCACCCATACAACGCTTCCCTAAGAAACACAAAGTTTCTACAATATTACTACTTGAGCGGCCTGTTATAGCAAGCCATCTGTCGAATAAAGCTCTACCATATGTGTCAGGCAATGAATCTGCAAGCAATCCAGGTAATCCTTTAAATGTTTCTTTACCCAAATCACCAAAAGAATATACACGTCCAGCTTGCACAGGCATCATCAATGGTGATGGCTCGATTCCTTGGCCAATGAACGACTTGTCGTACTCGAACTGTACAACATTGTATCGACTATCCCATCGGAATGTTCCAATGGCGCGATCAAATAATTTCACTTTTGCAACATCTACCATTCTGATCTCTCGTTTTTATTATTGCTTAATTTTCCCACCGCTCTCTTGCGAGTTGTCTTTTTAGTCGAATTTACAAGATTATAATATTCGCTTGGACTTAATTGCTCATCCTCTATCAGTGTTTGAAAAATATCCAACTTCCCCAATACTCGTAGAACTCGCAATAAGGAATCAAACGATTTAATCTCGCCATTCTCGATTTTTTTTATAGAAGATAGCGATATGTTTGCTGAATTAGCTAGGCTCTCTTGTGTGATGTTTTGTTTTAATCGAGTACTTTTAATTCTTGCTCCCAGTTTAGCAAGAATCACTGCGTCAGATAGCATATAAATATTTTCCATAAGGCTCTATTTAGAACTATTGTAATGCAAATATACTAACAATAGTTTAATTTACAACTATTACGCCTTATTTTATTTGCTCGTATCTGCGATTCGAATATTCCTTGAGGGCGAAATACGGCTCAAGAATTTGATAAATGATGATAACTAAGACAAACTCATTTTATTATTTTGAGTTCAAATGTGGACAATTTGACAACCATTGCCTATCATTGGTTATCACTGTTACTCATTCTTCACTTGCCGATGCAGAATGTTAAAATTATTGATAATAAGAACTTTACGGATTTGTGGCTCAAATAAGGCCCAAATATTTGATAAACAGTGATAAACGATGATCGCTGATGATAAATAGATTGCGATAGTCGCAAACTTTGCGAAGTTGATTGCCAACCAAAAGTTAAAAACACTCCTACTCTAATAATAGTCTAAACTATTAAATCACAACACAAATGAGAAGGAGCAAATTTAGGAGGCCGTGCAAAGTGCTTATATTCAATGGAGCAAGGGTGTTGGTGGCGATTGTTCGGTCGTTGCATTGTGCCGCTGAATTGACGCACGAAAATAAATCGGCAATACATAATTGTTGCACCGGCAAATCGGTCAGGTCAGGAGCCTATTATTACCGCCAACTTCATCCTGATATCCTATTGGAGATGGACGATTTGGACAATCTGACACTGAAAGAGTATGACGACTTGTGTGGCATCAAACG
>JAFZFX010000022.1 GCA_017555695.1 Alistipes sp.
TAAAAATATTAAATGTTTTGTTAGAGTCCTGACTACTTCACTTCCTTTTAAAGGAATTGACAGATAAATACTACATTTCTCTCAATTATATAAAACCAGTAAATCAAAGAACCGTTTGAAATCTCGCGTCATATTTCAGACGCGAAAGTGGTGCAAAGATAAAGCATCTTTTTCAAACCACCAAATATTTCAAGAACTTTTTTGCAACTTTTTCAAAAATTCATCATTTTTGCTTAAAAACCATCTGATTAACAGAGGTCTCATTTTCGCTATTTGAAGAACTTATTTCTTGATTGCGGATGCAAAGGTAGGCATTATTTTCTTTCGTGCAAACTTTTTGCAATATTTTTTTCATATTTTCTATCAAAAATCTCAAAATTGCCATTTATACCTTTGTATATATTATATAGGGGCAGAAATATTACAAAAACTGCGCAAAACCACATTCCTCGGGCCCGATTTTGCAAATCGAATCCAAAGCATTATCTTTACGGAAACAAAACCAACTACCAATGAAAACAAATTGCAATCTAAAGAGCATAGCCTCGGCAGTAGCCCTGGCGGCAGCAACACTTTTTCCCACGATAAACTCTTCGGCAGCCAACACCACCACCTCCATTCCAAAGACAATCACCCTCACGCGCGAGGCGTTGATGGATAAAATCAAGGGCGGTTGGGCTGGCCAAGCCATTGGCGTCACATACGGAGGCCCTACCGAGTTTCGTTATCTGGGTCGCACGATGGCCGACAGCGACAACATCGCGTGGGGCGACATAGACTACATCAGCCGCACGATGACCAACAGTGCGGGACTGTACGACGACATTTATATGGACCTAACCTTTGTAGAGATATTCGAGCGCCACGGCATCGACGCCCCTGTCGAGTTATTGGCCGACGCCTTTGCCCACGCCGACTACCCGCTGTGGCACGCCAACCAGGCGGCTCGCTACAACATCCTGCGAGGCATCAAGCCCCCGAAGTCTGGACATTGGCGCAACAACCCGCACGCCGACGACATCGACTACCAGATTGAGGCCGACTACGCAGGTCTGATGTCGCCCGCAATGCCCAACACCGCATCGAAGATCTCCGACAAGGTGGGACACATTATGAACTACGGCGACGGCTGGTACGGCGGAGTCTATATGGGCGCTATGTATTCGCTGGCTTTCATCACCGAGGATGTGGAGTTCATCGTCACCGAGGCACTGAAAAGCATCCCCGCCAAAAGCAAGTTCTACCGCTGCATCAGCGATGTGATTGCCACCTACAAAGCCTACCCCGACGACTGGCGCAAGGCGTGGAACATCTGCCACGAGCGTTGGGATAGCGATGTGGCCTGCTCCGAGGGTGCGCTCTCGGCATTCAACATCGACGCCTCGATTAACAGCGCCTATGTTGTCATCGGTCTGCTCTACGGCAAGGGTGACTTCGGCCGCACGATAGACATCGCAACCCGCTGCGGTCAAGATTCCGACTGCAACCCCGCATCGGCTGGCGGCATCCTCGCCACGGCTATCGGCTACAGCCGCATCCCCGACTATTGGCTCGCACCACTGAAACAGGCCGAGAATATCAAGTTCCTCTACACCTCATCGTCGCTCAACGACACCTATCGTATGAGTTTCTCGCACGCCCTGCAACTCATCGAGCGCAACGGCGGCAAGATCGAGGGCGACAACATCACCATCAAGTGCCAGCGCCCGAAGGCTGTCCGCTTTGAGCAGAGTTTTCCTAATCTGGAGCCCAGCGAGAAGATTGGCATCGGCAAGGCACTCACATCGGAGTATAGCTTCAACGCCGACTGCGCGGGCATCGAGATTCGCGGCAACGCCAGCAGCAAGCAGGCCGACTATACGGCCGAGGTGGAGGTTACAATCGACGGCAAAGTGGTAGAGGTGAGCAAAATGCCCGCCAACGGCAAGGTGCGCAAGTTGGAGATTTTCTGGGACCTCGGCCTCAAGCAGGGCCCCCACACCATCTCGCTGCGCTGGCTCAATCCCACCGACGGAGCATCGGTATGGATGCACGAGGCACTACTGCTGAAGAAGAGTAAGTAACCCTCTCGCTGAGAAAAGGGCCGAAAGAGTCCGCCCGAAAACTATTTTTTGTATCTTTGCCGCAAAATAGGAGATTATGAAACTTAAAAACATTGCGATTTTAACCTTTGCTTTGATTTTGGCTGACCAGATTCTGAAGATTTGGGTCAAGACAAATATGTGTATAGACGAGGCCATCATGGTCGTTCCCGACTGGTTCCAGCTGCGATTCATCGAGAACAACGGCGCAGCCTTCGGTATGCAGATTTCATCGGCAGGCTCATTCGACTGGGGCAAGCTGATGCTCTCGCTGTTCCGTATGGTGATGATTGGCCTGCTGAGCTACTACATCCACTACCTGAACCGCCGCAAGGAGAAGACTCCCAAGGGTGTGATGGTCTGCCTGGCGATGATTCTGGCGGGCGCCATCGGCAACCTCCTCGACTCGATGTTCTATGGCCTCATCTTCACGCAGTCTACACCGCTGACGGTGGCCACTTTGGGCGAGGGCTACAGCACATTTATGATGGGTAAAGTGGTGGATATGTTCTACTTCCCGCTCTTCCAGTGGAACAGTGTACCGTCGTGGCTCAACTTCCTGGTAGACCACAACAACTACTTCTTCGGCGCGATATTTAACCTGGCCGACGCCTATATCTCGTGCGCCGTAGTATATCTGCTGGCGTTCCACTATCGCTTTTTCCAGGATTAGCCTGAGCGTCACAGACGAAAAACCAAATAATTGCAATTTTTTCGAGTGAAAGTATTGACTTTAGAAAAAAAGTAGTATCTTTGTCACCCGAAACGATGCCCAGATGGTGAAATGGTAGACACGCTCGTTTCAGGTGCGAGTGCTTCGCGGCATGTAGGTTCGAGTCCTATTCTGGGCACAAAAAAAGAGAAGTTCTTTGGACTTCTCTTTTTTTTGTACCCATTGGGTAACTATATTGCCCCCCAAGCCACCCTTTGGCAAAGGGAGGTTTATATCTATCTTTCAAAGAGATCGGCGGGCGAGTCCTATTCTGAAAAGAGGTTGTTGCAATTTGCTTTTTTACCCAATAATATGCTGATGGGAATAAATAATTCACTACATTTGTAGTATCCGACACTATAGGCTCGGGTATCATTCATCTAAAAAGTATAAGTAACACAAAAAAAAGAGTATAATGCGACAGTTTTTCATTCACATCCTCGCCGTCATAGCACTCTCACTCTCGGCCGTAACCGCTTCGGCCCAGGCAGAGAGCACTGGCAAAGTAAAACAACTCATTGACCAGATACGCACTCAATACGCCCCCGACAAGCGCGTGGCCGTATTCGAAATAGACTTCGCCGTCGAGCAGCAGGCCGTCACACTCAAGGGCCGTACCACACTACCCGAGGCACATTCGGCACTGAAAGAGGCTTTGAGCGACAACGGTTTCACCACCACTGACCAAATCACGCTCCTGCCCGAGAAGAGTCTCGGCGAGAAGATTTACGGTATCATCAACATCTCGACCTGCGCTCTGCGCTCATCGGCCAACTACTCGGCCGAGATGGTGACACAAGCGCTGATGGGTATGCCCGTAAAGATCATCGAGCGCGACGGCTGGTACCGCATACAGACTCCCGACAACTACCTGGCGTGGACTCACCGCGTAGGCATCCACCCCGTAACGCGCGACGAACTCACAGCGTGGAACAATGCCGAGAAGGTAATCGTTACGGCCCACCACGGTTGGGTTTTCGCCTCTACCGACAAGGAGGCGGCAGTGATCTCTGATGTGGCGGGCGGCTGCCGTCTGCGCTACATCGGCCAGCAGGGTGGCTACTACAAGGTGGCTTATCCCGACGGTCGCGAGGGTTACATCTCGAAGCAGATCTCCACTACCGAGAAGCAGTGGCGCGCAGCTCTCAAGCAGGACGCCGAGTCAATCGTCGCTACCGCCAAGACCCTGCACGGCATCCCCTATCTGTGGGGTGGCACATCGGCCAAGGGTGCCGACTGTAGCGGTTTCGTGCGCACAACTCTCTTTATGCACGACATCATCATCCCTCGTGACGCCTCACAGCAGGCCTACACTGGCGAGCACATCGACATAAACAGCGACTTCAGCAACCTGCAGGTGGGCGACCTCATCTTCTTCGGACAGAAGGCCACCGCCACCCGCCGCGAGAGAGTCGTACATGTGGGCATCTACATCGGCAACAAGCGATTCATCCACTCACAAGGCGATGTACGCATCAGCAGCTTCGACAAGGATGACGAGCTCTTCGACTCATACAACCTCGGCCGTCTGCTCTTTGCAGCCCGCGTGTTACCTTATGTTAATAAAGAGCCCCAACTCAACACTACAGCTACAAACCCCTACTATAAATTGTAAGATTATGCAGTCACGCAAACAATTTCTGAAAAATATGGCCTGCATAGCAGCTGGCTCGGCGCTGGCCGTCGGCTGCAAGAGCGGCAACCAACTCTTCAACATCAACACCATTCCCGCTGGCACAAAGATGCGCCTGGAGTTCTTCCCCTATGATCTGCAACTGCGCCACACCTTCACCGTGGCCACCTCATCACGCACCACAACGCAGGGCGTACAGGTCGAGATTCACTACGACACACTGACCGGCTACGGCGAGGCTTCGATGCCACCCTACCTGCAGAAGGAGTTGGGTACAGTCGAGAGCGTGATGGAGTTTTTGGGCAAGGCCGCCAAGGTACTCGAGCGCTACGACGACCCCACCCGCCTGGAGGATATCCTCGCCGAGATTGACACCCTCTCGGAGGGCAACGCTGCGGCGAAGGCTGCCATAGACATCGCCTTGCACGACCTTGTGGGTAAGATGTTGGGAGCCCCCTGGTACAAGATATGGGGCTTCGACAAGAGCAAGGCTCCCTCTACCACATTCACCATCGGCATCGACACCCCCGATGTGGTACGCGCCAAGACCGAGGAGTGTGCCGCCAAGTTCAACATCCTGAAGGTTAAGCTCGGCCGAGAGAACGACAAGGAGATGATCGAGACCATCCGCTCGGTCACCAACCTCCCCATAGCCATCGACGCTAACCAGGGTTGGAAGGACAAGCACTATGCGCTGGATATGATTCACTGGCTCAACGAGCGCGGCATCGTGATGATCGAGCAGCCTATGCCCAAGACGCAGATTGACGACACGGCGTGGGTTAGCGAACGCAGTCCGTTGCCCGTATTTGCCGACGAGTCGATACAGCGTCTGAGCGATGTGGCCTCGCTGAAGGGTATCTTCACGGGTATCAACATCAAGCTGATGAAGTGTACAGGTATGCGCGAGGCGTGGAAGATGCTCAACCTTGCACGCGCTCTGGATATGAAGGTGATGATTGGTTGTATGACCGAGACATCGTGCGCCTGCTCGGCGGCGGCTCAGCTCTCGCCCGCAGTGGATTTCGCCGACCTCGACGGCAACCTGCTCATCTCAAACGACCGCTTCAAGGGTATGGAGGTCGTGGACGGAAAGATTACACTGAGCGACCTGCCTGGCATCGGCGTAGTGAAATTATAATCTGACAACGACTATGAAAAAGATATTTTCGTTTTTTGCACTTGCGGCACTCGCCCTCACAGCCTGCAACGAGCCCAAGCCCGTTGCTGACTACTGTTGGGAGGAGGATTTGGCCTACCGCATAGGTGTCGATTTCTGCCGCACCGAGCAGCAGGTGAGAGATTACATCAGCCGCTACATCCCCGATGTTACAGACGAGCAGATGCTCGCGTGGGAGGAGTCGAAGGCGTTGGAGTGTATGATCATCGATGGCCAGAAGCGCTACTTCCGCAACGCCGCACCCAACCTCTTCCGCGTCGATAAGGAGTGTAACGAGATAAAGAATGGCCCCGCGTCGGGTGACCCCTCGGGTGGCGAAGAGACCCAGGAGGAGCGCGACATCAACCAGATTATGCAGGCCGTAGCCGAGAGTGGCGACAATGTGGTCGAGCCCAAGCGCTTCCGCATCACCTACTCGCTCACGGTTGATGCTGACGCTGTGCCTGCGGGCGAAGTGGTGCGTTGCTGGCTCCCCTTCCCGCGTGCCGACCATCCCCGCCAGAAAGATGTGAAGTTGCTCTCTACATCGCACGCCGAGTATAAACTCGCCCCCGAAAAGTACGCCCACAGCACACTCTATATGGAGCAGGAGGCTGTTGCGGGCGAGCCTACTACATTCAGCGAGACCTTCGAATACACCACCTGCGGAGAGTGGCACCAGATTGACCCCGCCGCCATCAAGCCCTACAACAAGCAGAGCCGCGAGTATAAGAAGTACACCTCGGAGCGCGACCGCCACATCATCTTCTCGCCCCGTATGCGTGAGCTGGCCAAGGAGATTGTGGGTGACGAAAAGAACCCCTACCTTCAGGCGAAGAAGATTTTCCGCTGGGTGAACGACAATTTCCCCTGGGCTTCGGCGCGTGAGTACTCGACAATCGAGAACATTCCCGAATATGTGGTTGATAACAAACACGGCGACTGCGGTCAGGTGACGCTGCTCTTTATGACTCTCTGTCGCATCTGTGGCATCCCCACACAATGGCAGAGTGGCTTTGTAGTACACCCCACCTGGTGGAATCTGCATGATTGGGGACTCATCTACTTCGAGCCCTACGGCTGGGTGCCTGTGGATCAATCATTCGGTATTCCAACCTATGCCGACACCGACGCAGAGCGCGACTACTTCCTCGGTGGAGTGGATGCGTGGCGTATGATTGTCAATTCCGACTACGGCCAGCCGCTCTATCCCAAGAAGATTTACCCCCGCAGCGAGACTGTCGATTTCCAGCGTGGCGAGGTCGAATGGCGCGGCGGCAACCTCTACTTCCCCGAGTGGGACTACTCGATGAAGATTGAGTATCTGGATTAAACTATAAATTAGGGTGTTCTTTACAGAACACCCTAATTTATTACATATAACACTACAATTTGTTTGCTATTTTTTTCTATTTGCTTTTAGCCCTTTAATCAATATTCTATGGCGTTTAATAAAGTGTCCCAATACAACGGCAGTTATGATTATTCCTAAAACATAGTGCCATAACCCAAGCCCTGTGTTCGGCCATTTGTGGCGAAACAGCACCACAATACCCGTTCCTGCAACTCCCAACATCAAGGCAGACAAGACTACGGTTACTCTGCTTTTGTTCTTTATACCGTTCTTGAGTAGCGACTTGTACCACCCCCAATGTCCATAGATATGAATTGCCACAAGAGTTGTTAGAAACAGAATTGAAATGATATGCGCCACAGCCCAATTATGCCACAATTCGTGGCTGTTCTGATGCCCTGCCCAATGGAGAATAAACCCAGTTACTGAAGATGGGACAAATGTGATGAGCAATAATAAATCTGTAAGGAAGAGTGGTTTTGCTTTCATAGAATTTCTATTTTTTGGCAAATATACTCTTCACACGCCCCTTCTAACGATAACAAATGTTAAGATTTGCCGATGCGAGCACGAATTCTACTCAACGATACGGGTGTAACACCAAGATAGGTGGCTATATAGTGCTGTGGAATCTGCGCAACTATATCTGGATGCTCACGAAGCAGTGACTCGTAGCGTTGTTGCGGAGTATCTTTTATGCGTGAAAGAAATAGGTTCTTATATTTCGATGCCAATTCAAAGGCCTGCATAGCCAACTGCATACTCGACTCTGCATTTTGCTTGAAGGCTGCCTCAATATCTCTTTTCTCGAAAACATCAACCTCGGTCGGAAGTATAGTCTCTAATGTAAACTCACTTGGTATATTGTGCAGAATACTATCAAACGATGCTACGACTTGACCAGGCATAAAGAATTGCAAAGTGATATCCTCTCCATTGTTGTTGTACCAAAGCCTTGCGCAACCAGAGCGAATAAGATACATATGTATTGATACTGCACCAGCCTCTAACAATACGGTTTTTGCTGGTACAACAATTCGGGTACTTAGAACTTTTGACAAACAGTTCTCTATCATAACATCTATGCTGTTAGTATCTCGCTACGGCTTTTACTTAAAATATTTGTTGGCGAATTTGATATACTGCAGCCAATCGTATAGCGTGATGTCGTGCTTGCCCGTGCGGATGTGATAACCCACCGAACCCTCAATCGAGGGCTTCTCGGGTTGGGGCATAGCACTTATTGCCAAACCCTTCTTGCCATACAACTCATAGACGGGCGAGGCATAGAGAGCCGAGAGGAACTCGCCCTCGGGGTCGGCCCAAGCATCCTCCGTAGCACTTGCCACATATACGGGGCGGGGTGCTATCAGGGCAATAAGACCCTGCTGGTCCACCAATAGCGCCTCCTCGTTGTCGTTATATTTGTTGTAGTTGTCGCAGAACCAATGCGGGAACGATTTATTAATCTTGGCTACCGTCTCACCCATCTTACGCATAGAGAGCGCCGCGCCACCGCAACCCGAATCATTCGAAACGGCCAACGCAAAACGCTTGTCGCAAACCGCCGCCCAAAGCGAAGTCTTACCCAGGCGAGAGTGGCCAACGACAGCTACACGCTTGTTGTCGATGCTCTTATCCTTCTCCAGGTAGTCCATCACGCGGCTCAAGCCCCACGCCCAGGCGCCGATAGTACCCCACTCATCTGCGGCAGGCACACTCTGACCCTCGGTGTAAAACAACGGATGGATACCATTCTGGAAGTTATCATCAACATCGGGGTCCACATCGCCACGATATATCGTCGCCACAGCATATCCCGCACCCACAATCTCCTCCAGCGGCCAACGCGACATTGCCGCACCGCGCGGAGCATCACCCTTCAACTCCTCACCCTTGGGAGCATTCTCCGAGATGATGATTACGGGGTCGGGGTTTATCTGGTGGTTACCCTTGAAGTTCATACATACAAACGCCGGCACCTTGCCCTTCGCCTCGGCGGGTTGATAGATCAGCAGAAGAATCGGCGTGGGAAGACCCTCGACATTTATGGCCACCTGCTTACGCACAGCCTTTCCGCCCAGTGCCTTATCGCTCTGTTCCAGCATTTCGAACGACACCTTGGGCTGCTTCTCGGGCGTACGGCCATAGACCTCGCTCTGGAAAAACTCCAAAATGGCGGGACGATGTACCTTTTTCCACTCCTTCAGTGACTCAAACTCAAGAGGCTTTGCGCCATACTTTTGTTGCGCCACCACACTCATCGACGGCAACACTACGGCCACCATCAGCATCAATCCAAACAATTTTTTCATAATATACTCGATTGAAGTTTTCGCTCTTTTGTTCATTCTATCTACAAATATAATCATTCACGCTGTTTATTGCAATTTTAATCTCACTTTATAGTCCACGAAAATGGCCCGACGCGTGATAAAAATCTATTATTTTTCTTATCTTTGCAGTTGCGACGGCCAACCGCTTCACCCCGCCCGAGGGTGTGGCGCGAAGTTTGGCCAAAACAGCAATTTACTTTTTCGCATAAACAATTAACTCTATATAATATGTCAGGTTTTTTTGGCTGCGTATCTCGCAACGAATGTGTCAATGAGGTCTTCTATGGCACCGACTATCACTCACACTTGGGTACCAAACGCGCTGGTATGGCCTTTGTCGAAAACGGCAAGTTCACCAGATCTATCCACTCGCTCGAAGATGGATATTTCCGCAATAAGTTCGAGAGCGAGCTCGACAAGTTTGGCGAATCGAAGATGGGTATCGGCGTAATCTCGGACAACGAGGCTCAGCCCATCACCATCACCTCTCACATTGGCCGCTATGCAGTGGTAACCGTTGCCCGCATCGACAATGTGGAAGAACTCACCGAGGAGCTACTCAGAGATAACCACCACTTTGCCGAGCTTTCGGGTTCGTCAATCAACGCTTCGGAGCTTATCGCCATCCTCATCGGACAGGGTAAGTCAATCAAGGACGGTATAGAGTTAGTTCACAAAAAGATTAAGGGTTCTTGCTCTATTCTGGTACTCACCGACCACGCCATCTACGCCGCGCGCGACAAGTTCGGCCGTACACCCATCATCATCGGCAAGAACGACAAGGGATATGTATGCGCCAGCGAGAGCTCGAGCTTCGACAACCTCGGCTACGAGTATGTTCGTGACCTCGGCCCTGGCGAGGTGGTACGCATCACCGCCGACGGCATACATCAGGTGACACCTCCGGGCAAGCGCAAGCAGATTTGCTCGTTCCTGTGGGTATATTATGGCTACCCCTCGGCTTGGTATGAGGGCATTAATGTCGAGAACTGCCGTTACGAGTGCGGTGCCGCTATGGCTCGCCGCGACAACGATGTAGAGCCCGACTTCGCCGCTGGTATCCCCGACTCGGGTGTAGGTCACGCCATCGGTTACTCTAACGAGAAGGGCATCCCCTACAAGCGTCCCTTCGTTAAGTACACCCCCACCTGGCCCCGTAGCTTTATGCCGCAGAACCAGAAGATGCGCGACCTTGTAGCCAAGATGAAGTTGCTGCCCAACAGCAAGTTCACCGCTGGTCAGAAAATTCTGTTTATGGACGATAGTATCGTGCGAGGCACACAGCTCAAGGATAATGTGGTGAAACTCCTCGACTCGGGCGTTAAGGAGATACATATGCGTATTGCCTGCCCGCCGCTGATTTTCCCCTGCCGATTCCTGAACTTCTCTACTTCGCGCAGCACTTACGACCTCTACGCTCGCCGTGTCATCCGCGACATCGAGGGTACTGACAATATTCCCGATTCAGTATTCGAGCAGTATGCCAACCCCGACAGCGATAAGTACAAGGAGATGGTGAACATTATGTGCCGCCACCTGCAACTCACCTCGCTCAAGTTCCAGCGTCTGGACGATTTGGTGCAAGCCATCGGACTCAAGAAGGAGGATTTGTGTACTCATTGCTGGGATAACTCAAGCTACGACGAATAATTTTTACACTCAATAAGATGCGCCCCACATTGCGATATATCACTCGAGTGGCATTGCCCCTGGTGGCATTGTGCCTCACTCTGGGTTCTACCTACGCCTCGGCTACCGAGCGCGAGAAGAAGACAAAGCAGCAGACGCTGCTCATCGGAACATATACCGCAAAGGATAGCGAGGGCATCTACCGCAGCCATTTCAACCCGAAGTCGGGCTCTCTTTCGCAGCCCGAACTTCTGGTGAAGGTTGATAACCCTTCGTTCTTGGCTATGTCCGAGGACAAAGCTCACCTCTACGCAGTCAGCGAGGGCGGCAACAACGAAAGTTCGGCGCTCAACGCCTTTGACTACAACCCTGCGACTCACTCGGCCACGCTGATTAACCGCCAGCCGACACACGGCGCATCACCCTGCTATGTGGCACTGCACCGCGACAACGCCTTCACAGCCAACTACACGGGCGGCTCATACTCGAAGATGAAGATTGCTGCCGACGGCTCGCTGGGTAAATCATCGGCACACCCCATCATCAAGGAGGGCCGACGCTCACACATCCACGGCATATTCCCCACGCCCGATGGCGAGAATATCTATATCACCGATTTGGGTTGCGACCTGCTGCTCAAGTGCGACGCCGAGGGTAACATCCTCTCCGAGACCGCACTCTCGCGCGGCTCTGGCCCACGCCATCTGGCCTTCTCGAAGAGTGGCAATCGTGCATATCTGCTCAACGAGTTGTCGGGTACGGTCTGCGTATTCGACATCAGTGGCCGCGAGCCACAACTCCTGCAGGAGATAGCATCCGACAGCGTAGGCGGTGGCGGTTCTGCCGACATACACCTCTCGCCCGACGGTCGTTATCTCTACGCCAGCAACCGCCTCAAAGAGGACGGCATATCGGTTTTCAGTATTGACAAGAGTGGTCGTCTGAAGAAGATTGGCTACACCAAGACGGGCATACATCCTCGCAACTTCACCCTCTCTCCCGACGGCCGATTCCTGCTCGTCGCCGAGCGTGACAGCAACTGCATCGAGGTCTTCGCGCGCAACAAACGCACAGGACTCCTAAAGCCCACGCCACACAAGCTACACTTGAGTATGCCGGTATTCGTAATGTGGGAGTAGTCCACAATCCACCCTACGCACACAACCACAGAGAGCATATCTGCTGATATGCCCACTCTAATTGCGTATATTTCTCTGAAATTAGATAGATTTCTCGCTCGCAGGATTCTGGCGCAACTTACGCAGTTGTGGGAAGAGCAACACTGCGGCCAGCACCGAAGATGCGAAGTCGGCGATGGGAATTGAGTACCACACGCCATTGCCACCCCACCAGCGGGGCAGAATAAAGAGCAGCGGCACGATGAAGAGCAACTGTCGTGACACCGAGAGCAGAATGGCTCGTTTGGGCTTGCCGATATGCTGGAAGAAGTTACCCGCCACAATGTTGAAGCCCACGATGGGCAACATCAGCACAAGCATCTTCAATCCACGCGCCGAGGCCTCAATCAGCTCGGTCGCATTACCCGTACCATCCTCGCTGACAAAAATCTTCACCACCTCATAGGGGAAGACCTCGCACAGCACAAAGCCCAGCGTCGTAGTCGCCACGGCCCAACCCACAGTCATCCACAGCACCTGCTTCACGCGGTCGAACTTACGCGCACCGTAGTTATATCCCGCAATGGGTTGCATACCCTGCGTGAGTCCCATCACCACCATCGTGAAGAGGAAGGCCACGCGGTTAGCAATACCGTATGCTCCGATTGAGAGGTCGCCACCATTGTCGCGCAGTGTGTTGTTCACCAGAATCACCACCACGCAGGCACACGACTGAATCATAAATGGAGCCATACCCACCGAGATGATATTCTTGATGATATCCCAATGCGCGCGGAACGCATCTCTGCGGAACTGCAAGAAACTCTTGGGGTTGCTGAAATGGACGAGCTGAATGACCACCGACACGCCCTGCGCTATCACCGTAGCCCATGCCGAACCCGCTATGCCCCAACCAAATACGAAGATAAACAGCCAGTCGAGCAGTGCATTGAGCAGAACGGCAAAAATCGTGATGTACATCGCCTCGTTGGGGTATCCCGTGACGCGCAACATACAGTTAAGGCCGTGATATAGGTGGGTTATGATGTTTCCGTAGAGGATGATTCGCATATACTCGCGGGCATAGGGCAGCGTCTGCTCGCTCGCGCCAAAGAAGTAGAGCAACTCGTCGAGATAGAGAATACCAAATAGCGTCAGCACCAGACCCATCACCACATTCAGCAGCACCACATTACCCAGGATGTTCTCGGCAGCGGTCTTGTTGCCTTGACCCAGACGGATAGATGTGAGGGCGGCCGAACCAGCACCGACCATAGCACCAAAGGCGGCCGTCAGGTTCATCATAGGCATAGTCAACGCCAAACCCGTAATGGCCAGCGGACCTACGCCCTGACCTACAAATATGCTATCGACGATGTTGTATAGCGACGCAGCCACCTGCGCGATGATTGCAGGCATCGCGTATTGCTTCAACAGCGTTGATAATCTGTCTGTACCTAATGATTGAGGTGAACCGCTACTATTCATAGGGGCAAAGTTACTAATTTTTTCCTAACATCTACATCTTTTCGCGGGGGCAATACCCCTCTATCAAGCAACTTCTCGCAACAAAGTGCCGATTAAAGTGTATGTACAACTATATGTTTTTCGCCTAGGCGATGCACCAGCATCCTTACGCCACTGTGATGGGCAACATCTCCCACAATCGTGCCCTGGTCGATGGCAGTCAGACGGATGTCACGCCTAAAGTCCAGACCCGACATCTGCGCCATCTTATAGAGCGTCTCCTTGGCGCACCACACCTTGGCGAGGAACAGCCCCTCATCCTCAGCGCAGAGTTCGCGCTCCTCTGCCGAGAGATACTTTTCCGCCACACGGCCGAAGTTACGCTCCAACTGCTCGACATCCACGCCACAAGGCACAGACGACAACGCCACCACCACTCTGTCGCGGCAGTGCGATACCGATATATATTTATAGAGTGAATCTCCCACCCGAATGGGCGAAGCGAGCGCAGGTGCGCCCTGACTATTGTATTCGATGTTTATCTCCTCCTCAGCCGACACCTCACGCAGCAGTTGTCGCCACGCAAGTCTCTCGGCTCGGCGCGTCGGTGATGTGATGCCCTCGACAGCCTGGCGATCTCTCTCGTCGGCTCTAGACTCCAACACCTCGCTCTCGGCTATCGGAGAGGTGAAGACCACCATCTCACCCTCACTAAAGTACAACACTTCGGACATACTATCTACCCCCTCGGCCATACTATACTATTTCGTACCGACAATCACCTTAATCTTATCCACACGGCGGCCATCCATCTTCTGTACCGTCATACGGATGTTGTGCGCCTCGACCGTGTCGCCCTTCTTCAGCAGGTCACGACGCAACTCCAGCATCAGACCAGCCAAAGTCTCGGCACGACCCTGCACATCGGCGAAGATATCCTCCTCGGCCTCGATGACGCGCTCGAAATCGACAATATGTGTCTTACCGTCAAAGATATAGGTATTGGCATTGAGTCGCTCGTAGAATGACTCATCCTCATCGCTCTCGTCCGAAATCTCACCTACGACCTCCTCCAGGATATCCTCCAGCGACACCAGACCCTGCGTTGCGCCATACTCATCAACCACGATGGCCACATGAATCTTGTTCTCCTGGAAGTCGCGCAACAAGTCGTCAATCTTCTTATGCTTGGGCACGAAGTATATCTTACGCAGCAACTGCTGCCAACCGAACTCATTGCCACAGGCTATGTAGGGGAGCAGGTCCTTGACATAGAGCGCACCCTTGATGTCGTCCAAATCCTCGTCATAGACGGGGATACGCGAATAACCCGACTCAATAATCACCGCCTTCACCTGCTCGAATGTAGATTTTATATCGAGAGCCGTGATGTCGATTCGCGGGCGCATAATCTCCTCCACCTCGGTATTCACGAAGTTCACGATGCCCGACAGCATCTGATGCTCCTCCTCCGACTGCGCCGAGCCGCGAGCCAAATCCATTGCATCGGCCAACTCCTCAATAGAGATTTCGGCATTGCGCGTAGCCAGACGGCTTATGCGGCCACCCGTACGCACCAGCACATACGACATAGGCTTGCATACCCACTTCAATATCTTGATGGGATAGACAACCAACTGCGCAAACTGGCGGGGATTACCTTGTGAGAGTACCTTCGGCAGAATCTCGCCAAATAGCAACAGCAGGAATGTGACCAACACCGTCTTGAACAGAAACTCAAAGCGGTGGAACTCAAACAGCGCATCCATAATATTCGACGAGAGTATTACGATGCCGATGTTCACCAGATTGTTAGCCACAAGGATTGTTGCCAGCAGCGAATCTACATCGCCCAGCAACGATATGATTGCCTTCTCGCGCATATTGCCGCTGTCGCGCATCTGCTGCAACTGCTGGGGCGAGAGCGAGAAGAAGGCCACTTCAGAGCCTGATACCAATGCAGAGATGACGAGTAACATAACTGTTATCGTCATCATAACTGCAGTTTCGATAGAGAAACCCAAATATGTAATTATCGTCTCCTCCAAATCTTCGGGTCTTTAGTTAAACAACTCACCGTCGTGAGAGAGTGAGGGAGCAGCGGGCTGGTCATCGCTATAGACAGCCTTGCGCTGGCGAGAGTTCTCTACATCCACAACCAACTTCACATTACGACGCTGGAACGAGGGGATACGCAACTCGGCCTCGATGTTGGCCCACTTCGACGGCTTGCGGTCGAGCACGGCGGGCATCTGCGGCTGCTGATGCTGATGAACGCTCGATACTACGGGCTCGGGACCACCTATAACCTCGGTTGTGAAGTCATCCTCATCATCGATAGGCTTTACGCTATCCAGAATCAGAGGCATAGGACGCGGAGCCACTTCGTCGGTGCTGAAGCCTGTAGCCACAACCACCAACTCAATCATCTCCTCACCCATAGGCTTCGAGCTTGCACCCCAGATGATGTTGGCGTTATGCTCTACACCCTCATCATCCTTATAGCTTGCGTAGCTCTGTATGTAGTCGATGATGGCCATAGTCTCCTCGTACGATACCGACTCGATATCCTTGGCCGCAATGTTGATAAGCACATTTGTTGCACCCGCAATCAGGTTGCTGTCAAGCAGGGGCGAGCAGAGTGAACGGCGGGCTGCCTCCAAGGCACGACCCTCACCCTCGGCTGTAGCCACACCCATATGGGCACGACCGCTACCCTTCATCACGCGCTGCAAGTCGGCGAAGTCCACACGCACATAGGCTGTCTCCACAGTGATAAGCTCGGCGATACCCTTTGTGGCTGAAGCCAAGATATCGTCAGCCTTGCGGAAGGCCTGCGGCAGAGAGAGCTTGCCGTACATCTCGCGGATGCTGTCGTTGTTGATTACCAGCAGAGAGTCGGCATACTTGCGCAACTCCTCGATACCCTCGGCAGCCTGACGGCAGCGCATAGGACCCTCACCACGCAGGGGCGAAGTAACATTGGCTACGGTCAAGAGACCCATATCGTGCGCCAGCTTGGCAATCACAGGCGACGCACCAGTACCTGTACCACCACCCATTCCTGCGGTGATGAATACCATACGGGTATGTGTTGATTCTATGTATTGCTTAATCTGGTCGAGTGACTCCAGCGCTGCCTCGCGACCACGCTCGGGGTCGTTACCTGCGCCCAGACCATCATTACCCAGACGAATCTTATCTTTCACGGGCGAGTTATCCATCGCCTTCTGGTCGGTGTTGCAGATCAAGAAGTTTACACCCTTGATGCCTGTATTCCACATATGGTTCACGGCGTTACCACCAGCACCACCAACACCTATCACGGTTATAATCGACGACTCCTGCTTGGGCATCGAAAGTTCGTTCACTAAATCCTCCATCTTCAAAAATCTACTTTTTAATAGTCATCATCCTCATCATCAGGATTACGGAATGCGTTGTCGAGCCCCTTCTTGAAGGTCTTGCTCAACCAGCCCGACAGCGAGAATCCGCCACGCTTGATATCGTCGTCGTTCTCCTCCTCGTCATCGTAGTCGTCAGCCTCGTTTGATGTGGCGATTGTCGATACGGGAGGAACAGGCTGCGCTGTCTCGTTATAGGGCTGCTGTGCGGGCTCTGCAGCTACGGGAGCTGCTGCCGCTGCTACGCCAAAACGCTGATTAATGGTCTGCGGCTCGGTGGGCTGAGGCTCCACTACTGTACGCTCCACCACGGGTGCCGCCTTGGGCATCGGAGTGTGGAGAATACCTACGGGGCAAGCACCCTCCTGCGCACCACGCAGAAGCATCGACACAGCCAAAGTCTTGTTGGGCGATGATACCTTCTCCAACGACTCGGTGTTCACGCCAATCTCGGCACACGCTACACGCACCTCCTGGCCTGTCACATTATTGAAGAGCAGAGCCACATTCTGAAGGTCAGCCACACCACCTGTCAGCACAATACCTGCGCCCAACTTCTTGGCATAGCCAGCCTCGCGAATCTCGTTCCACACATACTCGGCGATATCGGTCATACGCGCACCTATTACGGCCGCCAGATTAACACGCGATATTGGCTTGATGGGGCGGCTACCCTTACGGATGAGAATCATCTCATCGATGGTCTCGGTCACTACGGCCGAGCCGTAACGCTTCTTCAGATTCTCGATTGTCTTAACGGGAATATAGCCGTTGAAGTGGCGTATATCGCTATTGATAGCCGAACCTCCTATCGGAATAGATGCAATGTAAGAGAGCACATTGCCGCAGTAAACAGCCACATCTGTCACGCCGCTACCGATATCGACAATGGCTACGCCCTCCTCTTTCTCCTCGGTAGTCACCACCGACTCGGCCACAACGGCTGCGCTGGCGAACATACCCTTCACCTTGATGCCTGCATCGAGGAATACTCTGCGGAAGCGATCCTTGGCAGCGCGCTCGCAGAGGATAAAGTTGTAGGTAGACGAGAGCTGCTTGCTGTAAGAGCCTACGGGGTTCTTCATCTCGACACCCGAGTCGCCCTTATAGTTCAGGGGGAAGAGGTCCATAATCACCTCGCCATCGGCCGCCTTGACATTGTACATACGGTCACGCAAGGCTCTCACATCGCGCTGTGATATGCAGTTCTCGGCATCCTCAACGAATACATGGTCGGTGTAACGCGCACAACGCACGAACTTGCCCGAGATGCTCACATAGGCATCGGTGATTACGATGCCCGCCTCGGCCTCGGCTTTATCCTTGGCACGACGCAGCGCCTCGGCTACAAACTCGTTATTATCGACCAGACCAGCCGTCACGCCCTCGGTAGGCTCGGTTACGACTGTCTCCACATCCAATGAGCCATTCTCGTTCATCGAGCCGACGGCAATAACCACCTCCGATGAGCCGATATCGACGGCTACTATGTAACTTTTCTTCTCCACTATATTTTTGTTTTTAATTTTTTCCTTTTCGTTGTTTCTCACCAAATACTACACTCAAGCTCTCTCTCACTCTTCTTCTACACAAGTTTCGCAACTCAACATCTTTCTCTCACTCAACACACCACAAAACAACCTCTTAAAAAGCCGTCGTGGCTGCCCCCGTGATTGACCCTGCGACAACTTCCACGATTGCTCACTTCGCTGCCCCCGCGATTGCCCACTTGGCTGGCCCCTTTAGCGAGTGCAAACTACTTGCCCCTTGTATTTGACGGATATTGTGCGGAAGTTGTCCCACCCGATATTGGTCAAACCCTTCTGGTAGAAGGCCAGCAATTTGTCGAGTTTTTCTTCCACATCATCCACTGTACCAAATAGTACGGTGTGACGGCCCGTTCTCGGCACCAGCTCCAGCTCGATGTCGCCACTACTCATCGTAGATGCTACAATCTGCACTATCTCGGCACGCCAAAACGAGTCGTTCTCTATATATTTTACAAAGTTAATGAGTTTCAGTAAATCTTCATACCTTTTTTGCATTTTTTTTTGCTTGTTTCGCTCCTCTTCCTGACGAGCCGACACTTTGCTGAGAGCATACTCGTTCTGACGATTCCAATATTCGTACTTCTGACGCAACTCGGCACGCTCACGCAGCTTGGCCTGACGACGCTTGTCGTACTCGTCGTGACTCTCGAACATACCCTTGCGCGAGAGCAGACCCTTCTTCTCCACGAGCATACGCTTCACGGCTCGCACCGAGTCCTTAATCTCCTTTTCTCGCTTAAAGAGAGGCACTTTCTCGTGCTGTAATTCGAGTATTCGCTCGTCCGATTCGGCTATCTTGCTCTTGATGTACTCCTCGATGCTGCCCGTATATCCAGCAGGCACGGGTGGCACATACGAACCCGTCACCACAGGCACATATACGGCCGAGAGTCGTGGCGAGGGGAATATGAAGCCGTCGGGCGTGATGTATGAGTCGTAGCCATCAACCAAAACCCTCAACATCGGTCGGCGCTGACTCACCTTGATGCTTAACTCGCCGTTGTAGCTCACATAGGCGTTGGCGCGCTCGACAAAGCCGTTGGCACGAATGGCATTCTCGATGGAGTTCAAGTCCACATCCTTGACAGGCACACCCACCGTAGAGACATTGCTGTGCTTTATCCATCGCTGTATGGCGCTGCTCGTTATGAGCATCCCGTCACGGGCGCTGTCGGCGAGCGTTATATCGACACTGCTCACAACAATACTTGCTCGGTGCAGCCTTGCGCGACTATTGAAATAGACCACAAATGCACCAACAAAGACCCACAGCAGGATCATCAGTATCGTCCTAAGCACTCGATTCATAATCTTCTGGTTATCTACGCCTTGCAAGCCAGCGCATCGGCTATGGTCTGACAGTAAGCGTCAATGTTTCCTGCTCCGAAAGTAACCACCACATCAGTCGTCTCGGCCGCCAAATATGAGGCCAGATTCTCGCGCTCACAGATAGCACAGGGGGCAGTCACGCAGTCGGCGATAATCTCCGATGTGATACCCTCGATAGGCTCCTCACGCGCGGGGTAGATGGGCACCAACACCGCCTTGTCGGCCAATGACAGCGCCGCCGCAAACTCACGATAGAGGTCGCGCGTGCGAGTGTAGAGGTGGGGCTGGAATACGGCCGTAATCTCCCTTCCAGGGAACATCTTACGCACCGAAGTGATTGTCGCCTCCAACTCCTCGGGGTGGTGGGCATAGTCGTCCATATATACCTGACGAGGCGTGTTGATGTAGAACTCGAAACGGCGCTTCACACCGCTGTACTGTGCCAAGCCACTGCGCAACAACTCTTCGTTGAGAGCCTCACCGCGCGAGCGCGCTGCGCACCACATCGAAGCCACAGCCGCCACCGAATTCTCGATGTTCACCCAGCCAGGGATGCCGAGGGTGCAGTTCGGAATCTCGCCCTCGGGAGTGACGATGGTGTAGTTGTAATATCCACCCTCACAGAGCTTTATATCCTTGGCATAGAAGTCGCAAGGCTCGTCGTAGCTGTATCGCCATACGCTCACACCCTGCTGCGGCAGAGCAATATCCACGCCTTTCTTGATTATCAGGTGACCGCCATCCTTAATCAGCGCAGCGAACTGACCAAAGGCCTCAACCACAGCCTCGAATGTGCCGTAGATGTCGAGGTGGTCGGCCGCCACGGCTGTAATCACAGCCACATCGGGCTTCAGGCGCAGGAACGAACGGTCGAACTCGTCGGCCTCAACGGCCAGGCGGTTACCCTCACCCAGCACCATATTGCCGTTGAAGTTCTTTGAGATACCACCCAGAAAGGCGCTACCACCCACCTCTGTGGCAGCATTCAGCCACGCCACAAGTGTCGAAGTTGTGGTCTTGCCGTGCGTACCTGCTACGGCCATAACATACTTTCCTTCAGAGAGATGACCCAACATCTGCGAGCGTTTCTCCATCAAGAATCCACCCTCGCGGAAGAACACCATCTGCGGATGATCCTGCGGTACGGCGGGCGTGAAGACCACCATCGTAGTCTCGTTGTCGCGGAATGCCTCGGGGATGTTCTCCACCTCGTCGTCATAGCACACTACCGCACCCTCGCTCTCGAGTGCTGCAGTCAACGGTGTAGGTGTGCGGTCGTAACCAGCCACAGCCTTACCCTCGTGCATAAAGTAACGGGCCAGGGCGCTCATACCGATGCCGCCGATGCCCATAAAGTATATCTTGTCGTAGCTCTTCATTTTCAGTCTAAAATTATTGAGTAAAAAACCTCTGCACTCTATCCTTGGGCTCTAATTACCACTCCTTCTCAATCTGTCGCACCACTCTCTCGGCCGCATCGGCTATGCCGAGCGCAGCGATATTGTGCGATAACGACTTCAGCTTCTGCTCGTCACCCAAGAGCTCCATCGCCAGAGCCATACCCTTGCCAACAGCCTCCTTGTCGCTGACCATACAAGCCGCATCGACATCCACCAACGCCATAGCATTCTTGGTCTGGTGGTCCTCAGCCACATTGGGCGAGGGGACAAATATCGTCGGCTTGCCAATCAGGCACAACTCCGACACCGTGCAGGCGCCACTGCGCGATATTGCCAGGTCAGCCACCTCGTAGGCGTAGTCCATACGCTCGATGAAGGCGCCCTGCCAGATGTTCTTCGTAGGATGCTCGGCCAGAAAGGCCTTCATCTCCTGCTCGTAGAACTTACCTGTCTGCCATATCACATTGATAGGAGCATCGGCCCCCTCGAGCGAGAGTATCCACTGCTTCATCATCTCGTTCAGCGTGCGAGTACCGAGCGAGCCACCCACCACCAGCAGTGTGGGGCGCTCTGTCGTGAGGCCATAGTATGCCAACGCCTCCTCGCTCTTCTGCGTCTTGGGCGCAAAGCGACCACGCAACGGGTTACCCGTCTTGATGATGCGGTCGGCAGGGAAGAAACGCTCCATATTCTCATACGCCACACATATACGGCGAGCCTTGCGCGAGAGAATCTTGTTTGTCACGCCAGCATAGGAGTTCTGCTCCTGAATCACTGTCGGCACACCCATCATCTGCGCCGCCCACAGCACGGGTGCGCTGGCGTAGCCACCAAAGCCCACCACCACATCGGCCGAGAAGTCGCGTATTATCGAGCGCGCCTTTGTCACGCTCTTCACCACCTTGAACGGCACGAGCAAGTTGGCCAAATCCAGACGGCGCTGCATACCCGCAATGGGCAATCCCACGATATTGTAACCCAGAGCAGGCACCTTCTCCATCTCCATCTTGCCCTCGGCACCGACGAAGAGAATCTCTACATTGCCGTTATATTTCTTCTTCAAAGCCTCGGCTACGGCTACTGCGGGATAGATGTGTCCACCCGTTCCGCCGCCCGAAAGTATAACTCGTTTCATATCAAATCTTTTCTCTTTCTACCTAAAAAACCTTTTCTTGCCAGGTTATCGTCCCCAGCTTTCGCGGTCTAACGACCTATATGTTATGGCCTCCGAAATGTGCGTAGGCCCAATATCCTTTGCTCCCTCCAGGTCGGCAATCGTACGCGCCACCTTGATGATGCGGTCGTAGGCTCGTGCCGAGAGTTGCAGACGCTCCATAGCCTTGTCGAGCAACATTCGCGACTCGGCCGAGAGCTGACAGAACTCGCGCAACATTGCCGACGACATCATCGTGTTGGTGTGTATGCCCAACCCCTTGAAACGCTCCGACTGTATGCGGCGTGCCGCTATCACCCTCTCGCGTATCGAAGCACTCGACTCGGCACGCTCCACCGAGGCCATCTGCTCACGCTCCACAGGCGTCACCTCGACATGCAGGTCGATTCTATCCATCAACGGCCCCGAGATGCGACCAATATAACGATGCACCGCCGCCGTCGAGCAACTACACTCCTTGGTGGGGTGATTATAGTATCCGCAGGGGCAGGGGTTCATCGATGCCACCAGCGTGAAGTTCGACGGGTAGTCCACCGCATAGCGGGCACGCGAGATGGCTATATGTTTATCCTCCAGCGGCTGACGCAGCACCTCCAATACGCCGTGCCCAAACTCGGGCATCTCGTCAAGAAACAGCACTCCGTTGTGTGCCAGCGACACCTCGCCAGGTTGCGGATTCTGACCGCCACCAATGAGCGCCACGGGCGAAGCCAAATGGTGCGGAGCGCGGAACGGACGCTGACTCATCAAGCCTCTATGCGCCCCCAACTTACCCGCTACGGAGTGTATCTTGGTGGTCTCCAGCGCCTCATCGAGAGTCATCGGCGGCATTATCGACGGCATTCGTCGCGCCAGCATCGTCTTTCCCGAGCCCGGAGGACCTATCATTATCACATTGTGTCCGCCCGCTGCAGCAATCTCCAGCGCACGCTTAGCGTGAGCCTGACCCTTCACATCGGCAAAGTCATCGACATAGGGCTGCTCCTCGACACTCTTCTCCGTCGCCACCTGCTCGGGGAAGATTATCTCGTCTCCATTTATCGAGGCCACCACCTGACTCAACGAATCAACGGCCAGCACCTCTATGCCATCCACCACAGCCGCCTCGGCCACATTCTCGCGCGGGACATATACTCGCCTAAAGCCCTTATCTCTGGCTTCGGCCACTACGGGCAACACACCTCTGACGCCACGGATAGCACCATCGAGCGAAAGCTCACCCACAAAGACCGACTCGGCCAGACCCTCCTGCGACACCTGCTCTGTAGCCGCCAGAATGGCCACCGCGATGGGCAGGTCGAAACCCGAGCCCTCCTTCCTCAGGTCGGCAGGCGCCAGATTCACCACGCACTTACGGGCTGTCATACGGTAGGATGCGTTCTCGAAGGCCGAGCGTATGCGCTGTTCACTCTCGCGCACAGCATTGTCGGGCAGACCCACCAGGAAGAGCCCCAGGCCACCGCCCGTGATGCTCACCTCAACGGTCACCATCGTAGCGCCAATACCCGCTACCGTACCCGTATATGCCTTGACAACCACCCTTTTATTAGTTTACTTTACTTCCCTTGAGATTAATGAGCTTCTCACCTTGAGATTAACAAACTTCTCGCCTTAAGAATAATAACCTTCTCGCACCCTAAAATGGCACCTCATCCATTACGGGAGGGAGTTTGTCGATATTTGTCGGGCCTTGATTCAGATCGAACTCTCCGCCTCCCATTGCCGAGCCCAGACCACCCGATATGGGCGCACCCATATCGTCGTTCATACTGCTGCGAATCTCGCGATAACCGCCGCCACCTCCCATCGAACCCATAGGGTCTGCCGCCGTAGAGTGTTCATCAGCGTCGATGTCGGCGAAGCGAGCCTGATCCTTCAAGAATCGCAACTTCACATCGGTAACGGCACCGTTACGGTGCTTGGCTATGATAATCTCGGCCAGACCAGCCGTCGGCATACCGTTCTCGTCCTGATTGATACCATAGTACTCGGGACGGTGGATGAATGCTACGATATCGGCATCCTGCTCGATGGCTCCCGACTCACGAAGGTCGGAGAGCTGCGGACGGCGTGAACCACCTCGGGTCTCCGTAGCACGGCTCAACTGCGACAGCGCTATGATGGGCACATTCAACTCCTTGGCAATGGCCTTGAGCGTACGCGAGATGAATGCCACCTCCTGCTCACGGTTACCCTTCGAATCTTGACTACCAGTCATCAGCTGCAGGTAGTCGATAACGATAATCTTTATGTCGTTGTGAATCTTCAGTCGGCGAGCCTTTGAACGGAACTCAAACACCGAGAGTGCGGGCGTATCATCAACATAGAGCGGAGCCATACCCAGTGGCTTGGTCGAACTCTCCAGGTGTCGCCACTGCTCGGGCGAGAGTCGTCCCGACTTGATATCGGAACTTGACAAACCTGTCTCGGCCACAATCAGACGATTGAGCAGCTGCACGGCCGACATCTCCAACGAGAAGAAGGCCACGGGCGCCTGATGGTCGATAGCCATATTTCTCGCCATCGACAACACGAAAGCGGTCTTACCCATTGAGGGTCGGGCCGCAATGATGATAAGGTCACTCGGCTGCCATCCCAGCGTCACGCGGTCGATAGCCATAAATCCCGAGGGCACACCCACAAAGGCGCTTGTATTCTTGCTGGCCGCCTCAATCTGGTCCAACGCCTGACGCAAGATATCCTTGGCGCTCTGCACCGAGCGCTTAACATGACCCTCGGCCACCTTGAAAATCTCACTCTCGGCGTAACCGATAAGGTCGGTCACATCCTGATCCTCATCGTACGAGCGGCGCTGAATCTCGGTCGCCGAGCGAATCAACTCACGCTGTACATACTTCTGCGCAATGATTTTGGCGTGGAACTCCACATTGGCCGCCGAACCCACCTTCTGGGTCAGCTGTGCCAGATACGAAGCACCACCCACCTTCTTCAACTCGCCACGCACCTTCAAACGCTCGGTGACAGTGTAAAGGTCGATAGGTTTCAGCTCGGTAGACAACGACTCGATGGCGCTGTAGATGAGCCTATGCTCCTCGGTGTAGAATGTCTCGGCACGCACATACTCCTGCACCGAGATGATGCTGTCGCGTTCAAGCATCAGCGCACCCAACACCGCCTCCTCCAGCTCGATGGCTTGAGGGGGAGCAATGCCCGCAACGGGGCTCTCGGTCAGCTCTTCGTATGCTGCACGATTGGCAGACGAGGATTTATAAGTTTTTGCCATAATCAACTGCTAAATATTTTGCTTTTCGCTTATTCGTTTCTATCTCACCCTCAGCCATATAGCCACGCCAACGCCGTGCGCTGCCATCCCTGGGATATCACCGCACAACCACGCCCAAGGCGAGGGCACAATTTTCAAGATTCAAAATTAGGAATTTTTTAGCCAAACGACAAGATGTTTTGGGCAAAAGTTATAAACATATCGAGTTTCAACAATGGTTAATAACTCCCGCCCTACGACAGACCAGCCTACGGCTCCTGATGCAGGCTCTCGCGCGGAGTGGCCAGCACTGCTACGCTCAACCTCGCATCGGGCACAGACGAGAGGATGGTCTCACCGAGCGACATTATCGTAGCGCCCGTAGTGAACACATCGTCCACCAACAGGATATGCTTGCCGCTGAGGCTTTTAGGCTTTGTTACTTTGAAGATTCCCTCGACATTGCCCCATCTCTCCGAACGGTGGCGCGAGGTTTGGCTACGATTGTAGCGATATCGTTTGACACTGCGGGTATCGACGCCTACACCCAACACCTCGGCTATGCCGCGTGCCAGATGCTCCGACTGGTTATATCCACGACGCAATCGGCGCCACCAATGCAAGGGCACACCAACCACCACATCTATATCATCATAGAGTCCGCTCTTTTTCAGATGCTCGCCATACCAGCGCCCCAGGCGGTAGGCCGTATGGTACTCGCCCTCGTACTTGAATCGGTGGATAGCCTGACGCCACTTGCTACCCTCTACAAACCAGACAAATGCCGCAGCCTGCTCAATGGGCAGCAGACCCCAAAATCGTTGAGCCATAGCATTATCGGGCCTCGTCCAGCACTGCGTAAGAGGGGCCGTCAATTCACAGAGTGTACACACCTCACCTCCGCCGCGCGGCATCTCTGCCCCACACACGGGACAGCGGTCGGGCATCACCAGCGAGGCTATGTCGCGAAGTATATTACTGAGCATCGACATCGATGGCTATGCTTATCTGTTTGTACTCCTTGATTTTGCCCACCTCATCCAACTCCTGGCGCAGCAACTCACGGGCACGCGACATCGAGCGTCCACACTCTATCTTCAACATTATCTGCACTATCCACAATCCACGGATGCGGTCAATCGGGGGTGTCATAGGGCCCATCACACGGCCGCCAAAACGACGGCGCAAACCCTCGGCCAGACGCGACGAACACTGCTTGAGAATGGTAGCATCCTCGCCCTTCAGCGTAAGCCTCACAAGACGGCTATAGGGCGGATAGGCAAAGGCGTGACGCTCGTTCAATTCGCTGCGAGCCATAGCCTCGTAGTCGCCTCGTGCCACCCATCCGATGACGGGATTATCGGCCTCCGAAGTCTGTATCACCACCACTCCCTCCTTCTGTCTGCGACCTGCACGACCCGCCACCTGCGTCATCAGTTGGAAGGCTCGCTCCGAGGCCCTGAAGTCGGGTATAAACAACAGATTATCAGCATTGAGGATACCCACGACGGCCACATTATCGAAGTCAAAACCCTTGGTTATCATCTGCGTACCGACCAATATATCGGTCTGCCCGCTGGCAAACTCGCCGATGATGCGGTTGTAGGCACTCTCTGAGGTGGAGGTATCGCGATCAAGACGCGCCACACGCGCATCGGGGAAGAGCGCCGCTATGGCCTCTTCAATCTTCTCCGTACCGAAGCCCATAGGCGTAAGGTCGGTGGTCTTGCAGTGGGGACAACTCTTCGGCACCTGCGCCGTATGCCCACAGTAGTGGCACTCCATACGGTCGGCGGCACGATGCCAAGTGAGGGTCACATTACAGTTCGGACATCGCAGTGTCCACCCGCAGTCGGGGCAAGCCACAAAGGGCGAGAAGCCTCGCCTATTCTGGAACAACATCACCTGCTCACCCTGCTCCAACGCATCGGCAATGGCTCGTTGCAGAGCCGAATTGAAGTGGCTCTTTCGCTCGCCTCGTTTCACCGAGCGGATGGTGTCCGAAATGATTATTCGGGGTTGTACAGCTCCGCCATATCTCTCTTTTAGAGTGGAATAGCCATATTTTTCGCCCAAGGCATTGGCGTAACTCTCCAGCGAAGGTGTCGCACTGCCGAGCAGCGTAAATGCTCCATACATCGCCGAGAGCATTATGGCGCAGTCACGCCCCTGATAGCGAGGAGCGCTGTCGCTCTGCTTGTAGCTTGTGTCGTGCTCCTCGTCCACGATAACCAACTGCAGATGGCGTGTCGGCAGGAACAGAGCCGAACGCGCTCCCACGATTAACTCTCCGCCGTGGCTCTGCGATTGGCGTATGTAGGTCTCGGTGCGTCGGCGGCTACCGAGCTTCGAGTGGTAGGCAGTCACACGGCTACCGAAGATGCGCTCCATTCGCTCGATGAGTTGCGAGGTGAGGGCAATCTCGGGCACCAGCATCAACACATCGCCACCTCGGGCGAGCGTACGGGCAATCATCGCCATATATATCTCGGTCTTACCCGAGCCTGTAACACCCTGCAAAAGATGGACGCCACGCCCCGTCTCCTCCGAGATCACAATCTCTTCAAACACACGCTGTTGCGAAGAAGTAAGCGCAGGCGTAACAAATGCTACCTCGGCGTGTTGCTCGACCTCACGCTCGCGCTGCTCGACGGTGATATAGCCCGCCTTCTTCAGCGCCAACAACATCGAACTGTCGCACTCCAACAGTCGGCGGGGAATCTCGCCTTCGCTATTCTTCAGTTTTTCATCAAACGCCGCTATCTGCTCCAGCACCTCCCTACGGCGTGGCGCTCGGCGCGCTATGCGCTCACACTCCGCCGAGAGAGCCTCTCCGTCGAGCCACCTCTCCGTGAGTGCCACATAGGGCTCGGTGCGGGGGCGGAACTCCATCGAGCGAAACTCCTCATCGGATGAAGCCTTGGGCTTGGCCAGCGACGGCAACGCCATACGCATCACCTCGCCAATCGTACACATATAGTAGTCCGCGAGCCACTCCCAAAATTTTATTTGCTTGTCATCGAGCAACGGATGGTCGTATAGCCTATGGTCGATGGGCTTGATGCGCTTGACCTGGGGCGGGTTGTCGTGCAGACGCCACACGATACCCGTATAGAAGTTTCGTCGGCCGAACTGCACAGCCACAGCATCGCCCTCCCGCAACTCCATACCCTCGGGCACGGCGAAGCAGTAGGCGGGTTGCGCCAGCGGCAATACTATGTCGGCAAAACGATTCATACGATAACTATCCATCTGTCATTCCGAAGGAGCGAAGCGACTGTGGGAATCTCCTCGCCTCAATGCAGGAGATTGCCGCGTCGAGCAAAGCCCTCCTCGCAATGACACATATTTACTACATCACGACATCAAAGCGCGGAATGTCGATTTTATTTTTTCAAAGGTACAAAATTTATAAGAAAAATGGCGGCAATCCCATTTTTTCGTGCCAAAATCACTACTTTTGTAGTTACGCAAAACCAGACAAAGATATTACGATGCACTACCCGTGGGGCGATAACAGACGATTCTACTCCTACGCCGCTTACTTCAAGCGCGTGTTTGGCCACCGCCAGCAGAAGGTGACCGTCAATGCGGGCTTCACCTGCCCCAATCGCGACGGCCTGATATCTGAGGGAGGATGCTCGTTCTGCGACAATGCCGCCTTCACCCCGTCGTACTGCACCCCCGAAAAGAGCATCACACAACAGATTGACGAAGGCATAGAGTTCCACCGTCGCCGTTATCGCACGGCACAGCAGTATCTGGCATACTTTCAGTCATACTCAAACACTTACGCCCCACTGGAGCGACTTATGGAGTGCTACAACGAGGCCCTTGCCCACCCCGAAGTGGCAGGTATAGTGGTGGGTACACGCCCCGACTGCGTGGATGAGCAGAAGTTGGATTACTTCGCCTCGCTGGCCCGCGAAAAGTATGTGAGCATAGAGTATGGCGTAGAGTCGTGCTACGACGAAACACTGCGGCGCATCAACCGAGGCCACGACTTCGCCACCGCCGAGAGAGCCATACGCCTGACGGCCGAGCGCGGCATACACTGCGGAGCGCACTTCATCCTGGGTCTGCCTGGCGAGAGTGACGAGATGCTGATTGAGCAGACCGCCAAAATCAACTCGCTGCCCATCTCCTCGATAAAGTTCCACCAGCTGCAGCTCTTCCGTGGCACGCCTCTGGCTCGCGAGTACGATGAACACCCCGAGCGATTCCGCTTCTGGAACATCGACGAGTACATAGACCTCTTCGTCGAGATTCTGCGCCGACTGCGCCCCGACATCGTCATCGAACGCTTTGCAGGCGAGGCTCCACCGCGCTACCACCACACCAAAGGTTGGGGTTTGATACGCAACGAGGAGTTATTGGCTATGCTCGACAGAAGATTGGAGGAAAAAGATGTACATCAAGGCGATATTTTTAATATCTTTGCGCCCGAGGAGCGTACGCTCTAACAAAACAGATTGATTAGATTACACAGTAGTATAGAAATTATGAAGCTTTCAATGTCTAAATTCGCTACCGGCATCAAGGAGTACCTCGTTATGACTCTGGGTATGTTTATGTATGCCTTCGGATGGGTAGCCTGCGTGATTCCAGCAGGAGGTATGGGTGGCGGCGCAACAGGACTCTCGATGTTGCTCAACGCCGTGTTCCCCTCGATTACGATGGGTACATTTGTATTTATCATCAATGTCCTGCTGCTGATTGTGGCTGGATTTATCGTGGGATGGAACTTCGGCATCAAGACCATCTACTGCATCATCGTGCTTTCGATTGCGATGGATGCGTGGGGTTATATCCTACCGCCAAATATCCTCGTAGAGTACACACAAAACATTGATTCTCACAATATTCTATTAATCATCCTGGGTGCAGTCATCGCAGGTTCGGGCGTTGCCGTATGCTTCAGTCAGGGCGGCTCGACAGGCGGTACGGACATCGTGGCGATGATTATCAACAAGTACAAGACCATCAGCTACGGCAAGATTGTCATCTCGAGCGACTTCTTCATCATCGGCTGCTCAATCTTCGTAGCCAGCGACATCGCAACGGGTATTGCCACCATCATCTACGGTTACATTATGATTGCCGTATATGGCTACACCGTGGACCTGATTCAGTCGGGAAGCCAGCAGTCGAGCCAGATATTCATCATCAGCCCCAAGTATCAGCTCATAGCCGATGTGATCAACAACGACGCCCGCCGTGGCGTAACCGTCATCGATGGCACAGGCTGGTACACCAAGAAGGAGGCCAAGATTGTGATGGTTGTATGCCGCAAGCGCGACGCATCGATGATTCTCAAGTTGGTGCGTACAATCGACGCCGACGCCTTCATCACAATGGGTTCAGTAATGGGTGTTTACGGCCAGGGCTTCGAGGCTTTGAGCAAAATTTAACCCACTCCCACATAGCGGCAGGGCCCAAACTCTGTCGTCCCAACAAAGGCTTACCGCCCCACTCCTCACAAGGTCTGGGGCGGTTTTTTAATTCAAAATTTTCATTAAGAGAGGAAGCTTCTCTTGCTAATGAAAAGTGTCCAACATCTATAGGTAGGAGATTACCACGAGCCTAACGGCTCTCGTAATGACAAATTTCTGTGGTGCGCAGCCCAACCGCGGCAGGCAAGTTTTCGGACAAAGGGCGGTGCGCAGACGGAGGGTTAAGAAACGGATAACTTTTCACGCAGTAAAAGCGCGTAGGCGTCCGTTTTACCGACGGCAAGCACCGACCCCGAAAACTTGTCACCGCGCAGGTTTTGGCCCTACCTTTTGCCTGCCAAAAGGTAGGACACCTAAGGTGTCTTTTATAGTGAGAATCCTTATCTCGCTAATCAAACCTATCCCACAGCCGTATAACGCAAATCATCCTCATTCCACAACTGCACAACCCGCAAAAAAACGCCGCATCTCGTTTGAGACGCGGCGTCTGCCCTTACGGGCTATTGAAACCTAATACTAAAGTTTATTTCAAACCGAGCTTCTTAAGAATCTCCTTGGGTACATACTTCTTATTGACCATAATGTCCATAGTCTTGTACTCAACGAAGGGACGAGAGAAGTAGTAGAAGCCCTTGTAGGGACCGCTCTCACCCCAAGAGTTCTGCACCTTGTAGAAGGGGTTGCCCTTCTGGTCAGTAGCAGTACCTACGATAACCATACCGTGGTCATCAGTTGTCTGGTAGTTATCGTAAGCCTCCTGGCGCATCTCCTGTGTGATAGTCTTCTCCTTCATCGGACCCTCGAGGTTGTTAATCATAGCCTGCTTCTCAGCATCTGTGAGCTTACCCCAACGCTCTGCGTCAGAACCGATTGAGTTCTTCTCAACCTCCTCGGGAATAACACCGATAGCCTTTGTGCGGCTAAAGCCCTTCTCGCTAACATCAGTACCCCAAGCGATGGGACGACCAGCCTCCAACACTGCATCCAATGTCTGCATCATCTCGCCAACGGGGAGGTTATACATCGAGTGCCACATCCAGTTGTCGGGCACCTCAAGGATGAATGTTGAGTAGAAGGGGTGGTGAGTGTATGATGAAATCTCGATATAATCCTCCATCTTGATAGGCAATGACTCTGCGAATGACTTGGGAGTGTACTCCTTGCCATTGTAAGTGAAGGTCTCGGGACGCTTACCGAAGTATGTATCGAGGATAGCGTTCAAACCATCCTGCCATACGGGAGTGAGCTTGCCGTTGCCGTTCTTGACGATAGCCTCAACATAAGCCAACAAAACATTGTCAATCTCGCTGAACTCAGGCAACTCTGTACCATAGTTCTGGCCAGTGTAAACCTCGCGGGGAACGATGCCATACTTGGCAATCATCTCTGTAACATCGTGAGCAGCACCACCTACGGCGAAGTTCAAGTTACCGTGCAGGCGAACATACTTCACAGCCTTATCAAAGTAAGCGTGGCGTACAACCCACATCTGTGAGAGTGTAACCTGGTCGCCACCCTCGGCCAAAATCTCCTCCTCAAGGTATGAGAGAGTAGAGAAGCACCAGCAGGTACCGCTACGATACTGGTTTGTGATGGGCACGGTCTTCACCACCTTACCGTCGGTGAACTTGTAACCCTCCTGTGCTGTAGCAGCTGCGCAAAAACCGAGCGCCAAGGCTGCCAAAACAAAAAGTTTCTTCATAGTTGTAAGTTTTATTTGATTAATAGTTTTCTTTATCTCTTCTTCTTTGCGGGAGCCTTGGGCGCGCTAACCACGCTTACACACTCCTCGTATGTCATTGTCTCGGCCTTACGGTTGTGGGGCAGACGGTAGTTCTTGCCCTTGTAGGCGATGTAGGCGCCATAGCGACCGTTCTTGATGACCATATCGCTATCCTCCTCAAAGGTCTTCAGAGGTGCTGCCGCAGCGGCTGCCTGCACCTTGCTCTGCTCCAACAACTCGATAGCGCGCTCGTACTGGATAGTGTAGGGGTCGTCGGTCTTGGCGAGTGAAGCGAATGTGTTGCCGTAGCGAACATACGCACCAAAGCGGCCGATGCCGACCATCAAATCCTGACCCTCGTACTTACCCAAGTTGCGAGGCAGAGCGAAGAGCTCCAACGCCTCCTCCAGCGTGATTGACTCAATGAGCTGACCCTTCTTCAGCGAGGCGTAGCGGTTCTTGCCCTCCTCGTCGGTCTCAATCTCGACCATCGGGCCGTAGCGACCGATGCGGGCCTTCACCAACTTGCCGGTCTCGGGGTCGGTACCGAGTACTCTTATCTGGTTATTCTTGTCAGTCTGTGTTGTTATGGCCTTATCTACCAACTCGTGGAAGGGCGAGTAGAAACCTACAATCATATCCTTCCAGGTAATCTGTCCCTCGGCGATGCGGTCAAACTCCTTCTCTACGCTAGCCGTAAAGTTGTAGTCCATAATCTGCTCGAACTGTGACTCGAGGTAGTCGTTCACCACCATACCTATGTCTGTCGGAGCCAGACGGTTCTTCTCCTTGCCATAGCTCTCGATCATACTCTTCTCGATAATCTTGCCCGAAGATGAGAGTGTGAGGGCTGTGTACTGACGCTTCTGCGCCTCGCGGTTCTGCTTAACCACATATCCGCGGTTGATGATTGTAGTGATTGTCGGGGCGTAAGTTGAAGGACGGCCAATACCCAACTCCTCCATACGCTTAACGAGTGACGCCTCATTGTAGCGGGCGGGAGCCATCGAAAAACGCTCCGTAGCCACAATCTGCGATGCCTGCACCTGGGTGCCGACACTCATCTTGGGCAGGATAGCCTCGCTGCTCTCCGTAGCGGCATCCTCGTCCACAGACTCAGAGTAGAGACGGAGGAATCCGTCGAAACGAACAACCTCACCCGTAGCCACATACTGCCACTGTGAGCCCGCCATATCGATGGCGATTGTCGAGCGCTCGACATCAGCTGCCACCATCTGCGATGCCACCGTACGCTTCCAAATCAACTCATAGAGTCGCTTCTCGGCCGATGTACCCTCAATCTGCTGGCGGTCGATATATGATGGGCGAATGGCCTCGTGAGCCTCCTGTGCGCCCTTGGTCTTTGTCTTATAGTTATGAGCGGCAGAGTACTTCTCGCCGAAGAGGTTGCAAATCTCGGTCTTACACTGTGCGATAGCCTGTGCCGACAGGTTCACCGAGTCGGTACGCATATAGGTGATAAGACCCTGCTCGTAGAGGCGCTGTGCAACCGACATTGTCTGTGCAACCGACATACCCAACTTGCGGCCAGCCTCCTGCTGCAGAGTAGATGTAGTGAAGGGGGCTGCGGGGTAACGCTTCGTGGGCTTCTCCTCCGACTTGGCCACCGTGAACTTGGCATTCACACAGCTCTGCAAGAAAGCCTCGGCCTCGGCCTGAGTATCGAAGCGGTGCTGCAGCTCGGCCTTGAAGAGGCTCTTCTCCTTATCGCCAGCCACATAGAACTGCGCCACAACGCGGAAGTAGGGCGTAGAGTTGAAGGCGATAATCTCGCGCTCGCGCTCGACGATGAGTCTTACGGCCACACTCTGCACACGACCAGCCGAGAGGGCGGGCTTCACCTTCTTCCAGAGTACGGGCGAGAGCTCAAAACCCACAATACGGTCCAACACGCGGCGTGCCTGCTGGGCATTCACCAGATTCATATCGATGGTACGAGGCGACTCGATAGCGTTCAGAATCGCGCTCTTGGTAATCTCGTGGAAAACAATGCGCTTGGTCTTGTCGATAGGCAAATCCAACACCTCGGCCAAGTGCCAGGCGATGGCCTCTCCCTCGCGGTCCTCATCGGATGCCAACCACACGGTCTCAACCTGCTTCGAGAGCTTCGAGAGCTCCTCTACCACACGCTTCTTATCATCAAGAACCTCATAGCTGGGTGAGAAGCTATTATCTATCTTTACACCGAGTCCCTTCTTCGACAGGTCGCGGATATGGCCAAAGCTTGACTTGACCACATAATCCTTACCCAAAAACTTTTCGATGGTCTTTGCCTTCGCGGGGGACTCTACAATAACTAAATTCTGTTGCATCTGCTTTACTCTTCAATACGACAAAAACCTAAGCACTATGACTTAGGTTTGTCGAGGTATTACTCATTTTAGTCTATTTCACTAATGTATAGACCAATTCCAACTCTATGCTCGCCGGATTGATTGTCTTGTCTGCACCTTGCAGCACCGAGCGCTTGAAGGTGAACAGATCGTAGGCATCGGGCGCTATATAGATTGTTCTTGGCATTGTCATACTATCAAAGTCGAGCGTTCCGTCAGCCTTCGGCTCCATATCGAGCAGCTCGTTGATAAGGTACTGAATATACGACGATATGTTCATCTCGTAGAAGGCTCGGCTTCGGTTGAGCTTTCCGTCGTATGCCAGCGTCGTTCCGTTGGACTCCTCGACATAGAGGTAGTCGGCTACGGGGGTCAGCGACTTGAAGTTGCTATAAAGACCCAGACGACCCAGCGAGGCGTTCATCTTGTCGGCCATCACCAGCGGCTCCATCTGCGTGTAGTCGTAGTCGGCACCCTCGATGTATATTCTCAGCGCAGCCTGATTAACTGCGGCTGATGAATAGACCTCATCTCCGCTGTTGATGTTACGCAACGAGTAGAGGAAGTCGTCAGTAAACTTGAGCTGTGTGATTACACCGCCACAACCCTCAACATATCCCAGCTCCACCTCGGCGCGCTCGTCAGAAGTGTCGTCTGCCACCAGACCGTCAAGCTCCGAGCCGGTGAAGTCGTGCTGCACACGCTGTGCCGACACATTACCATATCCCGTAGAGTATGAATCGACGAAGAAATATGTCATATCAATCGTATCGGCAATGATTGCCTCGTCGGCGCCCGCATTACGCGTACGGCCGAAGACCTGAATACCTGACAATCCAGGCTGGAGTGTATATACAGCACCCTCGCCATCGGGCATATCTGCCACTGCCTCAACATACAGACCGTAGTAGTTGTGCAGGAAGGCCGAGTCGCTCTCGTATGCCTCGATATTCTTCGTAGCGTTGCCGTTCTTATCAAGCTCTCCCATACAGAGCAGACGCTTGATGAACTCGGGCGTAGCCGCAGTCTCGGTCATACGGATGTGAGTCGATGATGTATAGATACCCTTATCAGGGTTGGGGAATTCGAATGTGAAGATAGGCTCGGCATCCTCAGCCAACAAACCCTCGGCACGGGGGTCGAACGATGTGTAGAATACGGTATCCTCGGCCTCCTCGTTAGTGAGCTCCTTCTTCAGCTCATACACACGGAAGAGCATAGGCTTTGTAGTATCGCCCGCAAAGGTATCTACCGAGATACGGAACACTGTAGAGTCATATACGGGACGGTAACCGAAACCAATCGAATCATCGACGGGCAGCATAAAGAGCACCTGGCTGGCAAACGAGAGCTTGCGAGTACCGAAACGCTCGTCACTCTGCAGACCCAAATGCAACTGACCCAATGAAGTAGAGACCGTAGAGTCGGTCTTGAACAGACGAGTTTGGAAAATCTGGCAGGGGGCGTCAGCCTTATCAGCCTCCTTGACGATACCAGCCTTGTAGAGGCGGTGACGCATCTGCATCTGCTGGTGACCCGGCGTAAGCTCCTGACCCAATGTGTAGTCGGCCGTAGTGGTACAAGATACCAATGTAGCGAAGCACACTACACACAATACTGCCAGCGTAGCCAGCATCTTACCATATCTGCGGTTACAATTCTTCATAAAAACGGTTATAATTATCGAAAAACTCCTTCTCATCGGCCTCCTGATACTCCAGCATAGGCTTACCGCTCTGGCGTGCATACTCCACGAGTGCGGGGTTGGCCTTGTCCGATGAAACGACTATGCCGTCGGCATAATCAATAACGAAGCGATAGAGATTTTCGTATGAGGGGAGTGACAAATCTGCCAACTTTTCATCTTTTACACCCTCACTTGCTATTTTACTGTTGAAATCTGCACTCAGCGGATTCTCAAACTTGTCGTCACACAGCGTAACCACCACCTTCACATCGCGGAACAAGGGGTCATCGTTAAACACCTTCTTCAGGTAGATGGGCGTAACGGCCGACATCCAGCCCAAGCAGTGTACGATTGTGGGAGACCAATTCAACTTCTTGACAGTCTCCAGAACGCCGCGAGCAAAGAATATGGCGCGCTCGTCATTGTCCTCAAACTCGTTGCCATTCTCGTCGGTGAGCACAGCCTTGCGCTCGAAGTAGTCATCGTTATCGATAAAATATATCTGGATGCGAGCCGACGGGATAGAGGCCACCTTGATTATAAGTTGATGGTCGTTGTCGTTGATTATAAGGTTCATACCCGACAAGCGAATCACCTCGTGCAGCTGATTGCGGCGCTCGTTGATGCAACCGTAACGCGGCATAAAGGTACGAATCTCGTTACCACGCTCCTGCATAGCCTGCGCTAAGCGACGGCAGAGTGACGACAACTCGGTCTCGGGCAAGTAGGGCATAATCTCCTGACAAACATAGAGTATCTTGCGTGCAGCCATATTGTTATTTAGATGTTTACAATGTGCAAATATAATAATTTTTTTTGAAAAATCGGCCTATTCGCTTTTTGGACTGCGCCCCAACGAGGCTCACCCACCCTTCGGCCGACTATTCCGCAGTGCTGTTCTTCGAGGTAAAATCTTAAAGAATCAGCATCGCATCGCCGTATGTACCAAAGCGATAACCCTCCTTAACGGCTACATCGTAGGCGTTCATTACGCAGTCGTATCCACCAAATGCCGCCACCATCATCAGCTGTGTTGAGTAGGGCAGGTGCAGATTCGACACCATAGCGTCAGCAACCGTAAAGTCATAGGGGTTGAAGATGAACTTGTTGGTCCAACCCTCCATAGGCTTAATCATACCGCAGGTCGATACGGCAGTCTCGAGTGTACGCATAACGGTAGTACCGATAGCCACCACTTTGTGGTGCTCACGCTTGGCGTTGTTCACCATCTCGGCAGCTTGCTCGCTTACGAAGAACTGCTCTGAATCCATCTTGTGCTTCGACAAATCCTCAACATCTACGGTGCGGAAGTTACCCAAACCTGCGTGCAGAGTGATGTGTGCAGAGTCGATGCCCTTAATCTCCATACGCTTGAGCAGATGCTTCGAGAAGTGCATACCCGCTGTAGGAGCAGCTACAGCACCCTCGTGCTTGGCGAAGATGGTCTGGTAACGCTCGGCGTCCTCCTCCTCAACCTTCTCGCGCACCCAACGGGGCAGAGGTGTCTCACCCAAACGATAGAGTGCCTCCTTGAACTCCTCGTACGAGCCATCAAAGAGGAAGCGGAGTGTACGACCGCGCGATGTGGTGTTGTCGATAACCTCGGCACCCATCATATCGTCCTCACCGAAGTAGAGTTTGTTGCCGATACGAATCTTACGGGCGGGATCCACCAACACATCCCACAATCTCAACTCACGGTTGAGCTCACGCAGCAAGAAAATCTCGATTTCGGCACCAGTCTTCTCCTTGTTACCATAGAGGCGTGCAGGGAAAACCTTGGTGTCGTTGAACAAGAAGAGGTCCTTCTCGTCGAAGTACTCTATGATATCCTTGAAGATGCGGTGCTCGATTTGACCCGTGCTACGATTAACAACCATCAGACGCGACTCATCGCGGTTATCAGCAGGATATTGAGCCAACATCTCGCGCTTGAACTCGTATCCGTATTGAGATAATTTCATAATCTAAAATCTTTTTATCAACTGTAAAAGACACAAATATCAATATATAATACGATATTTTCGCTATTTTGTTTCACACTCCTTCAACTTTTCCATAAAATTTTCGAGATTCCACCCATTTTCGGCTGTGAAACCTCCACTGCGAGTGCGTCTTAACGAGCGCAAGTAGGCTCCGCTGTTGAGAGCCTGACCAATCTCGTAAGCCAGTGAGCGAATGTATGTTCCCTTGCTGCATCTCACACGGAGCTTCAGATAGGGCATCGTAAAGTCGAGAATCTCAATCTCGTAGATGTTAATCAGCGCCTTCTTGAGCTCCACCTCCTCGCCCGCGCGGGCAAACTCGTAGGCTCGCACACCCTCCACCTTCTTGGCCGAGTAGATGGGCGGTGCCTGCAGACGCTCTCCAGTGAGCGACGGCAGAGCCTGCTCGATGAGTTCGCGTGTGATATGCTCGGTCGGATAGCGGCAATCAATCGGATGCTCCATATCGTGGCTGGGGGTTGTAGCACCCAACTCCAGCTCGGTGATGTACTCCTTCTCCTCGCTCTGCAGAGCATTGACCATCTTGGTGGCCTTGCCGATGCAGATGAGCAACACGCCCGTAGCCAGGGGGTCGAGTGTACCTGCGTGACCAATCTTTATCTTCTTGTAGCCCAGACGGTTTACGAGCGCATACTTGATTTTACGCACCACATCGGTCGATGTCCACTCCAGCGGCTTGTCGATAACGGCAATATAGCCCTCGCGGAAATCTATCCCGCGTAGCGACTGACTCTCTGTCATATCTTAATTGATTATTTTAGATGAAGTTACTAATGATAGATACCACGCCCGCGATGGCACAATATACGGCAAACCAAATCAGCTTACCCTTCTGTACGATGCCTATCATAAAGCGGCAGGCAGCACAACCCACCAGGAATGCAGCGAGGAAGCCGCACACCAGCGGCAATGTACCAATCGAGCCAAAAACAACCTCGCCCTTCACTACATTGAGTAGCATCTCGCCCATAATCGGAGCCAGCACCATCAGGAATGAGAACTGTGCCACGGCCGACTTCTTGTTGCCGAGCAACAGACCCGTAGCGATGGTCGAACCCGAGCGTGAAAGACCAGGCATTGCAGCTATGGCCTGAGCTAGACCGATGATGAATGCGTCGCGGTAAGAGATATTCTCCTTGATGCGCGGACGAGCATAGTATGCAAACGAGAGCAGAGCCGCTGTCAGCAACAACATACAGCCCACGATGGTGAGGATATAGGGCGACTCGAGCATAGCATTGAGGTAATCCTTGAAGGCAAAGCCGATGATGCCGATGGGTATCATCGAGATGATAAGCTTGAGCACATAGGCCTGCTCCTCGTTGAAATGGCTCGAGAAGAGTCCGCAGAGAATCTTCTTCACCTCGGGCCAGAGAATTACAATGGTACTCAATACGGTTGCAGCGTGCAGTGTGACATCGAAGACGAGATTCTCTTCAATCTCGACGCCCAGCAGAGCTTTAGCTATCTGCAAATGGCCACTGCTTGATACGGGCAAAAACTCGGTGATGCCTTGCACGGCACCCAATACGATAGATTCTAATACAGTCATTGTTCGGGTATTTTTATTAACAAGCGGGGCGTATGATCACTAATCGATGGAGTAGCCCCAAATTAAATTCAAGGGAAGCAAAGTCCCTAATTAAAATTTCTTTAGCAGGGCGTAGATTTCGAATACGAAGCCACCCACGATAAGCAGCGGGGCGAGTGTAATTCTGCGCCACGAGAACATATCGTAGTTAAAGTCGTTGGGGCCGTCGCTTGCACCACCGCACATCAAGGCCATACCTAAAACTATCACCACAAAACCGACAATCATCAGGATGTAGTTCTTGATCGTCAGGGGCATCTCGGCATCATTCTTGTCGCCCGCCGCCATAAAGCGTCGGCGCAAGGCGTCTAACATATTTTTCATCGTCTATATCGTTTAGTACAAGTATATCTTGTTGGTTTTCATATTCACAAACTTATTCACCGCAAAGGCCGTAAACAGCAGCGAGATAACAAGTCCGCAGAGGAGCATTGCACCCACCGTCACGCCCACCTTGATAAGCTCGGTCGTCGATACCACCTCGGGCAACGCACCGCTCAGGGCGGCCAGAGCCGAACCAAACAGCAGGCTCGCAATCACTCCCGACCACAAACCCTGCTTGGCAGCCGTCGCCAGGAAGGGACGCATGATGTAGCCCTTCGTAGCGCCCACCAACTTGAAGGTGTTGATGAGGTAACGGCGCGAGAAGATGGCCAGGCGGATAGTATTGTTCAGCAGAATAAGCGAGATGATGAGCAGCGCACCGCCGAAGGCCAGCAGTACGATGGTAATCTTGGTGATTGTCGAGTGCAGTCGCTCGATGGTGGCGGCAGGATAGGCCACATAGACCACACCGTTAAGCGCCGAGAGCTTATCGACCATAGCATCCATCGCGGCACGCTCGGTCGAGGCCACCACAACCTCGAAGCTATTACGCAACGGATTCTCGGCCAGGATATCCTCAATCTCGGCAGCGAACATACGCCTGAACTCGGCATCGTCAATCTTCTGCTGCTTATCCACATAGATGACATCCAGCGCACCCTCAATTGAGGCTATCTCGCCCTTGAGCGCCTCCTTGCGGCTCTCATCGAGGCTGTTATCCAACTCCACCGACAGAGTGATACTGCGGCGCAGCGTGCTGGCCGTAGTGAGGGCGGCGGTGAGCATATACCCTACCGAGCCCAACAGGAACAGCACCAGCGCTATGCTGATGGTAGAAACCACATACGAGCGGCGTACTTTACGCTTTATTCTTTTGTCCTCTTTCATTACGCAAATAGAGTATTAATGTTAATGCCACGGCGGCCAAAACGGCAATCGAGAAGAGGAGTGTTATACCCTCAATGAGTGACCACTTCGGAGCGCGATAACGCCACTCTACGGTGTGGTTTCCAGCGGGAAGCTCCAGCGCGCGCAGGATGTAGTTGGCTCTGAGCGGAGTCACCTGCTGACCATCGACCGTTGCGGTCCAACCCTCGCGTGTGTAAATCTCCGAGAATATAGCCAGCGCATCGCCCTCGGCCGAGTATTCATATCGCAAATAGTTGGGACGATACTCCTTGAGCGCTATTTCGCCCGCAGAGAATCGTATCTTCGAGGGTAGGTAGTCGTTGCCGAAAACAGCCTCGTGTTTGTTGTCAATCTTGCCGATTAGCTCAATCTCCTCGTGGGGTGACGATGCACGCACCACGCTCTCGACCAACCACGCAGCGCCATTGGCTGTGGGGCGCTCGATGACGGCATCGGCCGTAGCAGACTCACCGATGAAGTAGCGCACATTGAGCATATCGAGTACTCGCTCATCAATCTGCATCAGGTAGCGGTCGATGACATCCTGATAGCGCGAGAGCTTCGCACCGTGATAACCACCCACCGAGCGGTGGAAGTAGGATGTAGAGGCGTCGTTGAAGGGCGACACTGAGAGGTTGAAGACCCTGTATGCGGGATCCTTATCCTGCATAATCACCTTGTCGGCCTCGGTCGGCAGAATCTCGGTCTGACGACGGAGCATAAAACTATCGTGATTGAGGTATCGTGTATCGACATTGATAAGATCCACAGCCACAATCGCCGTCAGCACCACACAGAGCAGTGCAGGCGAAGTGAGCACCTTGCGCTTTGAGTAGAGCCACAGTGCACCCGCCGCAAGCAACACGAAGATGAGCGAACGCCACGCATCGGCGGCCATAACATCGGCACGCTCGTCGGCAATAGCCGAGGCGGCATCCCACGCCATCTGCTCGTGCAGACCCTGCTTAATATAGTCTGCAGCGCCCTGATGCTGAAGCAACTGCTGGAACTGGCCAGCGAGCATCTGCTGACTCTGGCTCTGACCGAAGTCACCCAACGAGCGACCTCCGAAAATCATCACCAACAACACTCCCGCCGTAAGACCAGTAGCCCACAGCAGCGAGCGACGCAACTGCTTCTCATCAAGACAGTTGCTGATAACTCGGCCAATACCCAACGCCGCCAGCAGAGGCACCGTCCACTGCACTACGACCAGCGCCATAGAGAGTGTACGGAACTTATTATAGCCAGGCAGGTAGTCGAACAGCAGAGCCGTCAGCCACATCAGGTTGTTACCCCACGACATCAATATCGTCAGCAGCGTAGCCGCCACAATCCACCACCTCTGGCGGTTGGGCAGAACAAAGAGCGCCAAAATGGCGAGGAATATTGCAGCCGCACCGAGATATGTCGGGCCAGCCGTATAGGGTTGCGTACCACGATAACGGGGCAAATATTGAGCCATCTGACCCAAGCCGTACTTGTTCAGTGCCGCAGCAACTGCGCCATCGGCGGCAAATGTGTCAGCCGAAGTACCGCCCATAAAGTCGGGAACGAGTAGCGTGAAACTCTCGGCCTTGCCGTAGCTCCACGCCGTTGCATATTGCAGGTCGAGGCCATCCGAGCCTCGGTTTACATCATCCTTTGCCACCAACTCTGAGCCTCCGCGAATTGTCTCCTTCGAGTGCTGCATAGTGTACCACAGCGGCGAGAGGTTAGAGCCCACCGCAAACAGCCCCGCCACAGCGAGCAGAGCCGTACGCTTGAAGAAGTCGCCGAGGCGCTTGCCACGCAGTGCAAAGTAGCCCTCACTGAGCCACATAGCAGCCATAGCCAGAGCGAAGTAGTATGTAATCTGGGGGTGGTTGGCACCTATCTCCAGCGATGTAAACAGCGCCGTCAGAGCCGCACCCGCCCACATATTGCGATGCAGGGTGAAATATACGCCACCCATCATCAGCGGAGCATAGACGAGTGCCCACATCTTGGTGATGTGTCCCGCGCCGATAATCAGCAGGAAGTAGGTCGAGAAGCCGTAGGCCAGAGCCGCAATAAGACTCACCCACGGGCTGAGTCCAAAGAGCAACATAGCCACCCACATAGCCGTCATCGCAAAGAAGAGGAACGAAGCGGGGGTGTCGATAATCTTCACCACCTTGCCCACCGTACCCTTAACAGCCTGTGCAGGGTATTTCACATCGATTAGGAATGCAGGCATACCGCCGAACATTCGACCCGTCCACTGGGCATCTTCGCCCGTTGCCAGGCGGTTTTCCACAATATCACGACGCATTCCCTCATACTGCTGTACATCGTGCTGCGACAACACCTTACCCCCAAACTGCGGGGCGCAGTAGATGGCCGCCACGACGAAGAACAGCACAATAGAGCAGAGCGCTATGAGCCAGTTTTTGTTTTTGAAAAAATCAAATTTCATCACAATATCATCAGTTAATGGGTCAAAGTTACGAAAAACATTCATTTTTCGGTGTCTAATTGTGAAATTTTACTATATTTGCAAAGTAAAAGGTAAATAGTAACACCGTTTTTATGGTAAGTCTTGACGCAATACGAACACCCATAGCCTCTGACATCGACGCCTTCGAGGAGTTCCTGAAGGGCCAATTCCAGTCGGATGGCAAGCTAATGAGCGAGATGCTTACGCATGTGCTTTCGGCACGCGGCAAGAGCATACGCCCCATTATCGTAATGCTCACTTCGGCACTCACCTCGGCAGCCAACTGTCGCCAATGGGTCGAGGGTGAGCGTAATTGCACCAAGCGTACCTATCTGGCCGCAATGATGGTAGAGATGTTGCACACCGCATCGCTCGTTCACGACGATGTGCTGGACAACGCCGACACACGCCGTGGCCGCCCCTCGGTGAATGCCTTGTGGCAGTCGCGCAACGCCGTATTGCTGGGTGACTTCCTGCTGGCACGCACAATGAGTGCGGGTATGGGAAGCGCGCAGTACGACATCGTGTCGCACATCATCGGTGCCGTGGCTACCCTCTGCGAGGGCGAGGTGTTGCAGAGCCAGCACGCAGCCGACAAGGACACCACACGCCAGGACTATCTGGAAATCATCTACAAAAAGACGGCCAGCCTGATTAGCATCAGCGCATCGGCAGGAGCCGTTTCGGTGATGGCCGCACGCAAGGATGTAGAGCAGATGCGTCGCTTCGGCGAGGCGTTGGGTATGGCCTTCCAGATTCAAGACGACATCCTCGACTACAGCCGCTCGGCACAGACGGGCAAGCCCCGCAACAACGACCTGCGCGAAGGTAAGATTACGCTGCCACTCATCGAGGTATTGGAGCAGTGTTCATCAGCCGAGAAGCTGCAGATTATCGACAAACTGAAGCAGTGTGCAACCGACGATGCCGCCGTAGAGCATCTGCAGGGTGTGGTTGAAGCCACGGGAGCCCTGTCGCTGGCAGCACGCACGATGCAGACATATATAGACCGCGCCGTGGCGATACTCTCGACCTATGCCGATTCGCCCTACCGCACAGCGCTCATCAATCTGTGCGCCTATGTAGCCGAGCGCGACCGATAGCAAAACAAAGACAAACAATTTATAACCAAATTATTAACTAAACAAAACATTATGAGTACAAAACAAAAAAGTAATGTATTGGCCATTATCGTGATGATTCTGTTGTTCGGTATGATCTCGTTTGTGACCAATTTGGCTTCACCTATGGGTGATGTATTGAAGAACCAGTTTGGCGTTGCTAACTGGATGGGTACACTCGGTGTATTCGCAAACTTTATTGCATACGCTATTATGGGTATCCCTGCTGGTAATATGCTCCAGAATATGGGTTACAAGAAGACAGCTTTGATCGCTATCGGCGTAGGTTTTGCTGGTGTTGCTATCCAGACTCTCTCTGGTTTCATGGGCTCATTCGGCGTTTACCTCTTGGGTGCATTCATCGCAGGTTTCTCAATGTGTATGTTGAACATCGTTGTAAACCCGATGTTGAACAAGCTCGCAGGTGGTGGTAACAAGGGTAACCAGCTCATTCAGATTGGTGGTTCTTTCAACTCATTGATGGGTACTGCCGTTATCATCTTGACTGGTCTTTTGATTCCCAACATCGCACAGGCACAGATTAGCGATGTAAACGGTTTGATGTACACAGCGTTGGCTATCTTCGCAGTAGCTTTCATCGTTGTAATGTTCACTTCAATCCCCGAGAACGCTCCCGCAGCTGCTGTTAAGGGTGAGAAGTCACAGTACGGTCCTATGTCATTCCGTCACTTCGTATTGGGCGCTATCTGTATCTTCATCTATGTAGGTGTTGAGGTAGGTATTCCTAATGTATTGCAGAAGTGGTTGAACGAGGTATCTACAACTGCTATCGCTGGTACAGTTGCTGGTACTTACTGGTTCTTGATGCTTATCGGTCGTTTGGCTGGTGCTGCTTTGGGTGCAAAGGTTTCTGCTAAGAGCATGCTTTCAGTTGCTTCTGCAGCTGGTTTGTGCTTGGTATTGGGCGCTATCTTCCTTAACCCCGAGACAACAGTTAACTTGCCCGTATTCGACGGTGCTAAGGGTTTTGCCGTTGCTACAGTTCCCGTTAATGCTGCGTTGCTCGTATTGTGCGGTCTCTGCACATCAGTAATGTGGGGTGGTATCTTCAACCTCGCAGTTGAGGGCTTGGGTAAGTACACTGAGAAGGCTTCAGGTATCTTCATGGCACTCGTTTGCGGTGGTGGTATCCTTCCTTTGTTGCAGAACGGTATCGTTGACTGGAGCGGTTCATATTTGACAAGCTACTGGGTTGTAATCGCAGGTTTGGCTTATATGTTGTTCTACGCTTTGGTTGGTTCAAAGAATGTGAACAAGGATATTCCTACTGAGTAATCCAGGCATACCTTAATTAATATAATAGAGTATCGGTTGCCTTGCGTAGCCGATACTTTTTTTATGCCTACACCGTCCAAATCGCCACTGCTTAGGGGTCATATCGCCACAAAAGTGGGTCGCAAGGGGTCTAATTAGTCACAAAACTACGCCAATTCGTCCCATTCGCCTTTGGCGGCTTATATACGCTGAGAATCTTTCATATCTTTGCCGCACTAAAATTTTGTTTCAAAGTCGGCTTTTCTGCCGATGTAAATTATTTCAGGATGACAAAGATTAAAGAGAGTTGCCTCCTCATCACAGGAGGAGCATCGGGCATCGGCCGCATTATGAGCCGTATGGCATTGGAGCGTGGCGCCCGTCAGGTTGTAATTTGGGATATCAACGAGCAGAACATCGCCTCTACCATCGAGGAGTTGTCACCGCTCGGAGCCATCAAGGGATACCGCGTGGATGTATCTGACGAGAAGTGCGTGGAGGAGAACTTCAAACTCACAAAGCAGGAGTGTGGAGCCGTAGATATTTTGATTAACTGCGCCGGCATCGTTGCGGGCAACAAGACATTCGATGAGCAGAGCGTCGGCGACATTCAGCGTACGATGGCCATCAACTCGGTAGCGCCTATGCTCGTAGCACTGCAGGCTCTGCCCGATATGATTAGCCGCGACCACGGCCACATCTGCAACATCGCCTCGGCGGCGGGTATGCTTTCAAATCCCCGAATGTCGGTCTATGCTGCCAGCAAGTGGGCCGTAATTGGTTGGTCGGATTCGGTACGCATCGAGCTTAAGATGGCTCGCAGCAATGTACACATCTCGACTATCGCCCCCTACTTCATTAGCACGGGTATGTTCGAGGGTGTACACTCACGCCTCTTCCCCATCTTGAAGCCCGAGACTGTAGCTCGCAAGGTTCTGCGTGCCATCGAGCGCAACACCGACTTCAAGGGTATCCCCTTCAGCTTCCACTTTATCCGCACCTGCCAGGCAGTGCTGCCCTCGGCGTGGTTTGACAAGATTATGGGCGACTGGGTAGGCATTTACTCAACAATGAATAACTTTACAGGAAGAAAATAACAAAAGATATGTCAGTAGAGAACACCTCGTTAGAGCGTATTAAGAGTATCGTTGCGGCACAGAAGGAGTACTTCGCCTCGGGCGCAACACTCGACTATGAGTTCCGCCGTGAGCAGCTGCGCCGTTTCCAGCGCGCATTGAAGGAGTGGCACAAGCCTCTGTGTGAGGCTCTGTGGAGCGACCTGCACAAGTCAATGCAGGAGGCCACACTCACCGAGACCAGCATAGTGGAGGGTGAGGTAAAGAACCACCTAAAGCATCTGAAGAGCTGGATGAAGCGCGAGAAGCGCCCCACACCGCTGAAGATGATGCCCTCGCGTTCTCGCATCGTGAGCGAGCCTTTGGGCAATGCGCTCATCATTGCTCCGTGGAACTACCCCGTGCAGTTGCTGCTCAACCCGCTGGTGGGTGCAATCTCGGCAGGCTGTACAGCCCTGCTGAAGCCGTCGCCCTATGTGCCGACCGTGTCGAAGGTCATCGAGCAGATGATTCGTGCGACATTCGACGAGCGCTATGTGGCTGTAGTACAGGGCAACCGCGAGGTGAATGGACAGCTGTTGGACGAGCGTTTCGACATCATCTTCTTTACGGGTAGCCCCTCACTTGGCAAGAGAGTGATGGAGGCTGCGGCTCGCAACCTCACGCCTGTAGTATTGGAGTTGGGCGGCAAGAGCCCCTGCATCGTCGATGCGGGCGCCGATGTCAAGCTTGCGGCTCGCCGTATCGCGTGGGGCAAGACCCTCAACGCTGGTCAGACCTGCATCGCTCCCGACTACCTGCTCATCCGCTCATCACTGCAAGAGGAGTTCGTCAAGGCCTTCAAGCAGGAGTTGCGTAAGTTGCACGGCAAGGATGTACACAAGAGCCGCCACTTCGTGAGAATGGTATCGTCAAAGGCCTTCGACCGCGTGGCTGGCTACTTGAACGATGGCCGCATCGTAGTGGGTGGCACTACCGACCGCGAGGACCTCTACATCGAGCCTACGCTGCTGGCCGATGTGGATGTGAACTCACCCGTTATGCAGGATGAGATTTTTGGTCCCGTACTGCCGATGGTCACCTTCGAGACCACCGACGAGGCTATCAACTTCGTCACCAAGCGCGAGAAGCCGTTGGCACTCTACTACTTCGGTCGCACAAGCGAGGCGTGGCGCACCATCGCCCGCACATCGTCGGGTGGTGCCTGCATCAATGACACCATTATGCACATTGCTAACGAGAATCTGCCCTTCGGCGGCGTAGGCAACTCGGGTATGGGTTCATACCACGGCCGACTGAGCTTCGACGCATTCTCGCACCGCCGTGCTGTGGTTGTCACACCCACCTGGCTCGATTTGCCCTTCCGCTATATGCCCTACAATATGTTCGGCCTGGTGAAGAAATTGTTGTAAGAGTTTTACGAAATAGGCTCTAAAGAGCCAACTGAACGAGAATCTATTTGACACATTGTTGCCAAATAGATTCTCTGTTTGTATCTTTGCCCGTGTAAAGAGATATTTTTAAGATTCCGAAAACCTTATGAGCATCGTAAACTACATATTGATACTTGCCCTCTTTTGCCTCACTCCCGCCGCAGTGATATGGCTCTGCCGCCGATTCTGGCTACTCGACAAGTTAGGCCCGATAATGGTACTCTATGCGATAGGTATGGTGGTGGGCAACCTGCCATTTATGCCCGCCGAGTTGGCCGAGTTGCAGGATATGCTACCCAATGTGGTCATCCCGCTGGCTATCCCGATGATGCTCTTCGGCTGTAGCTTCTCGCGCAAGGAGGCACGCCTGCAACTGAAGGTTGTGGCGAGTGGTTTTCTGGCCACCTGCATAGCCGTCGCTACGGGATATCTGCTCTTCGGACAGAAGATGGCGCAGGGCGCAGAGGTGGGCGGAATCATCACGGGAATGTACACGGGCGGCACGCTCAATGCCGCAGCATTGCAGGCCATCTTCCGCATCAACAGCGAGACATATATACTCATCAACTCGTACGATATAATCATCTCGTTCCTCTACTTCATCTTCCTCTTCAGCGTCGGCATCAAGGCCTTCAGATACCTCTACGGCGAGCGCCGCAAGGTCACTTCGCTGGAGGATAAGGCCGAGATTGAGCAGCAGATAGCCGCAGCCAAGCAGAACCCCTACGCCAAACTCTTCACTCGTGAGGGAGGCGTGCAGATTGCGAAGATGCTGGGCGTGACGATAGTAATTGCAGCCATCTCGGCAGGCGTGGCACTACTACTGCCCGAGGGTTGGTTTATGGCGGCTTTCATCCTGATACTCACCACCCTGGGTGTGGCAAGCTCATTCATCAAAGGGGTCAAGAAGTTGGATATGAGCTATGATGTGGGTATGTATCTGATTTACATCTTCAGCATCACCATCGCCTCGATGGCCGACTTCAAGAATCTGAATCTGGCGGGCGGAGCCTACCAGCTGGCCTTTATGTCGGTGGCGGTGTTCCTCTCGTTGATTATTCACGCCATCATCTGCCGCATAATGCGTGTGGATGCCGACTCGATGATGGTATCGTCGGTGGCGTTCATCAACTCACCCCCGTTTGTACCGATGGCTTCGGCCGCAATGGGCAACAAGCGAGCGCTCATCACGGGACTCGGCGCGGGCATCGTGGGATATGCCGCAGGCAACCACCTGGGCGTACTGATGGCCAAGCTATTGCAGATGTTTTAATTAGGTGTTTGACAAAAAATCCCGCAGCCAAAAACTGCGGGATTTTCTATTAAGTGGTAAATAAAAGTCTATTTATCTTTGCGGCGCTCAATCTGACGCTTCATTACATCCATCACATTGTCGATGGCCTCCTCGAAGGTGTGGGCCTGCTCCTCAACGCGTATATCGCCACCGGCTATACGCAGAGTAACAACTGCGACTTTGTTTCCCTTTTCGCTGTCCTTGTCGAGTTTCAGAACAACATCAACGCCAAGAGCATTCTCGGCAACGCGGTCCAACTTGGCTAACTTTTTCTCTATGAATTCGATTAATTTCGTACTCGCATCGAACTTCACTGACTGAATCTGTACATCCATAGCCCTAAAATTTAGAAATTAAACCTATAATTATGCGGATACCTCAACGAGCATCCGTCCTTGTCTAACTCTATGTGCGCCCTCGGCTAAAGCTCATCCGACAACTCGCCACTCGAACGAGGGTGTGCCGTTGCGTAGATGCGCTGTAGCTGCGCAATGTTGTTGTGCGTATAGACCTGTGTCGCGCTGAGCGACGAGTGGCCCATCAGCTCTTGAATCTCACGCAGGTCGGCTCCATCGTTTAGCAGGTGCGTAGCAAAGGTGTGTCGCAAAATATGGGGCGAACACTTACCCTGCACACCACACTCCCGCAGAAGGCGTGCCACACTGCGTTGTACATCACTACGAGAGATTCTATCTCCTCGCTTTGATAAAAATAGTGCATTTTCGTCAATTATGCAAGCATTGTCGCAAGAATTTTGCGACAAAAAGCGTTTCACCTCGAAGCTCACACGCCTCACCAGGGGTATGATTCGCATCTTGTCACCCTTGCCTTTTACGCGCAAAGACGAGTAATCTTTCTCAAAATCAGACCTATCGATACCACACAACTCGGCCAGACGCAGACCGCACGCATAGAGCATCAGCACGATGAGCGCATCGCGCCTATCGCGCCACTCGACACTGCGCAGACGCTCGAGTACGGTATCGACCACCTCAACCATATCGCCCTCGGGCACGAACGACGGCAGACGGCGTGCCGTACGCAACGACTGCACCGAGACAAATACATTGTGCTGGATAATGTCGCGACGACGCAGATAGCGGTAGAACGAGCGCAGTGTAGCCACCGCACGGTTTATCGACGAACTCTTCATACTCCCCGAATCGGATAGCGACATAACCCAGCTGCTGATGTCGGCGCTCTCGACCTTGCAGAGGTCGAACTCCTCGCCACAACTCGCCACACCCCACTCCACAAAACGGCGCAAGTCGTGCTCGTAGTTGCGTGCCGTCAGCGGCGAGTAGCGTCTTTCGGCAGCAATGTGCGTTATAAAACTATCTATCAGGGTCTTGTTATCCATCGGAGTTTATTCTCGGTTGCCACACCCCGCAAGGGCACGGGCGGCAAACATTTTCGGAATAAAAATAGTGAAAATTTCAGACTTGAGAAAAAAATATTACCTTTGAAGTGGAGAAATAGACATTTCCTCTACCAAATGGAACACGACAATGTTGCGCGGGGTGCTATCGGCAACAGCCAAAGCCGAGTTTGTCCGAAAATCACCCCTCTGTCAGAGCCTACAACAACGGAACGAAAACTAAAGAAAATATTAACAACAAAAACATTACACGATGAAAAGATTTCTACTTACCGCGCTGGCAATGCTCGCCCTCTGCGTAGCTGTCGCTCAGCCCAATGGCAAGGCCACAACGACAACAGTGGCTTCACCCGACGGCAGTCTGAAGATTACGGTTACCGTAGGTGACGATGTACGCTGGAGCGTCACTTCTGACAACGAGGTGGTGCTTGCGCCCTCGCAGGTTGCAATGCAGATTAACGAAAACGAGACTTGGGGTGTAGCTCCTCGTCTTAACAAACTCATCCGCAAGACCTCAACCACAAAGATCGACAAGGTGATTCCCTCGCCGCTCTACAAGAAGGCCGAGGTTGTGGACAAGTGCAATGCGCTGACCATCTCGTTCCGTGGCGACTACGCCATCGAGTTCCGCGCCTACGACAACGCTGCGGCCTACCGCTTCGTATCTACTCGCAAGGGCGCCTACACCGTAAAGAACGAGATTTCGGAGTATAAGTTCGACGGCGACAAGACCGTATATTGCTCGTATGTACGCGACAACAAGAAAAAGACATTCGAGCAGCAGTACTACAACTCATTCGAGCAGCCCTACATCATCGAGAAGATGAGCCAGATGGGTCAGAATAGACTGATGTTCCTCCCCGTATTGGTAGATATTGGCAACAAGAAGGTGTGCCTCACAGAGTCTGACTTGGTGAGCTATCCTGGTATGTATCTCCACTCGCAGGGCGATAGCAAGTTGGGTGCCAACTTCGCTCCCGTGCCCGACGAGGTTAAGCAGGGTGGCCACAATATGTTGCAGGGCGAGGTGCAGACACGCAAGCCCTACATCGCCGAGATAAATGGTGCGCGCTCATTCCCGTGGCGTATCTGCATCGTTGCTGACAACGACGCCGAGTTGCTGGATGACGATATGGTATTCCGTCTGAGCCAGGAGAACGCCATCGGCGACACATCGTGGATTAAGCCTGGTAAGGTTGCCTGGGAGTGGTGGAACGACTGGGGTCTCTACGGCGTGGACTTCGTGCCTGGCGTGAACAACCAGACCTACGAGTACTACATCGACTTCGCAGCCCGCAACGGCATCGAGTATGTCATCCTCGACGAGGGCTGGAGCGTGAACAAGAAGGCCGACCTGATGCAGGTAGTGCCCGCAATCGACATCAAGCACCTGTGCGACTACGGCGCAAAGCGTGGCGTTGGCATCGTGCTGTGGGGTGGCTACTGGGCCGTTGATCGCGATATGGACAATGTCTTCAAGTACTACTCAGAGTTGGGCGTAAAGGGCTTCAAGATTGACTTTATGGATCGCGACGACCAGCAGATGGTGGACTTCTACGAGCGTGCCGCCGCAACCGCTGCAAAGTATAAGCTCTTCGTGGATTTCCACGGAGCATACAAGCCCTGCGGACTCTCGCGCAAATACCCCAATGTAGTGAACTACGAGGGTGTGAACGGACTCGAGCAGATGAAGTGGTCGAGCATCGAGTTGGATCAGGTGACATACGATGTACAGATCCCCTTCATCCGTATGGTCGCAGGCCCGATGGACTACACTCAGGGTGCTATGCGTAACGCCCAGAAGTCAAGCTACCGCGCCAGCAACTCAGAGCCTATGAGCCAGGGTACACGCTGCCACCAGCTGGCGATGTATGTTATCTTCGAGGCTCCGTTCAATATGTTGTGCGACTCTCCGTCAAACTACGAGAAGGAGAAGGAGTGTACCGAGTTTATCGCCGAGATACCCACCGTTTGGGAGCAGACCGTTGCCCTCGATGGTAAGATTGGCGAGTACGCCATCCTGGCACGCCGCTCTGGTGAGGAGTGGTATGTGGGCGGTATGACCAACTGGTCGGCCCGCGAGGTGGAGGTTGATCTTAGCTTCCTGCCCGACGGCAACTACACTGTTGAGAGCATCATCGACGGCGTGAACGCCAACAAGATTGCCAGCGACTTCAGCATCAAGAAGCAGAACGCCGACAACAAGCAGAAGATGAAGGTCAAGATGGCTCGCGGCGGCGGCTTCGCAATGAAGATCACCCCCGCAAAATAACGACTATTTCTTCACAATAAACCTACTCACACCGAGGCTGCCCACCCCACCGGCAGCCTCGGTTTTTATTAGATAGCAAAACCCGAAGGAACTCCGCTAACAAGTTTTTGTTAAACTGACTCTTGTTTGCCAATAACTTTACCTATAACCGAATCCGAGGCTTGAGCACGGAGTTGCTCATCCAGGTGGGTGTTGCGATTATTTTGCAAGTTTATGTGTCAAAATCGCAAAAAGTGTCATAATTACTCAAAAAAATGTTAAATTCGCACTAAATTATCTATCCGCAAATGCGCTGCAATAGCGCAATCGGGCAGTGCAGATAATAGGTTTGAATTAGGTTAGGACAATTATAGTGTTAGGAAGGTTATGATTACTTTTTTAGTCTGTTTAGGTCTGCTTGTTGCGGCCTATTTCGTTTACGGCAAATATCTGGAACGAGTCTGCGAGGTTAAGGACTCGGCCGAAATGCCGAGCAAAGTTTTGTACGACGGTGTCGATTACATACCTATGCCGTTGTGGAAAACATTTATGATTCAATTGCTTAATATCGCTGGCGTGGGTCCCATCTTCGGAGCCATTATGGGAGCCTGCTTTGGTCCCGTAGCCTTTGTATGGATTACGCTCGGCGGTATATTTATTGGCGCTATGCACGACTACATCTCGGGAATCATCATTACCCGCAACGAGGGCGTGAGCCTGCCTGAAGTCATTGGCCGCTATCTCGGCGGTGGCATTCGTGATATTATGCGCGTCATTTCACTCATTCTGCTGATTCTGGTGGGTGTGGTGTTTATGCGTTCACCTGCGAGCATCTTGAGTATGATGACACCTGCTATCCCCTATTGGTGGTGGGTGGCGATTATCCTTGTCTACTATTTCGTGGCGACGATGCTCCCCATCGACCGCCTTATCGGTAAGATATACCCCCTGTTTGGTGCAGCTCTGCTCTTTATGGCGTTGGGATTGGCCGTGGTACTCGTTACGGGAGATTACACTATCCCCGAACTGACCTTCGCCACAATGCGCAACTACCATCCCCAAGCCGAGTCGATGCCCATCATCCCCACGATGTTTATCACCATAGCCTGCGGAGCTATATCTGGCTTCCACGCCACACAGTCGCCCCTGATGGCCCGTTGTCTGAACAACGAACGCGAGGCGCGCGTGTCGTTCTACGGGGCGATGATCTCCGAGTCGATAATCACACTCATCTGGGCCGCAGTCGCCATTGGATTCTTCGCCGGCGTAGAGGGACTGTCATCGGCTTTGGCCGAGCACGGCAACGATGCGGCGTGGGCAGTTCACACCATATCGGTTACAACACTCGGCGTCGTTGGTGGTATCTTGGCTATGCTTGGAGTGGTGGCAGCACCCATCACATCGGGCGATACGGCTTACCGCTCGGCACGACTTATCATTGCCGATGTATTACACATCGAGCAGCGCTCGAAGGCAAAGCGTCTGGCTATAAGCGTACCCCTCTTTGCCATAGGCTCGCTGTTGCTTTTTGTCGATTTCGATGTTATATGGCGTTACTTTGCGTGGTTCAACCAGGCTATGTCGGTCATCACGCTGTGGGTTATTGTAGCATACCTCAAGGAGCGTAACCGCAACATTTGGGTGGCTCTGCCGGCTGCGATGTTTATGACATTCGTATGCTCTACATTTGTCTTCACATCTAAGCAGTTTATGGGTATGGGCGCTACGCCGCTGTCATACATCCTGGGCGGCTCGCTGACGCTGCTCCTAAGCGCACTTATGTGGCGATTGATTTCTAAACGAACTAACGGACTAAAACCTCTAAAATGAGTAAAGTAAAACTTTTTCCCACCTCATCGTCGCTGTGGCGTGTAGGTGGCATAGATTGCACAAGCATACTCCGCAATGCTCGCAACAAGGAGAAGCAAGGCCTGTGGGCCGAGGCTTGCGATACGCGCGCCGAGGCAGCACAGATGATAATAGATGCCGCAGATGATGAGGCCATCAGATTGGATTGGGAGGACGAGAACTCGCGTAATGCACTGCAGATTATATACCAGTCGGCAGCCGACTACCTCTCTGTTGGCGAGGTGGAGACGGCCACGGCATTATGGGAGAGCGTCATCGATTTTGACGAAGAGGACCATTTGCAGGCCACTATGATGTTGGCGTTCTGCTATGTCGAGTTGGAGGACTTCGAGTGTCTGGAGACTGTGATGTCGGATATTTCGCCCAAATCGGCCGAGTATCATCTGCTGACTTTGTGGGCCGAGTATCGCCACACGAAGGGTGTGGATCGCGATGCACTACGCACATTGCGTACACGACACAAAGCGTGGTACGAAGAGTTCATCGCGCCAGAGCATCCCGCCGACGAGGAGTTTTTGGCCGACAGACAGCGTGAACGCCCACAGCCTCGTACCGAGTCGCGTGAGTTCTGGTTTGCGACAGAATCTATATGGATGCGCAACGCAGACTTCATATCAGCATTAATCAAAGCCTAAAACACTTTAACTATGATACGCCGTTTATTTACACTCCTCCTTCTGTTGTGCAGTGTTAGCGTGGCTATGGCTGCCGATTACCAGTACAACCGCGACATCAACTACCGCACCGATGACGACTACGCCATCAAGATGTGCCGATTAGACATAGCATATCTTGAGGGCGCGAAGGATCTGCCCGTAGTGGTATGGTTTCACGGCGGCGGGCTGACAGGCGGCAAGAAGGAGATACCCCAACAACTGCTCGACGGCAAATGCATAGTCGTGGGTGTGGGTTATCGTTTCTCGCCCAAGGTGAGTGTATCGCAGATTATCGACGATGCCGCCTGCGCCGTGGCGTGGGTGATTGCCAACATTGAACGATATGGCGGCTGCATGGAGAATATCTACCTCTCGGGCCACTCTGCGGGAGGCTACTTGGTGAGTATGCTGGGCCTTGATGCCTCGCGACTGAAGCGCTACGGCTACGACGCTAACTCGTTGAAGGGCGTAGTTCCGTTCAGCGGTCAGGCTATCACTCACTTCGAGGAGCGCCGAGCGCGAGGTATTGCCAACACTCGTCCCGTGGTTGATTCGCTCTCGCCGCTTTACCATGTGCGTGCTGATGCCGCGCCGTTCCTGATGATTACGGGCGATAGAGAGCTGGAAATGTTGGGTCGATATGAGGAGAACGCCTATATGCTGAGGGTCTTCAAGATGGTAGGCCACCCCGATGCAACGCTCTATGAGTTGGATGGCTACGGCCACAATATGTGCGAACCTGCCTACCCATTATTGCAGAGATTCATCCGCCGACAGGAGAGTAAAAAGTAAAAACTATTAGCTATGAACAACTTTATCAAGATCATGCGCGGCTACATTCAGCCTCTGGCTATTGTCCTTGTGTTGGTATTTGCCTTTTCACAAGACACCTACGCAAAGGGCGGCAAACGCAAGGCAAAGAGTGAGGTTATCTACTCTTACGATGGCCCCAATGTACGCATCTATTCGTCGGATGTGACCGACACACTGCGCGTGTTTGTCATTGCCGATACACACCTCTGGCTGAGCGACGAGCGCGAGGAGCCTTTCCGCCAATATAGCCAGCGTATGGCCTCGGCATATCACAAAACAAAGCACTTCCAGACGGGCAATCCGACTAATCCCGAAGAGGCCTTCAAGGCCACTATGGCGTTAGCCAAGAGCCGTGGCGCAGATGTTGTGGCTATGCTTGGCGATATCGTAAGCTACCCCTCGGAACGAGGTGTAGAGTTTGTTAAGGAGGTGGTCGAGCAGACGGGAATCCCTGCATACTACACCTGCGGCAACCACGATTGGCACTATGAAGGTATGGATGGCCACCGCCTCGAGTTGCGCGACAAGTGGCGTAGCGAGCGACTCATGCCTCTGTTTGGCGAGAACAACCCCGCGATTTATGGCGTGGAGATAAAAGGCGTAAGATTGGTCTTTGTCGATAGCTCGACATACGATATCGTACCCGAGCAGATGGAGTTCATGAAGCGCGAGGTCAAAGACGGCAAACCCTTTATCGTGATGCAGCACATCCCGATGTATGCACCCTCACGCTCCTATGGTTACGGCATCGGCCACCCCGATTGGGGCGCAGCTACCGACAATGGATATAAGATCGAGCGCCGCCAGAAGTGGCCCGAAGAGGGACACCAGCAGATTGATTACGACTTCTACGACCTGGTAACCCAAGCCCCCAACCTGCTTGCTACATTTGCGGGCCATGTGCACCTGTTCGGCACCGATGTCATCAACGGCCGCCCCCACTTCACCGTCGGCCCCAACTTCCAATCCGCCTACTACGAAGTCACCATCATGCCCCTCCCCACTCCCCAAAAGTAAGGAGCATATTTTTATTCACTCGAGATGACGAGTAGGCCGCAAAGCCTCGGTTTTTATTGGGTGGCAAGGCGGGAGTTTACTCACGCAAAGACACAAAAAAAGGCGAATAACAACATCGTTGTTACTCGCCTTAAAAAAATAGCGACTGCCATAAAGACAGTCGCTCGTGCGGATAAAGGGACTCGAACCCCCACGCCTCTCGGCATCAGATCCTAAGTCTGACGTGGCTACCAATTACACCATATCCGCGAACTTTGTGTGGCGTTGGCCGATGGGATGGCGACATTTTATTGATTTACAACAAAACCGCCTCGTCATCAAGGCTCCAACTGACCAACGGTGCAAAGGTAATAAAATTCTGACTATTATAAAGCCAAAACCATATTTTTTTCGGAATTTCCTTTTTTTTGGTTACTTTTGCTGCAGCAAAAAGCGGTTTTTGATATGCCAAAATCTATAACATTACAACTTCCCCCAAAACAATCGGCCGACGCAGAGATCTACACTGCGCTGGCGGCGCGTCAGCTGGGCATACGCCGCAGCGATGTAGCATTGGTGAGGGTTGTAAAGCGCTCGATAGATGCACGACGCTCGCCCATCAAGGTGAACCTCACGCTTGAGATTTTTGTGGACAACGAGCCACAGCCCGCGCCGTTGCATTTCGACTACCCCGATGTAAGCAACTCCACCGAGGTGGTAGTGGTAGGTTCAGGCCCGGCGGGTCTGTTCGCTGCGCTACGACTCATCGAGTTGGGGCTCAAGCCCATACTCCTCGAGCGAGGCAAGCACATCCTGCCCCGCAAGCAGGACATCGCACTCATCAACCGCAATCTCGACATCAACCCCGACTCGAACTATGCATTCGGTGCAGGAGGTGCGGGCACATTCTCCGATGGTAAGCTCTTCACACGCAGTAAGAAGCGCGGCGACTACAACAAGGCGTTGCAGACGCTCGTATTCCACGGAGCCACACCCGAGATTCTCTACGAGGCTCACCCCCACATCGGTACCGACAAGTTACCCCGCATCATCAGCAATATCTGCAACACCATCACTTCGTCGGGCGGCCAGATTCACTTCTCGAGCAAGGTGACGGGATTCAAAATCGAAAACAACCGAGTCAAGGGCGTATGGGTTGGCGACAACCTCATCGAAGGCGCTGCCGTAGTATTGGCTACGGGTCACTCGGCAAAGGATATATATCACACACTCCACAACGACGGCGTACGCCTCGAGGCAAAGGCCTTTGCGATGGGCGTCCGTATCGAGCATCCGCAGTATCTGATTGACTCGATTCAGTATCGTATGCCTCAACGCGACGAGTACCTGCCTGCTGCAGCCTACTCGCTGGTGAATCAGATTGACGGGCGTGGAGTCTACTCGTTCTGTATGTGCCCCGGTGGTTTCATCGTGCCCGCAATGACCGACTCATCGCAGTCGGTGGTGAACGGTATGTCGGCAAGTGGCCGCAACTCGCGCTGGGCAAACTCGGGCCTTGTGACCGAGGTACGCGTCGAGGACTTTGCACACCTCGAGCCGAAGTATGGCCCGTTGGCAGGTCTGGCCTTCCAGCAGGAGTTGGAGCAGTCGGCACGCCAGAATGGTGGCGACAGGCAGATTGCGCCCGCACAGCGTGTGTCGGACTTCGTGGCAGGCCGAGCATCGACATCGTTGCCAAGCACATCGTACATCCCTGGCCTCACATCGTCGCGACTCGACAAGTGGATGCCCCAATTTATGGCACTCGCTTTGCGCAAGGGTATCAAGGCCTTCGACCGCAAGATGCACGGCTACCTCACTTCGGAGGGTATAGTTGTGGGTGTGGAGTCACGCACATCGACCCCCGTACGCATCCCGCGTGACGGCGAAACACTTATGCACCCCGAGGTGGATGGTCTCTTCCCTGCGGGTGAGGGTGCAGGCTACGCTGGAGGTATCGTCTCGGCAGCACTCGACGGCGAGAGAGTGGCCGATGCGGTAGCGCGATATATACAGTAACACATCTCTACGGAAATATTAAAACACACATACAATGTTCTCAATCATCTGCTGTTCAGTCCGTCCCGATTCGGCCGAAGCACTCAAGCAAAACATCAAGGCTACTATTGGCAACTGCGACTACGAGACGATTTTCATCGACAACCGCAACACGGGCAACGGCATCTGCAAGGTCTATAACCGAGGCGCCGAGGCAGCCAAGTATGACTATCTCTGCTTCGTACACGAGGATATAGAGTTCCTGACTCCCGCCTGGGGCGAGATTATCGCGGCCAAGTTGCGCGAGGAGGATTGCGGCGTGATTGGCTTTGCGGGTAGCATCATACGCACCAACCACCCTATCGGCTGGCGTATGGGTATCGACGATATGCGCGCCCACTATGTGCAGCACTCTCGCAAGAAGATTCACACGGTACACACCAATAACTCAAAGAACGAGGATTACTCGGCCGTGGTGACTCTCGACGGTATGTGTCTGATTGTAAGACGCGATGTCTGGGAGCAGAATCGCTTTGACGAGGAGTTGCTCGTGGGATTCCACGGCTACGACATCGACTTCTCGCTGTCGGTGTCCCGCAACTACAAGAACTGGGTATGCAATGTGGTGGAGATGGCTCACTTCTCTGAGGGTGCATACTCCAACGACTGGGCCCGCACAATGGTAGAGCTCAACCAGAAGTGGCAGAAGCATCTGCCGATGACCGCCTACACGATGGGCGACAAGGAGCTGGCCAAGCGTCAGCAGGAGGGCGAATTCTACTACATCCGCTTTATGTGGCAAAAGGGTTTCTTCAACCATGTATCGCTGAAGGATGGCTTGCGCCACTTCAAGAAGTACCCCGCCCACAAATCGTCGTGGAAGCTGCTGATGAAGTACGCCGTCTATCGTCTGCGCCACCGCAAGAACACCAAGAAAAAGTAACTCACCTACGGACAACTAAGCCCCGCTGAAGAGAATGAAAACCAAGGTCATCATACCCATATACCGCATCCCCACCCCCGACGAGATGTGCGCTATGCGCAACAACTGTCGCATCCTGGCCGCCTACGACATTGCCGTATTGGCGCCCGAAGGTCTCGACCTGAGCGACACGCAGCGTGAGTTGGGCGAGGAGGTGGAGTTCATCTATGTGAGCGACAAGTGGCTCGGCAAGCGTAACGGCATAGCGGGCTACAACCGTATGATGATGAGCGAAGAGTTCTACGCAATGTTCAGCGAGTGGGACTACATACTCATCTGCCACAGCGACGCCTGGATCTTCAGCGACTCATTGCAGGCCTGGAGCGACAAGGGTTACGACTGCGTGGCTGCTCCGTGGGTACGACGCAGAGTATATGACCTACCCCTCATCAAGCAATATATGTCACTGCGCGCGTGGATGCGCCACCGCAAGGGACTCAAGTGCCGCGCCGACCTCTATGGTCGCATCGGCAACGGCGGTCTTTCGTTGCGTCGCGTAGAGTCATTCCGCACAGCGTGCCGAAAATATGCCGACCGTATAGAGGAGTATATGCGCGGAGGCTCGCACCTCTACAACGAGGATGTATTCTGGGCCACCGAGCCGCAGGAGTTTCGTTACCCCGCGTGGCGTGAGGCGCTGGAGTTCGCCATCGACACCAACCCCGCCTACTGCTACCGTCTGTTGGGTCATCTTCCGATGGGTTGCCACAGTTGGACCAAGCCAAAAATGTGGCGTTTTTGGAAAGAAATCATCAAAAAAGCGTAGCCCTCAACGGCCATTTTCCGCCATCATCAAAGGCTCATTTTCCTCGAAAATCACATTTTTTCAGCCATCCTCCCATCCCTCACTAATTATTTAACGATTTCTTAACATTTCATTAATGACTTATCTACCAATGAGTTACAAGGAGCAACCGTGTCTTTTATTCAGATTTTTAATAATTTAATGATTTTTCTTAATAAGTTATTTGCACGGTATTTATTTTCGCCTTATCTTTGCAGTGAAGTTTTAAGGTTCATTTAGGTTAGTAGTTTTAGGTTGGTAGAGGATATCGGAAGGTTGTAACCCAACAAAAAGCACTTCTGTAGTGCAGGGTTACTAAGACAATAGGCGGTGCTCGCTTGGCGTCGAATACCTCCGAGACCTCGATTTTTTTTGCCTCCCGACTACACCCAACACTCAAGCAATAGTGGCCTCGGGCCAACCAGATAGACGGCTGTCTGACAATATGTCAGCAGCCCCAATTTTTTTTATACCTACCCCATCCCCCTCAATTCAAAATTTTCATTAAGTGAGAATCCTCTTAACGCTAATGAATAGTGTCCCACAGCCGTAGGTAGGCGTTTTTTGTTTTGTCATTGCGAGAGCCGTTAGGCTCGTGGTAACACTGCGAGTAAGCGAGGGCAGAATCAAACTTGTTTGAATTATGCCGAGCAGGAGCAGGGAAAAGACACGAAGTGGATTAATTTTATTTGGGTAGCAGGAGATTGCCGCGTCGCTTTGCTCCTCGCAATGACAAACTATTTAATAAAATTTCCTCCTCTAAGTTAGAGGAGGTGGCACGAACAAAGTGAGTGACGGAGGAGTCTGTAAAATCAATTTTGAATTTCATTGGTGCGAAGCCCAACCGCGGCAGGCAAGTTTTCGGAATGAGGGCGGTGCGCAGACGGAGGGTTAAGAAACGGATAACTTTTCACGAAGTAAAAGCGCGTAGGCGTCCGTTTTACCGACGGCAAGCTCCGACCCCGAAAACTTGTCACCGCGCCCATTTTGGATCCACCTTTTGTGGGCCAAAAGGTGGAGGCATCAAAAAGATGCCATTTATTAAATGAGTATCCTCTTCGCGCTAATGGATAGTGTCCCACCACCGTATAATACTAATCAACCTCATCCCACAAAATCATTCCCATCCCACAGCCGCATAAAATTTTCAGATTGTTAATAAATATCGCACCTCTTATTATAAAGAATTGTCGTAAAAACTGTAACTTTACACCGTAAATAGATTTTATTGCGGTAATATGCCCTTAAACGACAATACATACCACACTCCGGTGCTGCTTGAGGAGTCGATGCAACTGCTCGACATCAAGCCCGATGGCACATATTGCGACCTCACATTTGGTGGCGGTGGCCACTCACGACGCATACTCGAACACCTCGGCCCCAAGGGTCGTCTCTTCTCCTTCGACCAGGATAGAGACACGCTCAAAAACGCCCCCGACGACGAGCGCTTCTGCTATGTGGAGAGCAACTTCCGCTTTCTGCGTGGTGCTTTGCGCCTGCGTGGCGTAGAGCAGGTGGATGGCATCCTTGCCGACCTGGGAGTATCGTCGCACCACTTCGATGCCACACACCGAGGCTTCTCGTTCCGTGGCGAGGGCCCGCTCGATATGCGTATGAATCAGCGCGGTGGCCGCACGGCAGCCGATGTGGTAAACACCTACGAGAGCGAGGCGTTGGGTCGTCTGCTCAAAGAGTATGGCGAATTGGACACCACTTGGAAGATTGCGTCGTGCATAGTTCGCGCCCGCGAGCAGCAGCCCATACTCACCACAGCACAGTTGGTCGAGGCGGTGAAGCCCTGCACACCCAAGCGCGACGAGTCGAAGTTTCTGACCAAGCTCTTCCAGGCGTTGCGCATCGAGGTGAACGGCGAGATGGAGGCTCTGAAGATGGCGCTCGAGCAGTCACTCAAGGTGCTGAAGCCTGGTGGCCGTCTGGTGGTGATTTCGTACCACTCGCTGGAGGACAGATTGGTGAAGAACTTTATGCGTAGCGGCAACTTCGCGGGTAAGGTCGAGAGCGACTTCTTTGGTCGCACCGTGACCCCCTTCGAGGTTATCACCCGCAAGGTGGTAGTCCCCTCTGACGAGGAGGTGGCACGCAACTCACGCTCGCGCTCGGCCAAGATGCGCGCAGCAGAGAAGATTCAGTAACAACACACACTCAACACAATATGAGACCTCACGAAGATGAATTCAACCCCCTAACCGAGGAGGAGCAGCGACGGATAGCCGAAGACGAGGAGTTCCGCCGCAGGGTGCGTCGTGAGGTGCGCCGCATACAGAGTGGCGAGGCCGCCGAGGATATAGAGCGTGACGAGGAGCAGGAGCGCGAAGAGCACGAGCAGGAGAGAGAGAAGGAGGAGAAGCGCCAGCGTCGCCGTGCCCGCCTCTTCTGGCAGTTGTTTTCGGGTAACATTCTCATCAACAGCAGTGTAAAGGCCAACTACTCATATCTGATAGCCATTGCTGTGATGTGCTTCATCAGCATCTTCGTGATGTTTACGGCCCTCTACGCCGATCTGCGCTATTCGCGTGTGGAGCGTGAAATGAAGCTGGTACGCGAGCGCTCGATAAGAATGCAGGAGCAGCTCTACGGCAAGACCACACACGCAGCCATCCGCGAGGAGTTGCAGCGCAGGGGCATCAACCTGCAAGACCCCAAGAAGACAAAGGAGATTGTCGAGGACTAATTTAACAACCAACGCCTTATGGCAAAACAGAGACACGAACCCGATATTAAAGATGATATCTTCACGAGGGTGAAGCTGCTGCACTGGTGCTTCGTCCTGGTGGCGGTGTGTGTCCTTGTGCGCCTTATATGGGTGGCCTTCTTCAGTGGTGAGGTGTCGCACAACGCCACCCGCCTGGAGAGCCGCATCTTCATCGCCGACTCGGTGTATGCCCGCCGTGGCTCAATCCTGGCGCGCGACGGCGAGCCGTTGGCCACATCCATACTGCGTTATAGAGTCGATTTCGATATGGCGAGCGAGGGTTTCGACTCGTTGGAGATATTCCGCAAGCAGGCCGACACCCTATCGAAGCACCTCGCCAAGTTCTTTGGCGACCGCACAGCCGCCTCGTACCGAGACCTGATGCTGAAGCGCCACGCCGAGCACTACAAATTGGTCTTCCGCAAGGATAGCAATGTGTTGCGTAGCGAGGGCTTCTTCGACCGCATCTGGGATGCCATCCGCAACGACCAATTCAAGACCGTCAAGATATACGACACTCTGCGCGACCATCGTCCCGTGGAGATTCTGCCCCGCGCGGTGGACTACAACGAGTGGCAGGAGCTGAAGGGGTTGCCCATTCTGAATTGGAATCTGGGTATGACCTACCGCCTGGTGACTGTGGACCAGCGCGTATATCCCTATGGCGACCTTGGCCGCCGCACGCTGGGTCTGGTGGGCGACAAGGGAAACTACGGTATCGAGGCAATCTACCGCGACATACTCGAGGGTCAGAACGGCTGCCAGCTGCGTCAGCGCATTGCGCCTGGCTTCTCAAGCATTGTACACAGCAGCGACAATGTCGATGCCGAGGATGGTCTGGATATCATCACCACGCTCGATGTCGATATTCAGCACGCGGCAGATGCAGCCCTGCGCAAGCAGTTGATGTTGCAGAACGCAATATGGGGCACATCCGTAGTGATGGAGGTTGCCACGGGCGACATCCTGGCGATGGTGAACCTCGGCGAGACCAAGTCGAACAGCGGCGTCTATATCGAGAAGGAGAACTACGCCTTGAGCCGCCGTATGGAGCCAGGCTCTACATTCAAGCTGGCCTCATTGCTGGCTCTGGTCGAAGATTGCAATATGCCCATCACACAGCGATACGACACACACGAGGGTCGTCAGGTGGTGGTCGGAGGCCCCAAGGGTCCCAAGATTCGTGACTCACACAACATCGGCAAGGATATCGACCTGAAGGAGGCTACGGCGCAGTCGTCGAATGTCTACTTCGCCGAGGCTATATATCAGCACTACAAGAACGACCCGAAGCGTTACCTCGACTTCTTGAGCCATCTGTGGATGGACCGCCCCGTAGGTCTGGAGAATCTGGGTGAGGCGAAGCCCCTCTACCAGCAGGACCACAAGAAGTGGAGTAGCCACACACTGCCCAACATGGGATATGGTTACGCCATCGAGCTACCGCCCATACATACACTGACGCTCTACAACGCCGTGGCCAACAACGGCTGTATGGTCGCTCCTCGCCTTATCAAGGAGGTGCGCCGTGGCAGTAAGGTTGTGGACCGTTTCCCACCGAGAGTGCTGGTCGAGCGCATCTGCTCTGGCGAGTCGATGAAGGTCGTGAGGGAGTGTCTGGAGGAGACCGCACTGACTGGTACGGCCAAGCAGTACTTCACCGATACCACATCGTTCCGCGTAGCGGGTAAGACGGGTACGGCCAAGTTTGCACAGAGCGGCATACAGTATAGCGACGGCTACTATCTGGGAACGATGGTTGTCTACTTCCCCGCCGACAACCCCAAATATACGGTTATGACATCAATCTTCACCCGTGCGGGTCGTGGAGGTACAATCTACGGCGCTGGTCTGGCAGGTCCCGTCGAGCGCGACATTGTCAATTACATCTACTACCGCGACGAGGATTGGCATCAGAACCTCACCCACTCGGAGAAGGAGCACTACCCCTCGGCCGTGAAGGGTGGTAACATAGCCTCGGTGCGCCGTGTGGCCGACAAGTTCTCGCCACGCGTATCGTTCACCGACCGCAACGGCTGGGGTCGCACCGAAGTCGATTCGCTTCGCAATGTGAACATCCAGACCCTGACTCAAGACCAGACGATGCCCAATGTGGTGGGTATGGGCCTCAACGATGCGCTCTACCTGCTGGAGAGCAACGGCCTGAGGGTACACTTCTCGGGCAAGGGAGCCGTGCGCTCACAGAGCATACCCGCAGGCCGCAAGGTGCAGGCGGGACAGACCGTGAGCCTGACATTGAAATAGATTTTTTTGCGAAGGGAATGAGATTGCCGCGTCGGGCATTGCCCTCCTCGCAATGACACATACATAGGACAAAAAAGATAATAAAGAGAGAAGAAGATATATGAAAAGATTGAGCGACCTACTATCCTCTACCGATGTAATCTCCTTTACGGCCTCGGCCGATGTGGAGGTTCACGCCCTGAACTACGACTCACGCGCCGTGAGCGAGGGCGACTGCTTCTTTGCAGTGAGAGGTACACAAGTCGATGGTCACGACTACATCGAGCGTGCCGTAGAGGCGGGTGCAAAGGTTGTGGTGTGCGAGCAGATGCCCCAGAATGCCAACCCCGAGGTGAGCTATGTGGTTGTTGCCGACACCAATGTGGCTATGGCACAGATGGCCTCGGCCTTCTACGACAACCCCTCGGCACAGCTCAAGCTGGTGGGCGTGACGGGTACCAACGGCAAGACAACAGTAGCTACGCTGTTGTGCGATCTGTTCAGCGCTATGGGCTACCGCTCGGGATTGATTTCGACGGTTGTCTATCGCGTGGGCGAGCGCGAGATTGAGTCCACCCACACCACCCCCGATGTAATCAGACTCAACGCTATGTTGCGCGAGATGGTGGAGTGTGGCTGCGACTACTGCTTTATGGAGGTATCGTCGCACGCGCTGGTGCAGGAGAGAGTGCGCGGCTTGAAGTTCCGCGGTGCAATATTCACAAACCTCTCGCACGACCACCTGGATTATCACGGCACCTTTGCCGAGTACATCAAGGCCAAGAAGCGACTCTTCGATACGCTGGGTAAGGATGCCTTTGCGCTGACAAATATCGACGATAGGAATGGTGAGGTGATGGTGCAGAACTGCCGCGCCAACATCAAGCACTACTCGCTCAGACAGATGGCCGACTTCCGCTGCAAGATTCTGGAGATGCTCTTCGACGGAATGTTGCTGCGTATGGGTCAGCACGAGCTGTGGGTGAAGTTCCTCGGCCGTTTCAATGCCTACAACCTGCTGGCCGTCTATGGTGCGGCCCTGCTGTTGGGTGCTGACGAGAGCGAGGTGCTACAGACAATGAGTGCCCTGCACTCGGTGAGTGGTCGTTTTGAGCCCGTGCGCTCGGAGAGTGGTGTTACAGCCATCGTGGATTATGCCCACACACCCGACGCCCTGGAGAAGGTAATAGCCACCATCAACGACATACGCGACGGCGCGGGTCAGCTCATCGTCGTGTGCGGCTGTGGCGGCGACCGCGATGCCACCAAGCGTCCCGAGATGGGTCGCATAGCCTCACGCGAGAGCAGCATAGCCATCCTCACATCGGACAACCCACGCACCGAATCACCCGAAGCCATCCTCGAGCAGATGATGCAGGGTGTGGAGCCTGGCTCTCGAGTGCTACGCATCAGCGACAGACGCGAGGCTATACGCACCGCGGTGATGATGGCACAGAGGGGCGACATCATCCTGGTAGCAGGTAAGGGTCACGAGACCTACCAGATTATCGGCCGCGAGAAGCACCACTTCGACGACAGAGAGGTCTTGCGCGAGGCTTTTGCCGAGGTGGGCAGATAGAAGAGGTTTTATAAAAAAGAAGCCTACCCCAAACCTTTTACCGCAGAAAAAATATTTATAAGTTAATAAAACAGCTTACAACTTAATAAAAATGCTCTATTCGCTTTTTAGATTTTTAGATTCACACTACGACCTTCCCGGTGCGGGAGTCTTTCAGTACATATCGTTCCGTGCGGCCATAGCCATCGTGCTTGCGCTGCTGATTATCATCTTTTTCGGCCGTCCCATCATCAAGATGTTGCAGCGCCACCAGATTGGTGAGGAGGTGCGTGACTTAGGTCTGGAGGGTCAGCTCTCGAAGCGAGGCACGCCAACGATGGGCGGTGTGTTGATTCTGTTGGCCGTGCTGGTGCCTATCCTGCTGATTGGCCGACTGGATAATGTATATGTGCAGCTGATGATTGTATCGACCATCTGGCTCGGCACGCTCGGCTTCCTGGATGACTACATCAAGACCTTCCGCCACAACAAGGATGGATTGAAGGGTAAGTTCAAGATTGTAGGTCAGGTGGGTCTGGGTATCATCGTCGGCACAGTGATGTGTCTGTCGCAGGATGTGGTAATCCGCGAGAAGGTGACTACCCCCAGCGAGACTACCTACATCAACGATATGGGCTACACCGTAGTGGAGAAGACGCAGGTGGCCGTTATGGACTCTACCCCGCAGAAGACCACCAAGACCACCATCCCCTTCATCAAGGACAACGAGTTCGACTACGGTTGGCTGGTGGGTGGTAACGACCTGCTGATGTGGCTGGTCTATATCGCCATCGCCATCTTCGTGGTGACGGCCGTATCGAATGGAGCAAACCTCACGGATGGTCTGGACGGTCTGCTGACGACGGTGTCGGTCCCGATAATATTGGTGCTGGGTACGCTGGCCTACCTCTCGGGGCACATCATCTATGCCGACTACCTCAACATAATGTATATCCCCGACTCGTCGGAGTTGGTGGTCTTTGCGGCCGCTATGACGGGTGCGCTGCTCGGCTTTTTGTGGTATAACTCGTTCCCCGCACAGATCTTTATGGGCGACACGGGTTCACTTGCCATCGGCGGTATCATTGCCGTCTTTGCACTCTGCATCCGCAAGGAGTTGCTGTTGCCGCTGATGTGCGGTATCTTCCTGGCCGAGGCTGTGTCGGTGATGATGCAGGTGAGCTGGTTCAAGTACACCAAGCGCAAGTACGGCGAGGGTCGCCGCATACTGCTGATGTCGCCGCTGCACCACCACTACCAGAAGAAGGGAGTCTTCGAGACGAAGATTGTTATGCGATTCTTCATCATCTCGATTCTGCTCTGCGCTCTGACCATTGCAACACTCAAGATACGATAAAACCATAGCGAGCGGCCCAGCGCCTCTCGCTCAACGATAACAAGAAACGATGAAAAAGATAGTAGTTTTAGGTGGCGGTATCAGCGGCTATGGCTCGGCTGTGCTGGCCAAGAAGGAGGGCTTCGATGTCTTCTTGAGCGACGCGGGAGTGCTCGCCCAGCGCTATATGACCATTCTCGACGAGTGGAACATCGAATATGAGCAGGGTGGCCACACGATGGAGCGTGTGCTCGCGGCTGACGAGGTAATCAAGTCGCCAGGCATACCCGAGAAGGCACCCGTCGTTCAGGCTCTGCGCCAGAAGGGTGTGCCCATCATCTCGGAGATGGAGTTTGCCGCTCGATATATGGGCAAGGCCAAGACCATCTGCATCACGGGCTCAAACGGCAAGACCACCACGACTTCGCTCATCTATAAGATTATGTGCGACGCAGGGCTGAATGTGGCTCTGGGTGGCAACATCGGCGAGAGTTTCGCCTATCAGGTGGCTACGGCACAGTACGATTGGTATGTGCTGGAGCTCAGTTCGTTCCAGCTGGATGGAATGTATCGTTTCAAGGCCGATGTGGCGGTACTGATGAACATCACGCCCGACCATCTCGACCGCTACGACTACTGCTTCCAGAACTATGTGGATTCGAAGATGCGCATAATGCAGAACCAGAATACACGCTCAGCGTTTGTCTATTCGGCCGACGACGAGGTCATCGCAAACGAGATCTTCAGCGGCAAGTACCCTATGCCGATGCGTCAGTTGCCCTTCGCCGCGCGCGAGGCTGTGGCCAGCGGTGCAGGTGATGCCTACCTCTTGCCCGAGGGTGAGTTCACCGCCAGAGTGGGCAAAAAGAGCGTAACGCTCGATAGCTCGAAGATGCAGATTCAGGGTCTGCACAACTGCTACAACGCTATGGCTGCCGCACTTGCCACTCTGGCTGCAGGTGTCGAGCCCGAGGTTGTGGCACAATCGATATACGACTTCTCACCCGTTGAGCATCGTCTTGAGCCTGCGGGCGAAAAGGATGGCGTGAAGTGGATTAACGACTCGAAGGCGACCAATGTGGATTCGGTATGGTATGCGCTGGAGAGCCTCAAGCAGCCCGCCGTATGGATTGCGGGCGGTACGGACAAGGGTAACGACTACACCCCGCTGAAGGAGTTTGCCCGCCAAAAGGTCAAGGCCCTGGTATGTATGGGTCTCGACAACGAAAAATTGGTGCGCGAGTTTACAGGTATAGTGCCCGAGGTTGTCAGCTACTCGTCACTCGACGAGGCTATGCAGGCAGCTAAGGAGCGTGCCGTAGCGGGCGATGTGGTGTTGCTCTCACCCGCGTGTGCAAGTTTCGACCTCTTCAAGAACTACGAGCAGCGAGGCAAGCTCTTCAAGGAGTGGGTCAAGGAGAATGTATTGAATAAGTAACAAACCAATGGAGCAGGAGGTAGATTATAGCCGTTATGTGAAGCGCGAGGTGCCCGCCGAGGATGCCCCGCGCGCAGGCGCTTTCGCCCGCAACACCGACGACCCCGCCGAGGATAGAGTCGGCCGCCAGAGAGTGGCCGAGGAGGCTACGGCGGCACAAGGTGGCGGTCTGGTCGATTTGATTAAGCGATTGTTTGGTGGCGACCGCGTGTTGTGGGTCATCATCATTGCGCTTATGACCATATCGGTGCTGGTGGTCTACTCCTCGACGGCCAAGATGGCCTATAACCCCCGCTCGGCAATCACTACGGCCGAGTTCCTGCGCTCGCAGTTGGTGTTGCTGGCCATCTGCATCGTGGCTCTGTTTGTGGTTCATCGCATCAACAGCACCACCTACCGCCGACTGACCAATGTGATGTGGTGGATATCTATCCTGCTGACGGCGGCGGTCTATTTTACGGGCGCTACAACCAACGGCGCAGCCCGTTGGATTTCGATTGCGGGATTCCAATTCCAGCCCTCGGAGATGCTGAAGATAACGCTGATTATGTTCCTGGCCAACCAACTCGCCAAGCGACAATCGACCATCCACGAGATGCAGATTGTGCCGAGCCTGAAGTTCTGGACCTGGAACAGGCCCAAGCAGCGTCGCATCTGGCGTGACGGCGGGCGTTACATCTTCGCGCCGATAGTGCTGTCGTGTGCCGTGATTATGCCCGCGCACACATCGTCGGCCGTGCTGGCATTTGCCATATCGTTGGCTATGTTGTACATAGGCCGTGTAAGTTGGAAGGAGATTCTGCGCGTAGTGAAGTGGGCCCTGGTGGGTGTTGCATTTGTGGCAGCACTCGGTCTGGGTCGAAGCCATACGGCAGGAGGTCGAATCTCGACCTGGGTGGAGGTGTGGACAACCGACCGCACCGAGGTGCCCGTCGATGAGTTGAGCGACACCGAGCGCTCGATGATTGCCATCTACAACGGCGGCATATTGGGTCGTGGTGCGGGTCAGAGTGCCGTCAGAGTGGAGATGACCCACCCCGAGAGTGACTATGCATTTGCCTTCTTCGCCGAGGAGTATGGCATTGGCGTGGCGGTGATTCTGATGGTGCTGTATGTGTGGATTTTCTTCCGCGCGATTGAGATATTCGAATCCTGTCCCAAGAAGTTCCCTGCGATGTTGTCGCTCGGCATAGCCGTGCTGATTACGAGTCAGGCGCTACTGCATATTATGGTGACTGTAAACATAATACCCGAGACAGGCCAAACCCTGCCGATGATTTCGCGCGGAGGCTCGTCGCTGCTGTTCACATCGATAGGACTGGGTATGATTCTCAGCGTCAGCCGCCAGACTGCCGACGGCTCACACACCGAGTAGCACAAGGGGCTGAGGAGCAGGCAGGGCTATCACTCCGAACATCTGTTTTGAGATTGCCGCGCCGCGTTGCTCCTCGCAAAGACAGAGAAAACCAATGCGTGGGGGTATCCTACCGCACAACTAAAAATGAAAATGTTATGAGCGAAATAAGACTTGACAAATATCTTTGGGCCGTCAGGGTTTACAAGACCCGTTCCGATGCGGCCGACGCCATCCGCAACAACCGCGTGCTGGTGAACGACTCCTACGCCAAGCCCTCACGCGAGGTTAAGCAGGGCGACATCATCTCGGTGAAGAAGATGCCCGTCACCTACACCTACAAGGTGCTCGACCTGGTGAGCAGTCGCCAGAGCGCAAAGAATGTCCCCGACTACTGCCTGAACATCACACCGCAGCAGGAGTTGGACAAACTGAATGTCCCGCGCGAGACCATCTTTGTCTTCCGCGAGCGTGGCACGGGCCGCCCCACAAAGAAGGAGCGACGCGACATCGATGCGCTGATGGAGGGATTTTTCTATGAAGAGGATGACGAAAATGGTGAGGATTAACCACTTCGCTCAAGGTTAAATAATTGTTAATATTGGTCGCAAAGTGTTGCTCTTTTGGGCGAAAAAAACTAACTTTGAGCCAGTATAATGTTATCTCTGCGGGGATTAAAACTTCAACCAACACAGCCGCGGAGATCGAAAGAACCTATTTATGAGCGAGTTATACACAGTAGTCCTTGTAGTTTTGGGCATTCTTGCCATTTCAGGACTTTATGTGGGCGTTACTAACGACGCCGTTAATTTCCTTAATGCCGCCATTGGCTCGAAGGTAGCCAAGATGAAGACCATTCTGATGGTTGCATCGGTCGGCATCATCCTGGGTGTTATTACCTCCAGCGGTATGATGGAGGTGGCCCGAAGCGGAATGTTCAACCCCGCGCTATTCACTTTCCACGAGATTATGATGCTCTATGTCAGCGTGATGTTCGCCAATGTCATCCTGCTCGACATCTACAACTCGCTGGGATTGCCCACATCGACCACCGTTGCGTTGGTCTTCAGTTTGTTGGGCGCAGCCATAGCCGTTTCGTTGTTCAAAATCTCTAACGACCCGTCGCTTGCGCTCGGCTCGTTGGGTGGTTTCATCAACACCTCGCGTGCTATGGGAGTAATCTCGGCCATCCTGCTCTCGGTAATCATCGCATTCGTGTTCGGTTCGCTGGTGATGTGGATTTCACGATTCCTCTTCTCGTTCCGTTACCTGGCAATCTTCCGTCGCTACGGAGCGTTGTGGTGCGGAGCATCATTCACCGCCATCGCCTACTTCGCCATCTTCAAGGCGCTCAAGGGCGTGCTGTCGGGCACATCGTTCTATCTGTGGATTAGCGACAACCTGCTCGTAGCAGCAGTCATCTGCTGGGTAGGCTGCTCAATTCTGCTGGCATTCCTGCAGCTCTTCCGCATCAATATCCTGCGTATAAACATCCTCTCGGGTACATTCGCGTTGGCACTGGCCTTTGCTGGTAACGACCTGGTGAACTTCATCGGAGTGCCTTTGGCTGGTCTCGATGCCTTCAACATCGCCAAGGAGGCTGGTTCGGCTGACATCCTGATGGGTGCGCTGAACAACAACCTGCCCGCACAGTTCATCTGGATGTTGCTCTCGGGTGTCGTTATGGTGATGACGCTCTGGACCTCGACAAAGTCTATGAATGTGTCGCAGACAGAGATTTCGCTGGCTGGTCAGGGTGACGATATGGTTGGTGACGAGCAGGATTCAAATGTATTCTCACGCTCAATCGTGCGTGCCTCAATCAACATCTCAAACTTCTTCGACAAGATTGTTCCCGACCGAGCAAAGGAGTTCATCGACTCTCGCTTCGTGTATGAGGATGTTGAGAAGAATGGCGCCCCCTACGATAAGATTCGTGCCGTTGTGAACCTCACTACTGCGGCGTTGCTCATCTCGGTGGGTACATCGCTCAAGTTGCCCCTCTCGACAACCTATGTATGCTTTATGGTGGCTATGGGTTCGTCGCTGGCCGACAAGGCGTGGGGTCGTGAGTCAGCCGTATATCGTATCACAGGCGTTATGACCGTTGTGATGGGTTGGTTCGTGACAGGTATCGGTGCTTTCATCATCGCTATCATCGTGGGTCTGTTGCTCATTTGGGGTGGTACTCCCGCCTTCATCGTGGTTACAGTCACTTGCGCCTATATGCTCATCAAGAGCAACATCAAGAGCCGCAAGTCTAACGACAAGGAGAAGAGCGAGAACACAGGCGACAAGAACCAGGTGGACAATGTCATCGGCGAGGTTTGCCGTATGATGAAGGACTCGACACACATCTACGATCGCACATTGGTGGCCGTACTGAAGGAGGACCGCAAGGCCTTGAAGGAGTTGGTGCGTGAGTCGAAGGAGATTTACGACGAGAGCCACAAGATTAAGTATAACCTGATGCCCGTACTCCGCAAGATGAAGGGCTCGGGTCTGGAGTTGTCGCTCTACTACATCCAGGTTGTAGATTACTTGAACGAGATGGCCAAGGCGTTGGTACACATCACAAAGCCCGCCTTCGAGCATATCGACAACAACCACAAGGGTCTCTCGCAGGAGCAGACTGACGACTTGATGCAAATCAACGACGATGTGGCCGAGATTTACGGCTATATCAACCGTATGATTACCACCAATAACTTCACCGACATCGACACCGTGCTGACGATGCGTGACCAGCTCTTTGAGCGTATCGCGCTGACCACAAAGTCGGAGTTGAAGCGTATAAACACTGGCGAGGGTAACACCAAGGCAAGTATGTTCTACCTGACCGTAATGAGCGAGACGAAGGCTATGGTACTCCAGGCCCGTAACCTGCTCAAGGCTCAGCGTTACTTCCTTGAGCACGCTGGTAGCGTACCCAAGTACAGAGTATAATCACCCAAAAGGGTCATTGAGAAAAACCCCTCGGCACCGTAGTGGAACCGAGGGGTTTTTATTTAATTCAAGATTCAAAATTCAAAATTTGATTTATCAGTCATTACGAAGGAGCGGAGCGACTGTGGTAATCTCCCACAATAGGAGACGAGATTGCCGCGTCGGACTAAAGTCCTCCTCGCAATGACAAACGCCATTTCATACATCAAGCCTATCCGACCTATGTCAGATAGGCTTGATGTATGAAATGGGGCAGGTGTACCCGTTACTTCTTGTTAAACTGGTTCATCGTAAGGTCAGGACCAGCCGTTGCAAACGAGAGGATGGCACTGCCAAAGACCTTCAATCGTGCGGGCATAGCCTCACGCTCCTCTTGAGTCCACTCGCCAAGCACATAATCGACCTGCTGGCCGCGTGCGAAGTCGCCACCGATGCCAAAGCGCATACGAGCATAGTCCTCACGGCCGAGCAACTCTGTGATATTCTTCAGTCCATTGTGGCCGCCAGCGCTACCCTTCTTGCGCATACGCAGCTCGCCAAACGGCAACGAGATATCGTCTGAGATGATAAGGATGTTCTCGATAGGAATCTTCTCCTGCTCCATCCAGTAGCGGACAGCCTTACCCGAGAGATTCATATAGGTAGAGGGCTTGAGCAGTACGATCTGTCGTCCCTTATGGCGCAGCGTAGTCACAGAGCCGTAACGGCCCGCCATAAAAGAGAGGTTGGATGCCTCAGCCAAGGCATCCAACACTCTGAATCCTATGTTGTGACGGGTCTCAGCGTACTCGGCGCCGATGTTACCCAATCCTACAACGAGGTATTTCATTCGCAATATTTATTACTGCTGTGCTGCGGCACGAGTTGCACGAGTTACGCGAACGGCGCAAACTGCAGTAGTAGCAGGTGTTACGAACTGAATATTCTCGAACTGGAGGTCACCAACGAAGATTGTCTGACCAACCTTCAAAGGAGTTACATCAACAACGATCTCGTCGGGCAACTGGTCAACCATAGCCTTAACAACCAACTTACGAGCTGACAAAGCCAACTTACCACCGACCTTAACACCCTCGGCGTTACCTGTCAAGCGTACGGGGATAGCGATAGCAACGGGCTTACCCTCCTGTACACGGTAGAAGTCGATGTGGAGGATCTGCTCACGAACGGGGTGGAACTGTACCTCGCGCATAACTGCTGTCTCAACCTTACCGTCGATGTTAATCTCAACTACATATGAGTTGGGTGAGTAGATAAGGGGCTTAACAGACTTTGTGTCTACATTGAATGCGATCTCCTCGCCGCCACCATAAATTACGCAAGGGATAAGACCCTCACGACGATAAGCCTTAGCTGACTTCTTACCGAAGCCCTCACGCTTTGTTGCGTTAATCTGAAGTGTTTTCATAGTTTTAATAAATGTTTAATGTTATTACCTGCGGCATTACTCAACCCGCCAGAAAACACAGCTGGCGGCTCCCATTATGCCTGAAGCGGTGCAAAGATAGAGCATATTCAGCACAAAACCAAACTTTGCGCATAAAAAATCAGTCGCCGGAGGACTCTCTGACGACTGATTTTCATTATGATAACCTCATCTGTTACTCAAAATAGATGTAGGGGCAGAACGCATAGACACCGCTGCCACCACCAAACAGGCGCTCCAGACGGCTATACTCGCCATACATACGACCCAACTCCGAGCGTGCGGTCATCTGCTGACGCACCTTCACATTGAGCGACTCGAGAACGGCCATCAGACCCTCGGGCTTGCTCTTAATCTCCACAATCTGGTAGTTCTCGCCCAGCTCCGACTTATCCACGGCGATGGCGATGGCAGCCTTCAAACCACCGTTGGTATCCACCAGACCGTTGCCCTGAGCCTCCAAGCCGCTCCATACGCGACCCTCGGCCAACTCAAGCACTCTCTCGACAGGCAGGTTACGACCCTCAGCCACAAGCGAAGTGAAACGCTCATATACGCGGTCCACGCTACGCATCAAAGCCTGATACTCGCCCTGCTTGAGGGGAGTGAAGCCGTTGCCCATACCTGCATATTTGTTTGTCGCTACGCCATCAATCGTAACGCCCAACTTATCCTTCAACGCGCCACCAAAGCTCGGAATCATACCGAACACACCGATTGAGCCAGTGAGCGTCAGCTTGTCGGCCACGATAGCGTCGGCGGGAGCAGAGATATAGTAACCGCCACTTGCAGCGTAGTCACCCATCGATACGATTACGGGCTTCTTCTCCTGCATCAGCTTCACCTCGCGCCATACGATGTCGGCAGCCAGCGCGCTACCACCGGGTGAGTTCACACGCAAAACCACAGCCTTGATGTCGTCATCCTCAGCCACCTCGCGAATCTTCTTTGCCACCGAGTAGCCATAGATGCCTGTCTCGGGGCCCTCGCCGTCGGCAACCTCGCCCTGAGCATATACGATAGCCACCTTCGGCGCATCGAGCTTGCTTAGGTCGGGAGTCAGCGTATTGGTGTACTCACCAAGGGTTACGAACTCGGGCTCGTCGATGCCGTACTCCGACTTGAAGAGCTCCTCCATCTCGTCAGCATACTTCAAGCCATCAACGAGCTTATGCTCAACAGCTTCGCTGGGCAACACCACAGCAAGGTTGTCGGCCAGAGTATTCAGCTCCTCGACACTGATATTGCGCGAAGCCGACACAGCCTCAGTCACAACACCCCAAATCACATTCACCATATCCTGCATCTGCTGGCGGTTGGCGGGTGACATCTCGGTGAGGAAGAAGGGCTCGACAGCGCTCTTATACTTACAAACGGTGGGGCGCAGAATCTGCACATCGACACCCAACTTATCAATCAGACCCTTATAGAACATTGTCTGCGCGGCTTTACCAATCCACTCGAAGCTACCCTCGGGCTGAAGGTAAATCTTATCAGCCACCGAGCAGAGGTAGTACTGACCCTGTGTGAAGCGGTCGCCATAGGCCACGACGAACTTGCCCGTCTGCTTGAACTCGAGGATGGCAGTGCGCAACTCCTCGATAGTGGTGTTCGATGCGTTACCCGCACCTGTCACATTGATATAGATACCCTTGATGCGCTCGTCAGCGGCTGCGGCATCCAACGCCTGCAACACATTGTAGAGCGAGATTGAACTCTGCTGGGTCATCGACATAATGTTGAAGCTGTCCATCGGATTTGACGATGGCAAATCAACGATGCTCTCGGCGAAATCAATCTTCAAGATAGACTCCTCGGCGATGGCCTTCTTGGCGGGGGCAAACATTGTCGAAACACCCGAGAAGATGCTAATCAAGATAACAAACGACACCACCGAGCCAGCCACTACGGCCAGCAATGCTGCCAGGAATATCTTGCCAAACGAAGTCTTTGCTACCTTCTGCGCACGCTTGCGAGGTGCGGCAGGCTTTGCAGCGGGAGCTGCGGGCTCTGATGCGGCCACTGCAGGCTCTGTTGCGGGAGCTGCAGGCTGCTCTGTAGACTCTGTCGCGGGCTCGATTGCGGGCTCCTCGGCACGAATCTCATCTACTTTATTCTCTTCCATATTCATAGTTTTTAGTATTTTATGCAATTAATGTCTAATGCAAAGTTAGTGATAAAATCGAAAAAACAGATGCTTTTATATATATAGTCGCACAAATTGCCAAAAAACTACATCATCACGACAATTTTTTTTCATTAAGTATGAAAGCGGCGGGAATTCAAAATTTTCATTAGGTGAGGATTCTATTAACGCTCCTCTATCTCATCCCACCGCCGTAAGATGCTAATCAAAGTTGTTGTATAAGCATAAAGTAGGAGATTGCCACGAGCCTGACGGCTCTCGCAATGACAAAACTATTTAATAAAAAATTCCTCCTCTGAGTTAGAGGAGGTGGCACACTGAAAGTGTGACGGAGGAGTCTGTAAATTGGTCGAATATATCATTCAAAGAACACTCTCTCAAAATGAACACACTCCCTCCCCCTTCGGGTACTCCCTCTACCTTAGAGGGAGAATTTTTATTAAGTGAGGATTCTCTTAATGCTCCTCCATCTCATCCCACCGCCGTAAGGTGCCTATCATTGCGAGAGCCGTCAGGCTCGTGGCAATCTCCCGCCTACCTAAATGAGATTACCGCGTCGGGCTTTGCCCTCCTCGTAATGACAAAACTACTTAATAAAAAATTCCTCCTCTGAGTTAGAGGAGGTGGCACGAACAAAGTGAGTGACGGAGGA
>JAFZFX010000003.1 GCA_017555695.1 Alistipes sp.
ATTTTACAGACTCCTCCGTCACTCACTTTGGTCGTGCCACCTCCTCTAACTTAGAGGAGGAATTATTGTTAGCCACTTTACGGCTGTGGGATGAGATGGAGGAGCGTTAATAGACTCTTCTCTTAATAAAATTCTCCCTCTAAGCTAGAGGGAGTACCCTTTAGGGGGAGGGAGTGTGTGCATTTTGGGAGTGTGTTCTTTGAATGATATATTCTACCAATTTACAGACTCCTCCGTCACACTTTCAGTGTGCCATCTCCTCTAACTTAGAGGAGGAATTTTTATTAAATAGCTTGTCATTGCGAGGAGCAACGCACCAATGAAATTCAAAATTCAGAATTAGATTGTCATTGCGAATGAACGAAGTGAATGTGGCAATCTCCCACCTACGGCTTCGCGACAATGAAATTCTCTGCCGCGAATCGTGTCAAATAAAAGCGCTTTTTCAGTCACTTTTGGGTTGTGTGGCTAAAAAAGTAAAACCAACTATTGGCTTTTTCGTCATAATTTTTTAATTTTGAAAGTTGATTCATTTTTTACCCTTATTTAACTATGAAAACGAGTACCGAAAACAGTGCAACAAAAAAGAGTCTCGAGGTGCGCTTCATCCGCAACATCGAGCAGCTTGGTGATAGTGATTTGAGGCTTGTCCTGCGTGACAAAGTGCCTGCTCATACTATCGGAACAGTGAATTGGAGCGACTTCCCCTATGCTCCCAAGGTGGAGTTCCGTGTGGCGCACTCCGATGATGCCATTGTTGTGATGTTCGATGTCGAGGAGTCTCATGTGCGTGCCGTGGCTATGGAGAACAACGGCGCCGTGTGGGAGGATAGCTGCGTTGAGTTCTTCGTGGGCAACCCCGTAGGCGAGGGCTACTTCAACTTCGAGATTAACTGTGTAGGTACTGCGTTGGCGGCTTTCCGTCGCTCGCGTGACGATGCCGACCACTTCGATGACGAGAAGATGGCGCGCGTACGCCGCTTCGGCTCGCTCAAGCACGAGCCCATCGACAGCCGTGGCGAGGGTCAGAAGTGGTGGATGGCCGAGGTTATCCCCTTCTCGTTGCTCGGCCTGGAGAAGGCTCCCAAGACGCTGCGTGCCAACTTCTACAAGTGTGGCGACAAGTGCGACCAGACCCACTTCCTGAGCTGGTCACCCATCGCGTTGGAGAAGCCCAACTTCCACTGCCCCGACTTCTTCGGTGAGCTTAAACTGCTGTAAGGGTAGAATCATTAGAGAGATTATTAACAAAAAACTATTATAAAATGACACAAGAGAAACTTCAGGCAATCGCCTCACAGTTCGAGCTGGAGGGCGCAATCGAGTCAATCAAGCCTCTGGGCGAGGGATTTATTAACGATACATTTGTCGTAAAGACAGAGGGTGATGCCCCCGACTATATTCTTCAGCGCAAGAACCACATCGTATTCCCCGATGTGCCGGGTATGATGGATAACATCAAGGCCGTGACCGAGCATATCAAGCAGAAGGTGGCTGACCCTATGCGCGAGACTTTGACCGTAATCCCCGCCAAGGATGGTAAGTTATATGTGCAGGATGGTGAGAACTTCTGGGCTGTATGCCTCTTCATCCCCGAGACTGCGAGCTACGATCGCGCTGACTCGCCCGAGTTGGCATATCAGGGTGGTGTAGGTATCGGTCGCTTCCAGGCTTTGTTGGCCGACTTCGACAAGCCGTTGAACGAGACTATCAAGGGTTTCCATAACATCCGTTGGCGCTTCCAGCAGTGGGATGAGACTATCGCTGCCGACCCCGTAGGTCGCGTGAAGGAGGTGCAGGAGGAGATTTCGTGGGTTGAGAGCCGCCGCGCCGAGATGCTTGACTTCTGGTCGAAGGTTGAGGATGGTACTATCCCCACCCATGTGACTCACAACGATACAAAAATCAGCAATATCCTCTTCGATAAGCCCACAGGCAAGGTGCTCTGCGCCATCGACCTCGACACCGTTATGAGCTCTACATCACTCAACGACTTCGGTGATGCTATCCGCTCATACACCAACACTGGCGCCGAGGATGACAAGTGTCTGGACAATGTCGAGATGAGCATCGATATGTTCCGCGCTTACGCCGACGGCTACCTCTCTGAGCAGCGTGACTCTATGACACAGAGCGAGTTGGATTGGTTGGCTTTTGCTGGTCGTTACATCACCTTCGAGCAGGTGTTGCGCTTCTTGATGGACTACATCGACGGCGACAAGTACTACAAGACTGCCTACGGCGACCACAACTTGGTGCGTACACGCGCGCAGTACAAGTTGCTGCAGAGCATGGAGCGTCAGTACGACAATATGTGTGCTATCGTCAAGGAGTTGGCTACGAAATAGGCGAGATTTAGATTTTTTGCCTATCTTTGCAGGCCGAAAAGGATAACGAATTTTTAGAACGCGGCATTTTAGTGTGTCGCACAGCATATAATCTTAAGTTATGAAAGAGATGGTATTGGTATCGGGAGGTGCGGGCTACATTGGCTCTCACACTGCCGTTGAGTTGATTAACGCGGGCTACGATGTAGTAGTTGCCGACAATCTCTCAAATTCAGATATGAGTGGCGTCGAGGGTGTCCGCAAGATTACGGGCATCGATGTGCCGTTTGTAAATGTTGATTGCTGCGACAAGGAGGCCTTCCGCAAGGTCTTCGAGCAGTACAACTTCAACTCGGTTATCCACTTCGCGGCTTTCAAGGCTGTGGGTGAGTCGGTTCTCGACCCTATGAAGTACTACCGCAACAACCTCACATCGTTTATGAATGTGATTGAGTTGATGCGCGAGTTCTCTCGTCCCAACATCGTATTCTCATCTTCGGCTACCGTATATGGTGAGGCCGACGAGCTGCCCGTAACGGAGCTCACACCCCGCAAGCCCGCAACATCGTCTTATGGTAATACCAAGCAGATGTGTGAGGATATCTTGCGTGACTCGGTGAACGCCTACGATAACCTGAAGGGTATCGCTCTGCGTTACTTCAACCCCATTGGTGCCCACCCGTCGGCTCTCATTGGTGAGTTGCCCCGTGGTGTACCCCAGAACCTTGTTCCATTCATCACACAGACCGCTGCGGGCGTCAGAGAGTGCCTGAGCATCTTCGGTGACGACTATCCCACACCCGACGGTTCGTGCTTGCGCGACTATATCGATGTAGTGGATTTGGCCAAGGCTCATGTTGTGGCTATCACTCGTATGGTCGAGGATAAGAACAAGGAGAAGTACGAGATTTTCAATGTCGGCACAGGTAATGGTGTGTCGGTTAAGGAGTTGGTTGAAAGCTTCGAGCGCGTGAACGAGCTCAAGCTCAACTATAAGGTTGCGCCCCGCCGTCCTGGTGATGTGGTTGCTATCTGGGCTGATACATCGCTGGCTAACAACGAGTTGGGATGGAAGGCCGAGCGTTCGCTGGATGATACGCTTCGTTCAGCTTGGGCGTGGGAGAAAAATGTGCGTGGCATAAAATAAAACGGCCCTCGGGTCCGTTAGTTGGATGCTCGCATACTTACTATGTGAGGAAAATTAAAGCAGATAATGAAAAAGATTTTGTTTCTATTGGTAGCGGTCGTTGGCTTCTCTATGGTTGCAGAGGCGCAGCAGTACTTCATACCAAAATACAAGGGTGAGAAGGTTGAGCGTGACTTTGTGCTTGACAACCCCAAGCGTAAGTTCACCGTTACATTGGGCGGTACTTACAATATGGCCTTCGGTATAACCGACCGCGTCAATCTCAAGCATCAGAACGATGTGGTGACCTATCCCCGCGAGATAGGCTTCTCGGGTGGTAGTGCATTGCTCGGCGTAGGTTATAAGGCTACCGAGAATATTGTTGCGGGTGTTGAGACAGGAGCTCTGTTCCAGGACAATGGCATCGCTATGCCGCTGTATGGTACATTCAACTACTTCTACGGCCCTGCTACTGTGCAGCGTCGTTACCGCTTCTTCAACTATCTGCATTTGGGTCCGCAGTTCTACTTCAAGCCCTCTACGACCAAGCCTATTGGCGCTATGACGGGTGTGGGTGGCGGTATGCGTGTGCTGGTTGCCAACACTGCGAAGCTGGACTTCCGTTTGGGTTATCAGCTCAACCTGCGTCGTCCCGTTGTCGAGCATTCGGGTGGTTATGACCTGCCCTCGTCGATGGTCGATTACAAGCAGTTCGCACATGTCATCCAGGTGGGTATGACTATAATGTTGTTCTAATCGTCAGCGCAACAATTTGATAATAAGATTCCTTCTCTTACCCCAAGAGAAGGAATTTGTATTAAGTGAGGAAATTCAAAATGCTAATGGATAGTGTCCAACTGCCGTGAGTGGGAGAATAGTTGTCGTATCTGTCATTGCGAGAGCCGTTAGGCTCGTGGCAATCTCCTTCCTACCCAAATGAGATTACCGCGTTGGGCTTTGCCCTCCTCGTAATGACAAATTTAGTGGTGCGAAGCCCATCCGCGGCAGGCGAGTTTTCGGACAAAGGGCGGTGCGCAGACGGAGGGTTAAGAAACGGATAACTTTTCACGCAGTAAAAGCGCATAGGCGTCCGTTTTACCGACGGCAAGCGCCGACCCCGAAAACTTGTCACCGCGCCCATTTTGGCGCCACCTTTTGTGGGCCAAAAGGTGGCGGCATCAAAAAGATGCCATCTATTAAATGAGAATACTCTTACGGCTGTGGGACACTATCCATTAGCAAGATGAGGATTCTCACTTAATAAAAATACTCTCTTAATAAAAATTTGACTTATTCGGAGTAATATTGTATCTTTGCGGAGATTTATTGAAAACCTTATAATCGACTATCAATGAAGAAAATAGCCCTTTTCTCCATTTTTCTTGTTTTGGGTCTCATCTGCTCGCAGACCCTGCCTACGGTGTTAGGTGAACTCACTTTTGCAAAGATTAAGCCCGTCTTCGACTCGTCGTTGTATGTCTGTCTGGCCTTCATTATGATTAATGTGGGACGCGAATTCGAGCTTGACAAGAGCCGTTGGCGCTCATATACAGCCGATTATTTCATCGCTATGGCTACGGCTGCGGCGCCGTGGTTGCTCATCTGCTTCTACTATATGATCCTGCTGCCGTCGAACTACCTTAGCGACTGGGACGCGTGGAAGGAGACCCTGCTCTTGAGCCGTTTTGCGGCCCCTACATCGGCGGGTATCCTCTTTACTATGCTGGCGGGTGCGGGTCTTAAGCAGTCGTGGGTCTATCAGAAGACGCGCGTGCTGGCCATCTTCGACGACCTGGATACCATCTTGTTGATGATTCCTCTGCAGATATTTATGATTGGTATGAAGTGGCAGCTGGGCGTGGTTATCGTCATCGTCTTCCTCTGCCTCTACTTCGGCTGGACACGACTCAATCGCTACCATTTCCACCAGTCGTGGTCGTCAATCCTGGGCTATGCCACCATTTTGGTCTTCGCCTTCCAGGGTATCTACGCCATCACGAAGAATATCTTTGGCCCCGACGGAGCCATCCATATCGAGGTGCTGCTGCCCGCATTTATTCTCGGTATGATAATGAAAACCAAGCATATACAGTCGAAGACCGACGAGACAGTCACTTCGATTATCTCATATCTGTTTATGTTCCTGGTGGGCTTCAGCGCACCGCTTTTCATTGGCGTGGACTTCGCGGCTACGGCTGGCGACTGCGTCATTGGTCAGGTGGGCTCGATGTCGTGGGGCGAGATTGCTATGCATGTGGCAATCGTTACGCTGCTCTCGAATGTGGGTAAGATGGTGCCTATGCTCTTCTATCGTGACCACTCGCTCACCGAGCGCCTTGCCTTGAGCATCGGTATGTTCACCCGTGGTGAGGTGGGTGCTGGTATCATCTTCGTGTCGATTGGCTACGGCTTGGGTGGCCCGCTGTTGGCTATCTCGTTGCTGACAATCCTGGCTAACCTGATTCTTACGGGCGGTTTCGTTATCATCGTGCGCCGTCTGGCTCTGAAAGCCGACAAGGGTAGCAACGAGTAACCCCCTTCCGGGTAGAATATAAAATAAAATAGTCTGCTGAACACAAGTTCTGCAGACTTTTTTGTTAAGTGGGTAACTGATTGCAGCCCTGGGGCTTTATTTGTTAAGCGGGATTAGCGGGCCGGCTTTTCCACATACCCACACCCCCAAAACAAAAAAAACAGCGTCAGAGTAATCTCTAACGCTGTTTCGGAGGTCCGAAGCGGATTCGAACCGCTGTAGACGGTTTTGCAGACCGGTGACTAAGCCACTCATCCATCGGACCATCATCTGTGGGATAAACCCCCATTCGGAGTGCAAATGTACAAAAAAATATTAAACCTCCAAAAAATAAGGGCAAGTTTCGTGCGTTTTCGCAAAAATTACTAACTTTACATCCCGCAGAAGTGTAAAAATGTGCAAAATCTTTGCCTTTTGGTCGCTCACGGGAGCAAAAACCGAGAAAAATGTTGCTGGAGAGTATCGCGTTGAGTTTTGTGCCCGGATTGGGTGCGCGTGGGGCAGTCCATCTGTTGGAGTGCTTCGGCTCGGCCGAGGCGGTTTATGCTGCGTCGGAGCAGGAGATTATCGAGCGTGCCGACCTGCGACAAGATATTGCCCGCGCCATTGTTCAGCGCCGAGGTTTCAGCGAGGCCGAGCGCGAAATAGCCTACTGCTCACGCAACGGCATCACGCCCGTAAGCTCTGACGATAAGGCCTTTCCGTCGCTGCTGCGCGAGATTGATGACTATCCCACAGTGATATATGTATGTGGTTCGGTGGAGGCGTTGAGCCGTCCGTCGGTGGCCTTTGTCGGCACGCGCAAGATGTCGTCCTACGGTCAGCGTATGTGCGAGGAGTTCATCTCGTCGCTCAAGGAGTTGGTGCCCGAGGTGTCGATTGTCAGCGGTCTGGCCTATGGCATTGATGGCGCAAGCCATCGTGCGGCACTTATGGCAGGAGCCACTACGGTGGGTGTTCTGGCCAATGTTTTACCTTCGGTAGCGCCCGTGGCCAACGAGCGACTTGCGGCCGAGATGGTCTCTCGTGGCGGTGCGCTGGTGACGGAGCTAAACTCGCAGACCAAGCAGAATGGCCGCTACTTCATCCCCCGCAACCGTATCATCGCCGCCCTGAGCGCAGGCGTTGTGGTCGTTGAGTCGGCCGAGTCGGGAGGGTCGCTCTCGACGGCAGCCTTTGCCGATGGCTACAACCGTCAGGTGATGGCCGTGCCTGGGCGTGTAAGTGACGGCAACTCACGAGGTTGCAATATGCTTATCCGCAATCGCAAGGCGCAGATGGTGCTGTCGGGCGAGGATATCGTGCGCGAATTGCAGTGGGAGTTGGGGCTTGAGCAGGAGCCCTCTGTGGCGCCCGCAGCGTTGCCATTGACCGATGCCGAGCAGGCCTTTGTCGAGCTCTTCGACAGCGAGCCGTTGGGCATTGACGAGTTGGCCGAGCGCAGTGGTTTGTCGGCGGGTGAGCTGACGCTTATGCTGATGAATCTCGAGCTCTCGGGTGCGGTGCGAACGCTGCCAGGTAAGCGTTACGAGAAAGCTTTATAGGCTTGAATAACAGAAGAATATGAATTTAATAGATACACACTCACACATCTACGCCGAGGAGTTCGACGCCGACCGCGCCGAGGCCTTGGCTCGTGCCCGCGAGTGCGGGGTGGGGCGGTTGTTGCTGCCCGCCATTGACGATGAGAGCTACGAGCGTATGTTCGCTCTGGCTCGCGAGGAGGCCGATCTCTGCTACCCGATGATGGGTCTGCATCCGACATCGGTGAACGACAACCCGCAGTGGCGTGAGCATCTGAAGGCGGTGGAGCGTTACTTCGACTCTCCGCCCGAGGGGATACGCTTTTGTGCCGTGGGCGAGATAGGCCTGGACTACTATTGGAGTCGCGACTTCGTGGCCGAGCAGCGTGAGGCCTTCATCGAGCAGTGTCGTCTGGCCGTTAGGCTCGACCTGCCCGTGGTGGTGCATACACGCGCGGCGTGGGAGGATATGTGTGATATTCTGGAGGTTGAGGGTCAGCGTGCCCGTGAGTGCGGAGGTCGCCTGAGGGGTGTGTTGCACGCCTACTCGGAGGATGCGTCGGTGTATGAGCGTATGCGAGCAAGTGGCGATTGGCTGTTTGGTATTGGTGGTGTGGTGACATTCAAGAAGAGTGTCGTGGCGCAGGCTGTCGAGGCTATGGCGCTGGAGGATATAGTGTTGGAGACCGACTGTCCCTATCTCACGCCCGTGCCACACCGAGGCAAGCGCAACGAGTCGGCCTATGTGAGGTTTGTGTGCGAGAAGGTGGCTGAGATTAAGGGTGTTACACCCGACGAGGTTGCTCGCATCACAACCGCCAACGCCGAACGAATGTTTTTTCATTAAGGTTTTTTATCAAGATAATAGATAAGAGGTTGGGTCAGGTATCTCGCAAACTTTGTAGTGCGCGCAACCGCTCCCAATGCGAGAAAAGTTTACATTAGCAGAATATAAAATGGTCAGGTAAACCTATAACCTTGTAGTACGCGCAAGTGGTTCTGAAGCAAGATAACCTACATTGACCTTACGAACATTGATTAGAAAAAGGAGTAACTGAGTTAATAAGATGGTACATACGGTTCATAGTGCGGGCGGAGAGCGCTCGAAGATATTGATTATTTATACGGGTGGAACGATTGGTATGAAGCGCGACGAGACGACGGGTGCGCTGGTGCCGTTTGATTTTAGTGGTATTTATGAAGAGTTCCCTGCGGTGCGCCGCCTGAAGGTGGATATCGATGTGCATACGATGCCTAAACTTATCGACTCGTCGAATGTGCTGCCGTCGGATTGGTGCGCCATCGCTGAGGTCATCCGCGATAACTACGAGCGATACGACGGTTTTGTTATCCTGCACGGCACTGATACTATGTCGTACACGGCGTCGGCGTTGAGTTTTATGTTGGAGAATCTCGCTAAGCCTGTGGTCTTTACGGGTAGCCAGATTCCTATTGGTGTGCTGCGTACCGACGGCCGCGAGAACCTGATTACGGCTATCGAAATTGCGGGTGCCAAGATTGATGGTCGCCCCATCGTGCCCGAGGTGTCGCTGCTGTTCCATAGCCGCTTGTGCCGAGGTAATCGTACGCATAAGTGTAGCGCCGAGGAGCTCGATGCTTTCAGCACGCCTAACTACCCGCCACTTGCCGAGGTGGGTGTCAAGATTGCTTATAATGGTGCCGCCATCCGCCAGGCCAACTGCTTCGCCGATAGCCCCACCGAGCCGCTGGAGGTGGCTACGATGATGAGCGAGGGTGTGGCTATTATTAAGATGTTCCCTGGCATCGGCGAATATACGCTGCGCGCCATCCTCTCGGTTGAGGGTCTGCGTGGTGTGGTGCTCGAGACCTACGGCGCGGGCAATGCCCCCACGGCCGAGTGGTTCCTGCGCCTGATGAAGGAGACGGTCGAGCGTGGCGTGATTGTGCTGAATGTTACGCAGTGCGATAATGGTACGGTCGAGATGCAGCTCTACGAAACGGGTCAGCGCCTGCTGTCGGTCGGCGTGGTGTCGGCCTACGATATGACCACCGAGGCCGCAATCACGAAATTGATGTATGTTTTGGGCAAAAATCTGCCACTAACAGAGAGTTTGGAGCTGTTGAGAAAACCTCTTCGTGGAGAATTTACTTTGTAGCAATATTGCGTAATTAAAAAAAAATGTCTATATTTCGCTCCGTAAAGTATGCGAAAAGAGTGGTTGCAAACTTGAATCGTAACGATTTTTTGGCGCAATGCGCTGACGCATAATGAGTTGTGTGAGATTTTTGATATTGGGCTCTGTCCGCTCGGTTTTGGGTGCGTAGTGCTCGGTTTGGTGTCGAAAGTCGCACGGAATATGGTTTGAGCAAGATATTTTTGAGAAAAATTTTGGTTGAAAAATATTAAACAACATAAAACTAAAAAAACAAGTACAAAACACTAATTAAATTATTAAAAACACTATGAAAAAAAATTTTATGTTCTTGGCAGTAGCCGTACTTGGCTCTGTTAGCGCTTTCGCACAGGATGCTGCTGTTGCAGCAGAGACTGAGCTCGCAGGTGATACTATGCACCAGGTTTTGATGCAGAAGTTCCTCGAGGGTGGTTGGGCTTGGATGTTGCCCGTGTTGGTATGTTTGGTAATCGGTTTGGCTATCGCTATCGAGCGTATGTTGTACCTCTCATTCTCAAACATCAACACTAAGAAGTTCATCGAGAAGTTCTCTGAGACTTTGAATGGTCAGGGTGTAGAGGCTGCCAAGGAGGTTTGCCGTAACACTAAGGGTCCCGTTGCTTCAATCTACTATCAGGGTTTGGATCGTTACGATCAGGGCTTGGACGCTGTTGAGAAGGCGGTTGTTTCTTACGGTTCAGTTCAGACAGGTCAGATGGAGTCAGGTCTTTCTTGGATTGGTTTGTTCATCGGTCTTTCTCCTATGTTGGGATTTATGGGTACCGTAGTAGGTATGATTCAGGCATTTGACCAGATTCAGGCTATGGGTGATATTTCTCCTACTGCCGTTGCTGGTGGTATTAAGGTTGCCTTGTTGACTACTTTGATGGGTCTTATCGCTGCGGTTATTCTTCAGTTGTTCTACAACTATATCGTATCTAAGATTGACTCTTTGGTTAACACAATGGAGGATGCTTCAATCACTTTGGTTGACATCTTGACTGCTTACAGCAAGAAATAATTGATTCTCTAATCTACAAAAGATAGAATTATAATGGAGAAAATATTTAAATATTTTGTAGTCGCACTCTTGGCTATTTCTGTAGCGTTGGTAGCGTGGGCTATTGCCACTACTCCATCTGACCCTACTACAGCTAATGCTACTGCGATTGGCGCTAACCTCTATTGGGGTTATGCATTGCTTATCGCTGCTATTCTTGTTGCTGTTTTGGGTGCATGTATGGATATGCTGAAGAAGCCAGAGGGTTTGAAAGGTGCCATTTTCTCAGTGGTTGCTATCGTAGCAATCGTTGTGGTATCTTATGTTTTGGCACAGGGTCACTCATTTGAGATCGTTGACCTTCAGAACAAGGGTTTCTTCCCTCGTTTTGACACAGTTATTACTGATGCCAGTATTATGGTAACTTACGTTGCAATGGCTGGTGCAATCGTAGCAGCAATTTACTCTGCTGTTAGCGACGCACTCAAATAATGAAAGGAGACTTTTATGGCAGGAGGAGATAAAAGAAAAGTACCTGAGATTAATGCCAGTTCGCAGGCCGATATCTCATTTATGTTGCTTATATTCTTCCTCGTCGCAACTACGATGAGCACCGATAAGGGTCTTACGCGTGTGCTTCCCCCTATCCCGCCTGAAGATGTTAAGGTTGAGGATCAGAAGCAGAAGGAGCGTAATATCTTGCTCGTGTTCGTCAATGGTCAGGGCCAGTTGATGGTCGGTGACGAGATGATGGATGTTCGTGGCTTGAAGGATAAGGCTAAGGAGTTCGTTTTGAACGAGGCTGATGACGAGAACCTTCCCGAGAAGGAGGATAAGGAGATCGACTTGCCCGATGGTTCAAAGTGGATTTATCCTGAGAGCAAGGGTATTATATCTTTGCAGACTACTCGTGATACAAACTACGATATCTACATTAGCGTGCAGAACGAATTGACTGCAGCGTTCAATGAGATTCGTGACGAGGTAGCAGTGAAAAAGTTCCAAGCTAAGTTCGCGGAGTTGACCGAGGACCAGCGTAATGCAGTAGCTAAGGCGGTGCCTATGAAGATTTCAGAGGCTGAGCCGCGTAAGGGCGCAACAAAGAAGTAGGATTATGGCAGTAATGAAAAAGAAGGGCAAGAAAGAAGTGCCCGCAATCTCGACAGCGTCACTCCCTGACGTTATCTTTATGCTTCTCTTCTTCTTTATGGTATCTACCACTATGCGTGACCAGGAGTTGCTCGTGCGTTACCGTTTGCCCGAGGCTACTGAGGTACAGAAGCTTGAGAAGAAGAATTTGGTAAGTTATATTAACATTGGTGAGCCTGTACCTCATATGCAGGCTAAGTTCGGTACCGCTACTCAGATTCAGTTGAACGATTCGTTCCGCACAGCTAAGGATATCGGTGATTTCATCGCCGCTGAGCGTGACCAGTTGAACGAGGCTGACCGTGCACAGATGACAACATCTATCAAGGCAGACCAGTTCACTAAGATGGGTATCATTACCGATGTTAAGCAGGAGTTGCGCCGCGCAAATGCTCTTAAGATCTCTTATGCAGCAGTTGAGAAGCAGGCGTCTAACAACTAATCACCATCTACTCTGATAAAAAGCGTTCCCGTTTGGGGACGCTTTTTTTTGTGCCCGATTCTTTAGGGGGGGGGAGGGCGTAATTCAAGATTCAAAATTTTCGGTTTTGAGTTAATAAAAATGTCATTACGACGAGGAGAGCTTTAGCCCGACGCGGTAATCTCTTAAATAACTCCTAAATTACCCGTATACTCTTCTTAAATACCTTCCGCCCATCGCCCCAAACCGAAGTCGTTAGATAGAAAAAAAATGTTCTAAAAGGGTTGAAGCAATACGCCATAAAGTTCTAATGATATATTATTACAATAAAATATTGTAATTGCGCTGAAAATAGTTGTAAATCAGATAGATTATATCTACTTTTGAGATAGATATAGTATTATTAACAACTTAAAAACACCATTAAATGACATCAACAGAACTTGAATCGCAGCCCACAATCGTCAAATATGTAGAGGCCAATTGTGGCGGAATTTATCTCCTCAATCTCTCGCGTTGTGCCATCGGTTATGTTGTGCGCGGAAAGAGGAATATCTACTATGGCGATACCCATTACACTATCTCGCGGGGTGAGGTCTTCTACTTGGGTGTCGGCAACCACTACATCGAGGATATTCCCGACGAGAGCAAGCCTTTCGAGCAGATTGTGGTTTACTATTCACCTGCGCTGTTGCAACGCATCCTGCTGCATCTGAATATGACCTATGCGATGAATGTCACCAACAGCCACCGATGCGAGAGCTGCAGCCGTCTAAACCATACCTCTACGGCCGCTCCCGCCTCGTTTAAGAGCTTCTTCGGCCACACGGCGAGCTACCTTCAGGAGGATAACTTTATTCACGACGAAACGGCCGAAAACATCAAGATGACCGAGCTGGTATATCTGGTCATCTCGCAGGCCGACGGCTGTCTGAAGAGCAAGGTTCTGAGCAATGTCGATTCGGCGCACGACAACTTTGAGCAGGTCATCTTCTCCAATATCTTCAGCGATGTCTCAATCGAGGAGCTCGCCTCGAAATGCAACCGCTCGCTCACATCGTTCAAAAAGGAGTTCAAGCGCCACTTCTTCCACCCACCGCACCGTTGGTTCATCCATCAGCGCCTGATGCAGTCGCGGCTACTGCTGATATCCACCACCAAGTCCATCTCCGAGATTGGCAACGAGTGCGCCTTCCCCAACACCTCGCATTTTATAAAACTTTTCAAAAAAGAGTATGGGCAGACTCCCGCCCTCTACCGCGCCAACCACTGCCAGACGGGTGAAGATGATATGGTAACCCCGCTCGTAGCGCATTCTAAGGCCATTTCGGGCGCGATGCAGATGGAAAGTGTGGCTCTATAAGCGGTGGGGTTTTTGAATATTTTTAATAATTGCAGAGGCCAAAATGTCTAAAAAAGAGTAAAATAAGCCGGTAATTTTTGCAAATACAGAAAATAGTGTTATCTTTGTAATAACAATGTGGGACATCCCACAGTTCTCATTAACCTAACTAACCTAACACGGTGGTGAAATGTTGCCAGACATTATCACCACTTTTTTTTGTGCCTATATCCAGATGATTTTTCTTGACCGAGTATTGTCGCCAATGCCTTGTTAGAATGGGGCGTACAGCCGAAGTTGCGCAGACCAATGTAGCCTACGCCGTTACCCTCAAGCCTTGTTAGAATGGGTAACCCACACCGAAGTTGAGTGCGGTGTTCTTCCAGCGGAAGTCGTGAATCCAGCGCTGACCCTCGGGGCGGTTGGGGTTGTGCAACTGAATACCCCAGTCGAGGCGGAGAATCACGAATGTGATATCGATGCGCAAGCCGAGGCCGCTGTTGAAGCCCAGCTGCTTGTAGAATTTGTCGAAATGGAAGACGCCGTCGGCGGGTACCTGCGACTTGTCACGGCCGAGATACCACACATTACCCACATCCACGAATGTGGCGCCGTGGAACATACCCCACACGGGGAAGCGGAACTCGACATTACCCTCCAGTCGCATATCGCCCATCTGTACGGGGTAGGGTGTATCCTCGGCGGGGGTGTTACCAGGGCCGAGCGTACGGGGCGACCAGCCACGCATACTGTTGCTACCACCCACATAGAACAATCTGTCGAAGGGCAGTGCGCTCGAGTTGTTGTAGGGCACACCGCAACCCGCAAAGATGCGGCCTGCCACGGCACTCTTCTCGCCCAGCACAATCTTGCGGCTCAGGCTCACATCGCCACGCACATACTGCGAATATCTCACGCCAAGGAGGTTGTAGTAGCCTTCGCTGGTCTTGTTCGCCAGGGCGGCGCCTACAAGGTTGAGCAGGTTACCTGCCGACTCGAAGTTTATACGCAACAGCGTGGCGTTGCCACCGATGTTCTTGTTCTGGTTGTTGTAGGTGTACGACCCCGACAAGCCCACGATAGCCTGCGAGCGGTAACTCTGGCGCAGATACTCGTTCTTGAGCGAGTTGAAGAAGTCGTTGTCCATATAGCCCACATTAATCCAGTTGATGTCAATCGGGCGCACCTGATACGAGTAGCGACCATTCAGGCTACGCCACGAGTAGGTCCAGGTGGCACGCGAAAGGTCGCGCCTGTAGTAGGGGCGGTCCTGGTAGTTGAACGACACATCCACTCTGGTGCGGGGCATATTAATCTTGCGTGTCGATACTCTGAAGGGCAGGATGAATCGCGGGAACTCCAGACCCACCGCAGCGCCCAGCTCGTTGGCGTTGCGCTTCGATGTGTTGGGAGCCTTCATATACTCATATCCGAATGTCACCGAGGCGTTGAATGTCTCGGCACCACGGAAGAGGTTGCGGTTCTGGTAGCCCACCGTAGCCGATGCGCCGTAGAAGCTCGATGTGGTGCTACCCTCCAGCTCGACATTGAATCCCTGCTTGAGCGTAGGCGAGCAGAGTATCTGACAACGCATATATCCCTCCTTAATCTCGTCGAAGCGGCGGGGCGAATAGGCCGTGCGACCCTCACCCGCATAGTTCACCGTCAAGGAGTCGGTAACGCCTCGGGGCAACTCCTCGAATGTGATACGCGCGCTCTTGAAGTAGCCGAGCGACATAATCTCGCTATAGGTACGCTCCAACTGCGATGCGTTGTAGAGCGTGTTGGGTGTCAGCGGAATGGTGCTACGCAACACCGCAGGGCGCACATTGGGGCGACCCTCGGTGATGATGTTCAGCCCCTGATAGTATGTCGTATCGACCATCTTGCGGCGCATACTCTCGCGCTCGGCCGAGGGGTCATATTCGGGCATTACCTCTATCTCGGTGATGCGGAACACGCGGTTGTTGTCCATTATGGCGCGGCCACGCTCGTCATAACCCGTGATATTGCGTTTGACGATTACGCGGATACTCGCCTCGCGGTTGCCGCCGAGGGTATCTACGCGGTACTCGATGTTGTTTATCGAGAAGTTGTAGTAGCCACGATTGTTCAGGTATGATGCTATGCGCTGGCGCTCCTTGTCCAGTGCTGTGATGTCGAATATGCCGCCCACCTTCAATAGCGATGCAGCCGAGTCGGCCTCGATGACGGGCGCGAGCTGTGTGTCGCGGAAGTCGTAGGCGATGGACTTTATGCGGTAGGGCTCATTCTGTGTGGTGCGATAGGTCACATAGGCGCGCTTGCGGCGGCGTGTGGTGTCCACCGAGTACTCTACCGTCGAGGAGTAGTAACCCCTCGAGTCCATATATGTCTTCAGATTCTGTGCGCTCTTCTCGGTGAGGGCATCGTTCAGCAGTACGGGCTCCTCGCCAATCTTGCGCTTGAGGTTGTTCCACCAGTTATCCTTTGCGGGGTTGGCCAGATTGTACGACCATACATAGAAGTTGGTGCCGAGGAAGCGTTTGTTGGGAGTCTGGCGCACATACTCTTCGAGTGTGGTGGCGGTGATGCGCTCCTCCTTGGGGGCCTGCTTGTCGCTCTCGATTTTCACCCTCTGCAGCAGATACTCGTTCTGAGGCAGTTTGCGCGTGACGCCGCACGCCGAGCATAGGATGCCCAACGCCATTGCTACAACGATATAGTATGCTCTTCTTGCCTCTCTCATTCTCTGTCTGTCCTGCAGTCCTCTGATTCTTCGGCCCCGACTCTCTGCAAGCAGTGTACCACACTCCTGCCGAGCCTGGCTCGATGGTTGCCGTTGGGCCAAATATGTCTCAAAAATACGAATATTTCACTCCACAAACAAAACATTTCGTAAATTTTTGCGTACATTTACACCACAAATCAGGGCGTATGTGTCGCGTGTGGCGCATCGCCGTAAGAAACATTTTTGCTATGAAGGAGCGTTTTTTGATGGCTGGCTCTACGGCCTTGCATATATCTGATTCGGGCGTAGGCGAGAAGTGTGTAGTGCTGTTGCACGGTTATCTTGAGTCTATGTATGTGTGGGAGGACTTCCTGCCACTGCTCACCCCCAAGGTGCGTGTCATCACGGTGGATATCCCTGGTCACGGCATCTCGGAGATTAAGGGCGAGGTGCATACTATGGAGATGGTGGCCGAGGTGTTGCGCGATATGTTGGATGCACTCGGCATCGAGCGCGTGACGATTGTGGGTCACTCGATGGGTGGTTATGTCAGCCTGGCCTTCTGCGCGGCATACCCCGAGCGATTGGATGGTGTGGTGCTGCTCAGTTCGTCACCCAACCCCGACAACGATGTCAAGCGTGAGAATCGCCGCCGCGAGATTGCGCTGGTGCGTGCAGGCAAGAAGGATGTGCTGGCTCGTGTAGCCCCCGAAGCGGGCTTTGCCGAGCAGAACCGTCGCCGCCTGAAGTCATACATCGAAGACTTGGTCGAGCAGGTACACATCACCGAGGATGAGGGCATCGTGGCTCTGCTGGGTGGTATGATTGAGCGTAAGGATCAGAACGAGATGTTGCGCCAGAGTAGCGTAAGACAGCTCTTCATCTTGGGTAAGAAGGATAGCTACATCCCCGTCGAGGCTGCCGAGGAGTTCATTGCCCGCAATCCGCAGGCCGAGGTGGTATGGCTCGAGGAGTCAGGCCATATGGGCTTCATCGAGGAGCCTGCAAAGTGCGCCGACGCACTCCTTAACTTTGTGTTAGGCGAGGAGGCACCACTTGCTGATGAGTAGTGCGCCACAGGCATAGATAGAACAGATGGGGTTGTCCAACTTTTGGTAGGACAACCCCATCTTATTTTCATTTGGCGACCTATTGTCGTCCGCGGATGTAACTTATCAGATATAGCACCGCCACCACTATCACGCCCAGCAGGCTGATCTTCGAGTTGCGCGTGATGGCCAGCAGAAAGACAAATATCATTGCCGAGCCTACGGCGAGTGTTGTCGGTGAGAAGTACTCATATTGGCGGTACTTCCTCTGCTCGGTGTTAAGCCCCGCCTCCGAGAGCGAGAGGCCTATCATTCCGCGCTCCTTGCGGCGGTTGCCCGTGAAGTGTATAGCCGCCAGGTAGTGGTGTTGTTCGGGACAGTCCGACTCATAGAGGGTATGTATCCCCTTTGGTCGCCCCTCGACCCAACGCCCCGCCAGCATTGTCCATCTGTCGCGTCTGTTGGTGGTGCGGGTGTAGATGCCACACCCCTGCGGCAGTCCCTCCTCATCTACTTGGCCCGTGTAGTAGCCCTCTCTGAAGGATATGCACTTGAGCGAGGATTTGTTCTCGGCCACCTCGGTCAGATTGTCGCGCAGCAACGCCCTCCCCTTGGGTGAGAGGTCAGAGCCCCAACGCTCGATGCGTCGAGAGACAAGATTGCAGTACCAATCTACCTCGGCTATGGCTGCCTTCTGATCCACTCTCTATGCTATTTTAGTTGCTGAAAAGGCTGTGTCGCATCCTTGCCACCAAAGTAGTGGAGGCGGATGTTGCTACCCTGAAGACCATCTTGAGTCTTGTGGTTGTGCGAGAAGTAGTAGAGTCCGTTGCCCAAGTATGCTATGCCTGTCGAACCTACGCCGAACATCCAGCCACGGATGCCCGTAGCCTCGTGCTCAAGACCATAGGGCCACAACTCGACAACATTGCCCTCTTTGATGTATGGCACGCCCTTGAGCGGCTGCTTTGTGGGCTTTGCGGTGCCATCAACGGCATAGAGTGAGTAGTTGGGGAATTCGGGCTTGTTGCCGTTATATACGGCCATCCACCACACCTTCAAGTCGTCGTCGTACTCCAGATTCTGCACGCCGTATGTCGTGTTGCCCGTGTAGGCAAAATATTGTGCATTGGGTTTGGCAGGACCCTCGCTGTGCATATTGTGCTGCGAGAGCGTGCGCTCGTACTTCTTCCACTTCGTCACATCGTACTGCAGCAGCACCTGATAGTCGTTGTCGGTGCGCTTGCGGTCGCCATATACGCCGTAGGCTACGGTCAGCATCTGCTTGCCGCCCTCCTTGCCGAACTTAGGACCGAAGGCCACACCATCTATACCGCTACAGCCCAGACGATGCTCCCACTTGCCGTTCTCGCACTCGACGGTTGCCAAGTAGTCATTCAGCACGGTGGGCAGGAATACGGTTGTCATAATGCCGTCGCGCTCGGCGCTCATACCCTGGCGTGTGATGCGATCCACATCGAAGATGGCGATGTAAAAGGCGTTCTGCAACTCCATCTTTCCGCCTACGATACCTCGGCCGATGGCGTCGTTCTTATACTCCAACGAACCATACACGCGGCCATCCTTGGCGTTGAAGTCAAGGTCACCCAGGTGACCCAGCAAACCCGTCACCGAGCCGATGATGTTGCCCTGCAGGTCGGTTTTGATGAGTATGGTGGTGTATGAGTAGTAGACATAGCCCTTCTCAGTATCCACGGCGATACCCTGAATGTGGCCAGTGTTGAACGGGCCCGACTTGATAGTCTTGGGGTAGATATGCATCATCGGGGTCTGTGCCGATGCGGTGAGGCTCGCGGCGAGAGCTGCCACGGCAACCATCATTGCAAAAAATCGTTTCATAGTCTTTTGGTTGTATGTTTATTTGTTAGCGAAGATACGAAAAAAGCCGCGAAAAAGCTCATCACCACGACAAATAATTTTCAATTTTGACACACTCCTCCCCCTGAAGGTAGGAGATTACCACAGTCGCTCCGCTCCTTCGTAATGACAAGCTATTTAATAAAATTCCTCCTCTAAGTTAGAGGAGGTGGCACACTGAAAGTGTGACGGAGGAGTCTGTAAATTGGTAGAATATATCATTCAAAGAACACACTCCCAAAATTAACACACTCCCTCCCCCTTCGGGTACTCCCTCTTGCCTTAGAGGGAGAATTTTTATTAAAGTATATGTCATTGCGAGGAGCAACGCGACGCGGCAATCTCCTGCTACCCAAATAAGATTACCACGAGCCTAACGGCTCTCGTAATGACAAAAACCAATTCTGAATTTATCTGTGTCGCGTAGCCCAACCGCGGCAGGTAAGTTTTCGGGAAGAAGGGCGGTGCGCAGACGGAGGGTTAAGAAACGGATAACTTTTCACGCAGTAAAAGCGCGTA
>JAFZFX010000023.1 GCA_017555695.1 Alistipes sp.
AGGAGGTGGCACACTGAAAGTGTGACGGAGGAGTCTGTAAATTGGTAGAATATATCATTCCAAGACACACTCCCTCCCCCTAAAGGGTACTCCCTCTAACATAGAGGGAGAATTTTTATTAATTCTAAAATCCAATTCCGAATTTATCTGTGGTGCGAAGCCCAACCGCGGCAGGCAAGTTTTCGGACGAAGGGCGGTGCGCAGACGGAGGGTTAAGAAACGGATAACTTTTCACGCAGTAAAAGCGCGTAGGCGTCCGTTTTACCGACGGCAAGCGACGGCCCCGAAAACTTGTCACCGCGCAGGTTTTGGCTCTACCTTTTGCCTGCCAAAAGGTAGAGGCATCAAAAAGATGCCATTTATTAAGTGAGAATCCTCTTACGGCTAATGGAAAGTGTCCCACAGCCGTGAGTGGTTAACAAAAATTCCTCCTCTAAGCTAGAGGAGGTGGCACACTGAAAGTGTGACGGAGGAGTCTGTAAATTGGTAGAATATATCATTCAAAGACACACTCCCAAAATTAACACACTCCCTCCCCCTAATGGGTACTCCCTCTAGCTTAGAGGGAGAATTGTTATTAATTCTGAAAACCAATTTTGAATTCTTAATTTTGAATTCTCCCGCCTAACCCTACATAATACCAAATTATATCGGTGGTTTGAATCTTTTTTTGTACCTTTGCACGCAATAGAATATTTTAGTATATGAAAGTAGGTCGTATTCAAACTCTTAAAGTTAACCGTATATCAGATTATGGTGTTTACCTTGCCGACGAAGAGGGTCAGGAGGTATTGTTGCCCAACCGCTATGTATCGTTAGAGAATGCCGTGGGTGACGAAATCGAAGTGTTCGTATATCACGACTCCGAGGACCGTCTGGTCGCAACTACCGAGACTCCGCTCATTACCGAGGGTAAGGTGGCTTCGCTGAAGGTTGTCGATAAAAGTATTCATGGCGCCTTCCTCGATTGGGGCTTGGCGGGTAAGGATCTCTTTCTGCCCAATCGCAATCAGCAGGGTGGTGTGTTGGCTGGCCACAGCTATGTTGTGTGGATGTATGTCGATAACATCACAGGTCGCTGTGTGGCTACAATGAAGCTCAAGCCTTACATCGATAATGAGGTGATTACCGTAGAGCCTCGCCAAAAGGTGGATATCCTTATTGCCTCGGAGAGTCCTATTGGCTATCGCGCCATAATCAATTCTCGCCATTGGGGCATGCTCTATAAGAATCAGATTTTCAAGCCGGTTAGGGTTGGTGATGCCCTTGAGGGTTATGTGCGCCGTATTACCGAGGACAACCGTATTGACCTTACACTGCGCCGCGAGGGCTACGATGGTGTTGCCGTGTCGGCAGACTCTCTGTTGCAGTTGTTGCAGGATAATGGCGGTTATCTGCCCGTTGGTGATGACTCTTCACCCGAGGATGTACACCGCCTGACGCAGATGAGTAAAAAGGTCTTCAAGCGTGCCGTAGGTATGCTGCTCAAGAGCGGCAAAATCGTAGCCGAGGGTCAAAGCATTAAACTCAAATAATCTATCCTATGGCAAAGTTGCACACAGCCGAGCGAGTCTCTAACCGCGATGCGTCGGATAATTTTGTCTTCCAGCGCTCTATCCTCGCCTACTATAAGGCTGCGGGTATAGTGTCGGGCGATGTTCTGGAGATTGGCACGGGCGTGGGCTATGGTGTTGATGTCGTTGCGCCGTCAGCGCAGTCTTATACTACGATTGATAAGACTGCCCCACACTTCGATAAGCCTCTGCCGCAAAATGCGAAATTCTGCCAGATGTCTGTTCCGCCCATCGGTTTTGCTGATGAGAGTTTTGACTATGTTATTTCATTTCAGGTCATTGAACATATCGAGCAAGATAAGGAGTTTGTTAAGGAGGTGAGCCGCGTCCTTCGCAAGGGTGGTCGCTTCATCGTCTCTACTCCCAACGCCCCGATGTCGCTGACGCGTAATCCGTGGCATATCAGAGAGTACCGTGCCGACGAACTGCGTGAGTTGCTCGGTGGCTCATTCTCTCAGGTCGAGTGTCTGGGCGTTAGTGGAAACGAGAAGGTGATGGAGTATTTCGAGGCCAATCGTCGTGGTGTTGAGCGCATCACACGATTCGATATCTTCGATTTTCAGCACCGCCTGCCTCGTTGGATGTTGCAGATTCCCTATGATATCCTCAATCGTCTGAATCGCCGTCGTCTGCTTGATGATAATCAGGATTTGACTACATCTATTAAGATGGATGATTACGCCATTGGCCCCGTTGCGGATGATAGCTTCGACCTCTATTTTATAGCCACTAAGTGATAATTTTTGCTTCTAGAGTAAAGTAAAATATGATTTTTGCAGATAAATTTTTTTATCTGCATTTTTTTTTCTATTTTTATCAACTGACTTTGCGGTTGTGAGGGTCGGGATGAATTGATGAAAATTTTTTAGCTATGGGCGAATACGCGGTAGAGTTGGTATTGGTGCTGTCGGGCGTTCTGGTCGGTGTGATTAACACATTGGCTGGCGGTGGCGCTATTATCACTGTCACACTCTTCACTGTGCTCGGTCTGCCCATTGGCGTTGCTAACGGAACGAACCGTATTGCCGTTGTTCTGCAGAATTTTGCAGCCTCGGTGGCCTTTATCCGCAAGCGTATGTTGGATATAAAGAGCGGTGTTAAGTTGGCTCTGCCTGCCGTTGTCGGTAATATCGTGGGCTCGTTAGTTGCCACTCGTATCAGCGACACTATTTTTACCATCTGTATGGCTGTGGTGCTTACCGTGGTGCTGCTCTATATGATTTTTGACCGTAGTCACAATCATCCCAATATTCACGGTGGCCGTCCGCTTAACCCCAAATTCTACCACTATATCTGGTTCTTGCTGTTGGGCTTCTATGGCGGTTACATCTACATCGGTTTGGGCTATGTAATTCTGGCGGTCACTATCTGGTCGATGAAGCTGGATATTATTACGGCCAATGTCATCAAAGGTTTTATTATATTTCTGGCAACGCCGTTTTCGCTGGCTGTCTTTATGATTAATGGCCAGGTGGACTACACCTATGGCCTGTGGCACGGTTTAGGTAATATCGTGGGCGCTATGTTGGCTTCCCATTTTGCTTTGACTTGGGGCGTGAAGTTTGTGCGTTGGTTTACGATGGCCATTCTTGCCGTCTGCTTCGCTGATTTGATTGGCATCATTTCGCTGCACGATTGGTTGAACGCTCTGCTCAATCTCTTTAGTTGAGCCTAGTTAGTTTGTTGGTTTTATGAAGAAGATTTCTGAAGAGGATAAGATTATAGTAACGGGCGCGCGTGTCCACAATCTCAAAAATGTCGATGTAGAACTTCCCCGCAACTCGCTGGTTGTGGTGACTGGTTTGTCGGGTTCGGGTAAGTCGTCGCTCGCCTTCGATACCATCTATGCCGAGGGTCAGCGCCGATATATGGAGACGCTATCCACCTATGCCCGCCAGTTTGTCGGTAGTATGGAACGCCCCGATGTCGATAAGATTACGGGCTTGAGCCCCGTTGTTGCCATCGAGCAGAAGACTACTAACAAGAATCCTCGCTCGACTGTGGGTACTGTCACCGAAATCAATGACTTTCTGCGACTACTCTATGCCCGTGCAGCTCGTGCCTATTCGCCTATTACCAACGAGGAGATGGTACACTATAGCGATGAGCATATCTGCGACCTTATCATCGGTGGTTTTGAGGGACGCAAAGTGGCCTTTATGGCACCCATCATCAAGGGTCGTAAGGGTCACTATCGTGAACTCTTCGAGTCGCTTGCCAAGCGTGGCTATATCTACGCCCGCATCGACGGCGAAGTGCGTGAGATTACGGCGGGAATGAAACTGGACCGCTATAAGGTCCACACCATCGACCTTGTCGTGGACCGTATGCGAGTGGGGGAGTCGTTGCGTGAGCGCGTTATGACCTCGCTCAAGGAGTCAATGCGCCAGGGTAAAGGCACAATGGCTATCTACGACTACGATGCTGACGGCTTGCGCTACTACTCGCGTCATCTGATGTGCCCCTCTACGGGAGTCGCCTTCGAAGACCCCGCACCTCATACCTTCTCGTTTAACTCGCCGCAGGGCGCCTGCCCACGATGCAGTGGTTTGGGTGTCGAGGCTGTGTTTGATAGAGATAAGATTATTCCCGACGATAGCCGCTCGTTGCGTGATGGCGCCATCGAGCCTATCGGTAAATATAAGAACAATAAACTCTTCACTCTGCTCACGATGCTGGGTAATCGTTATGATTTTACTCTCGATGACCCAGTTAATACCATCTCCGAGGAGGGTATGAATGCTATACTCTATGGCGATGCCAAACCCCTTGCGGTCGATTTGTCGGAGTTTACTTCAATCTCTGGCCGTCGTATGATTCCGTGGGAGGGTATTGCCGAATATGTGCAATCTACCGAAGACGAAGAGTCGAAGCGTGGCCAAAAGTGGCGTGACCAATTTATGGCCTATCGTCCGTGTAGCGTTTGCGGTGGTACCCGCCTGAAGAAAGAGTCACTGCAGTTTCGCATCGGTGGTAAGAACATCGCCGAGGTGTCGATGATGTCTATTGCCGACTTCGCTGTGTGGATGTCCACTGTCGAGGAGCATCTCAACGATAAGGAGCGTAAGATTGCCGCCGAGATAATCAAGGAGATTCGTGAACGACTGCGCTTCCTTCTGGATGTGGGTTTGGGCTATCTCTCGCTCAGTCGTTCTGCCCGCTCGCTTTCGGGTGGTGAGAGTCAGCGCATACGCCTTGCTACACAGATTGGCTCAAAGTTGGTCAATGTACTTTATATCCTCGACGAGCCGAGTATCGGTCTCCATCAGCGCGATAACCACCGCTTGATTCACACTTTGCAGGAGTTGCGCGATGCGGGTAACTCGGTTATTGTCGTTGAGCACGACGAAGAGATGATGCGCTCGGCGGACTTCATCGTCGATGTTGGCCCCAAGGCAGGCCGCCGTGGCGGTCAGATTGTGGCTGCGGGTACACTCGACGATATTCTGAAATCAGATACCATCACGGCTGACTATCTGTGTGGCCGTCGTAAGATAGAAATCCCCTCGGAATTGCGACCTGGAACGGGTCAGTCAATCACAATTCGTGGCGCACGAGGCAATAACCTCAAAGGCGTTGATGTTAGTTTCCCGTTGGGTAAATTCATTTGCGTTACGGGCGTCAGTGGTTCGGGTAAATCCACTTTGGTGAACGAGACTCTGCGACCTATCCTCAGCCGTCACCTCTATCGCTCATTCGACCAACCGCTGGCCTACGATACTATTGAGGGCCTTGAGAATGTCGATAAACTGGTAGTGGTGGATCAGTCGCCCATTGGCCGTACTCCGCGCAGTAACCCTGCAACATACTCAAATGTCTTCTCTGATATCAGAAAGCTCTTTGAAGCTACGCCCGATGCCCAAGTGCGAGGCTTCAAGGCTGGCCGTTTCTCGTTCAATGTCAAGGGCGGTCGTTGTGAGGAGTGTCGAGGTGCGGGTGTTCAGACCATCGAGATGAACTTCCTTCCCGATGTCTATGTGCGCTGTAAGTCGTGTGGCGGTAATCGCTACAACCGCGAAACGCTTGAGGTGAAATATAAGGGTAAGAACATCAACGAGGTGCTCAATATGACGGTCAATATTGCCGTCGATTTCTTCGCCAATATTCCCTCTATATATCAGAAATTAAAGGCCATCCAAGATGTCGGTCTTGGCTACCTTACACTCGGTCAGCCTTGTACTACACTTTCGGGAGGTGAGAGCCAGCGCATAAAACTCGCTGCTGAGTTGTGTAAGAGTGACACGGGTCGCACACTCTATATCCTTGATGAGCCCACTACGGGACTCCACTTCGAGGATGTACGCCAGCTGCTCGCCGTTATCAATAAGTTGGTCGATAGAGGCAATACAGCCATCGTTATCGAGCATAACCTCGATGTTATAAAGGTTGCCGACCATATTATCGATATCGGCCCTGAGGGTGGTGCTGGCGGTGGTTATGTCGTAGCTGAGGGTACTCCCGCCGAGATAGCCCATAACAAGAATAGCGCTACGGGCGAATTTCTGCTCAATATGTTGGAGTAGTTTTTATTGAAATTATAGCCTTAGGCAAGAATTTTGGAGTCGTTTCAGGTGTAAACATTTTATACTATGAAACGACTCTATTTAATTTTCGCGTGCATCCTATTTTGCACCTATTGTGGCCCCAATGTCCAGCGTGTCGCAGCGCAGACCAACCACCATTACACCAATTTAAGTCACGAGGAGCGCATCGAGCGTCGTGAACAGCGTATTGCCGAGTATGAGCATTTTATCGACTCGCTGGTGCTGTCGCGTAACTTCGAGTTCAATCCACAGACTGTTCAGCAACTCCCTGCTGGCGGTACGGTTTTGCTCTCTAATCCTACCTACACCGTTACGCTGTGGCGAGGCTCGGTCGATGTCTGCATCCCTTACTATGTGGGTTATGTTCCACCGTATCGTTATATCCTTATCAATACGGTAGTCCCCAATGTCAACAATGTGCAGATACATCAAACTGCTACGGGCTGGAATGTCGAATTCAAATGCTCGCTCTATGCTACGGGCGAATATACTTTCGTTTTCGATATCGACTCTCGCAATGGCGGAGCTACGCTCACCATATCCTATCCGTGGTATAGCCCCGTGCAATATACGGGTACACTCTCAAAGGTATATTAGCCGTAAATCGTATGAGTTATGACTAAATATATCTACGCACTCTATGCAACACTTGTCGTAACTATGCTCGTTGTGGTGGTAGCCTCGGCCCATAATATCTTCGCCGATGAGCAATCGGGCGGTGGGCCTTTGTCATCTAAGGGTAAGTCGGGGCAACTCTCCGAACAGGTGTCTGTGAGCCGTTCTACGGTGCCTACACTCACGGTTGTCCCCGTGTTAGGTCCCGATTACAATACGGCCGATACACTTATCAGAGAGAAGCGTTGCACTGATCCTACGACTCGTGCCGAACGCCGTGCTTGTCGCGCAGAGGCCTTCGCTTTCTCCATCGATTCGTTGGTTTCGACCCGCTCGTTTGCCTTCTATCCTACGACTATGCAGGCCTCTCCTCGTGGCGAACTGCGAAGTATATATGCACAATACTATTATATCTTTGTCAGCCCCGTCGATTTGGAGGTGCATCTGCCCATTGAGTTCGGTATTACGCAGTATGTGTCGATGCTCAACTTCGACACCGATACGGTCAATGATTTCCACACCACGAAACACCTATCGCAGTGGGTTATCACCTTCTCGGCTGCAACTCTCAGCGACACCTACTACTTCAATATGCTTATCTCTACCATCACGGGCGAGACCGAACTATTGGTGCAGAGTTCCCGTGTGGCAATGCGCTATGTGGGTACCATCGGTAGTCGTATGAAGATTCGTCATATCGAGGAGTAGGGTAGAGCGTCCAGCGTCACCCCTTAAGAAACAGAAAGAGGCTGCCGATATAAATATCAGGCAGCCTCTTTGGTGTGGTAATATAAGTGTTAGTTAATTCCAATCTCTGTCACATTCTGCGAGTCAATCATCGTTGAAGGGTCTGTGCCAGGCTGAATCAACTCTTCGTCTGTATAGCCGAATGTACGCAGGTAGTCGTTAAACTGCTTAACGATGCTATCTCTACGGGCAAATGCCGCAATGTAGTAGAGTTCCAAAAGACTGTCCATACGCTGTGTAATCTGCGATGATACCAGGTCGGCCTTCACGCCGTCGAACTGCAGATAGTACTCGATATATTCACGCAAGATGTTGAAGTAATCTACCAACAACTCGTCTCCCTTTTCCATCTGGCCCATTGTGTAGTATGCCTCGATGAAGGGCAGAGTGTTGTTGTCGCTGTAGCGAATCTTGGGCGAAGGCAATACCTCCAAACCACGGTCGAGCATAGCCTCGGCCTCGTCGTTCTTACCCTCGCGGATAAGCTGTTTTGCTACGCGGGCAAACGCCTCACGCGCCTTCGATGCACTCAGGTTATACTGTGTAAAGTGGTCTGCCAATACATCGGGATCAGCCAAGTTGCCATATCTAAATGTGTTCATCAACAACGGCGCTGCGTGGTCGGTGTCGATGCGGCCAATGTCCCACGATGACTGGTAGGGTGTGTAGATAGGTACAAGGCGATAAGCGTAACCGTCAAACTGCAGGTAATCGAGCAAACCGAAGTTCTGCAGGATATACACCTGTGTGAAGCAAATCGGACGATTCCACTCGAAGTTTGCCAGCAAATCCATCAACATCATCTCGCTCTTGTCGATTGAGCTCTTGCCCTCCGAAATTCTGATATATACCGTATCCACCATTCTGTCGCGATCCTTCTCGCTTACGATGCCCGACTTGATAGCGTTCTCGTGATTTACGGGGATAGCTATATTGCGTGTGGGGATATAGTCGAGCATTGTGCCGTCAGTAAGTTGCAGCTTTGTCACCTGCTGCTCGCTCTCGATAAAGGCCATAATCTCCTTGATATCGACTGTGCGGTTTACCTTTTCGCGTATGGGCAGCAAGTCATTCACGAATGAATACTTGCTTGCGGGCAACTTGAAAGGTACGGGCGCAGCCTCGTTGGCGCGGGTCTTCATCTCGTCAATGTACCACTCGCCACCCAGATAGCTCGAGTTCATAATTCTCACATCGGTACGCACGCCATCCACCTCCTGGTTGAACCACAACGGGAATGTGTCGTTGTCGCCGTAGTTAATCACAATGGCATTCTGTGGCAAAGAGTTCAAGTAGTTCCAGCCGATGTCGCGCGCCATCGTACGGCCCGAGCGGTCGTGGTCGTCCCAGTTCTCTGCAGCCAAGATTGTAGGTACGCTCAAGCACACTACGGTAGATGCAATGGCGATGGCGCGACTATCTCGCTTCGCTACCTTTGTGATAGCCTCACGAATAGCCAATACACCCAAACCAATCCATATACAGAATGCATAGAACGAACCTGCATATACATAGTCACGCTCGCGAGGCTCCGATGGGCCAGTGTTGAAATATACCACCAATGCAATACCCATCATTACGAACAACCACATCACCACCACAAAGTTCTTCTGGTCGCGATTGAGCTGGTAAACCAAACCAATCAATCCCAAAATAAACGGCAGGAAGAAGTATGTGTTGCGTGCAGGGTTGTTTGCCATCTCGCTCGGTAGATTCTCCTGCGGGCCGAGGTAAGCCTCATCCAAAGCCTTGATGCCCGAGAGCCAGTTGCCATGAACGATTGTCTCGCCCGAAGCCTGGATATCGTCCTGACGACCTACGAAATTCCACAAGAAGTAGCGCCAGTACATATAGTTCAGCTGATAGGTGAAGAAGTAGTAGAGGTTCTCTGCAAATGTAGGCTCTACGAAACTCTCTCCTGTTGCGCTGTCATACACCGTGCGACCATAGTCTAACACCTTGCCCGTTACGGCACGACCCTGTTCGTCGCGTACAATCTCGCCATTCTCGTCACGCAACACATCGGTTTTGGTGCGGAATGCGGCCCAAGGCTTGTACTCCTTCTCGCCTTTGTGTGAATTCCACAATCGGGGGAAGAAGTGCTGGAACTCCGACGGATATTTATATCCCGAAAGCGAAGTAACCTTATCGTACTGCTTTGTCTCGGGGTTGTAGTGATATGATGTAGACTCGATATAGTCCTCAATCGGTGATGAGTAGTAGGGACCATAGAGCAACGGACGGTTGCCATACTGGTCACGATTCAACACCGAGAGCAATGCGTGCGGGTTGTTGGGGTTGTTGCTGTTCATTGGCGGGTTGGCCGCAGCACGGATTGTTACGGTTGCGTAAGACGAAAAACCGATAAGAATCATTGTTGTAGATACCAACACCAGATTCCATAATCTCTTACCTGCTTTGTGTGTGCGGAATATGCCATAGAACAGAGCGGCAAACATCGCGAGTGCAAAGACTGTAATACCCAAATTCACAGGCAAGCCGAGCGAATTAACGAAGAATAAATCGACCATCGCTCCGATGTAAACTGTGTAGGGAATGATGATGCCGTTGATAAAGCCCAAGATAGCCAACGCTACCAAAGTAGCATAGATGCAACCTTTGATAGTGATATTCTCGTACTTACGGAAGTAGTAGATGAATACCAGCGCGGGGATGGTCAGCAAGTTCAGGATGTGGATACCGATTGACAAGCCCATCAGGTAGGCAATCAATATAATCCATCGTGTAGAGTGCGGCTCGTCGGCCTGCTCCTCCCACTTGAGCATCAACCATACAACCATTGCCGTAAAGAGCGATGACTGCGCATATACCTCACCCTCCACAGCTGAGAACCAGAATGTGTCGGTAAATGTATATGCCAACGCTCCTACAGCTCCCGCTCCAAGTGCAATAAGTTTGCTGCCATCGGTAAACTCCTTACCCGATGCAGTGAGCATACGGCGTGCAATGTGCGTAATGGTCCAGAATAGGAACAAGATGCAGAATGCACTCGTGATGCAGTTCATTGCATTTACCATATGCGGAACATAGTGTGTCGAGGGTGCCAACATTGTGGCAATACGCGCCAATAGCATAAAGAGTGGCGCTCCAGGCGGGTGACCCACCTCCAGCTTATAAGATGTTGCTATAAACTCGGCGCAGTCCCACAGACTCGACGAAGGCTCCATTGTCAGCAGATATGTGATGGCGGCAATCGCAAAAACCACCCATCCTGCTATTTTGTCCCAGCGTTTGAAATTCATTCTTAAATATCTGTTTTTTTGTTAAAATCGTTAAAACTCGCCAAAGATACGAAATAAACGCCAAATAATATGTAATATTATTGTTTCTCGACGAAAATTTTTCCTGCGGCCCTATATTTAGGCTCTTTTGTTTCAACGGCCAGGAGTTTTTTGTTTCAGAAACGGAGCGCTGTGATGACAGATCAGATACTCCCTAAAAGAAGTAGAGCCTGTCAAACTTCTGTTCGGCAGGCTCTGTTGTTGCTATCTCTTGTTTATGTCGGCGGGGTAGTTCACATGGTTTATTACCACTCCATCTTTGAGTCTTATCCAGCTCTGGAACTCGCGCTTGCCCTCGGTGAGTTCAATCACGCGTGCACCGTTACCCTGCGGGATGTCGTTGTATGTTGTGTTGCCGCCAGTCAAACGACCGTAGCAGAGCAAGATGCCTCTCCAGTTCACTGCGTAGTCGTTCACATGGTCGTGTCCTACGAATGTAGCCATCACATCACCCGCAGCAAGCATTGCTGTGCCAAGACCAGAGTTGATCTCGCCAGAGCAAGCTCTCTCCTTGCGTGTTCCAATCATAAAGTTGCTCTCTGTCTGTACAGCCTCGTGATATTCGGGGATGGGGATGTGGAAGAATGCCAACGCGGGTAGGGGTGTTCCGCCGTTTGCTGCGGTAAATGCTGCGCTACTCTTCTTATACCAGCCAACCTGATCGTGCTCAATCCAGCCGTAACCCTTCACGCCTTTGATGGTAGAGTATGAGTTACTGTCAAATACATAAAGCACGGCTGCTGCTCTGTCGTCTGCCGAAGCCTTGATGGGAAGTAAATAGTTTGTTACGCCAGTTATTCCCTCTGTCGTTGTTGTCAGATTGCCCTCCATTCCCTGCAGTATTGCGAACAGCTCTTTTCTTGAGAGGTCGTTCTCATCGTCGTGATTGCCAAATGTGAGTGCAAACGGAATCTTGCGCTCAACAATCGGAGCCAATGCCTCCTTCAGACCCTTCTCTGCAGGCTTAGATGTCACTACATCGCCTGTCAATACTACCAAGTCTGGCTTTTCGGCGTCCAAAACCTCAATCATGCGCTCGCGAGCGGGTTTTGAATTGTCGCTATTATACACCCAGTGGATGTCGGTAAACTGTACGATTTTGAATTTGCCATCGGTGTTGAACTTCAGAGGTTGAGTCTGTGCATTAATGCTCTGTGCTGCAAGCAGTATGCTACCTACGAGCATCGCCATTGAAAGCGAGAAAAGTCTTAAATGTTTCATATTGTTTTTGTGTTTAGATTATTTCTGTTTCTTTGTGTTAATATATGCAAATATAAGATAAATAAATGATAAAATTTATCTGTGTCGCCAAAAATAAGATGGCTCAACGGTTTTTATACTGGTCTTAATTTTGAATTCTCCGTTACGCTTTATATCTTTGTTGTATGAAACGAATATTTACACTCATCATCTCGTTTGTTGCGCTTGCCATCTCAGCGCAGGCTCAACAACGCATCAGCGTAACTGATTTGGGCGCCAAGCCCGACAGCCGTGAAGATACCAGCGCAGCCTTTGCCCGAGCCGTAGAGGCTTGTGGTGGACGCGATGCCATCATTGAGTTTCCGCAGGGTCGCTACGACTTCTGGCCCGATAGCTTGCAAAGCGTTCCTACGGCTATGCATCTGCGTGATGTGCGTAATATCACAATCGAGGGCAATGGCTCCGAATTTGTCTTCCATGGCAAGATGCGAATTGCATTTGTCGAGCGCTCGCAGAATGTTATGTTGCGTAACTTCTCTACCGATTGGGATCGCCCATATATCAGTCAGGGAGAGTTTGTTTCTATCACTGATGAGTATGTTGATTTGCGTATAGACCCCGAGCAGTATCCCTTTCGAATCGAGAACGACCGCATCCGCTTTTTGGGTGAGGGTTGGAGCTATGGCGTACACGATAGTTATATGAATATTCATGAAAAGGCTACTGGCGAAATTGCCTATCGCACGCGTGACTCTCATACGGGCAATATTTTCAATAAAAGCGCTGAGTTGTTGTCGTCGGATGTGGTGCGTTTTTATGGCAAAATCAAACCACGCGAAGTGCCCGTCAAGGTGGGTCAAATCATAACCCTCTATCACGGCACATATATTATGAATGGTATTGAAATTGGCGATAGTAAAGATGTTGAGTTAGAGGATATTACTCTCTATCACGCTTTGAGTACGGGAATCTATGGCCACCGCTCCGAGAATATCACTCTGCGCAGGGTAAGCACTCGTCCCCGCCTCTCAAAGGGGCGCGTCTTTAGTACCGTTGCCGATGCCTCGCACTTTACTTGCTGCCGTGGCGAAATTCTTATCGATGGATGTGCTCACGCAGGTCAGGGTGACGACTTTATGAATGTGCGCGGCGTCTATTCTCGCATCAATAAGGTCGAAAGTCCAAATTCAGTGCGTGCCATCCGTGCTTGGTTTATTGAGCCAGGTGATACCTTGTGGGCTGTGGACCACGCCACCCTTAGCCGCCGCGAGGAACTCATTGTGAAGGGTAAAAAGCAACTTCCCGCCACTGAAGGTGAGCAGGAGTGGCTCATTGAATTCGAACAAGCCGTACCCGCTACGGCAAAAGAGGGTAACTTCTTCGAAAACAAGAGCTGGACACCCTCGCTCACGGTTCGCAACTGTCGATTTGAGAAGCGTAATCGCGCTCGCGGTATGCTCGTTACAACACCTAAACCTGTGCTTATCGAGAATAACTACTTCAACACTGCGGGTACTGCTATTTTGATTGAGGGCGATCTCGACCATTGGTATGAGTCGGGCGCACATACCAACCTCGTCATTCGTAACAATGTGTTCCATAATTGCTCTACATCGGGTTGCGAAACGGGTGACCGTTGGGAGTGGGGTGAGGCGCCTATTACCATATCGCCTTCCTATCGACCTTCGTCAGCGGATAGCCCCGCCTATCACCGCAATATCACTATCGAGGATAATGAATTCCGCTGCTTCGATGCTCCCGTGCTGTTTGCCCGTTCAGTTAATGGACTTTATTTTGCGGGTAATAGCTTGAAGTCTACCCGCGACTATGAGCCTTTCCTCTGGCAGCGCTCGAATCTATACCTCGATGGCTGTCGCAATGTTACGGTTGAACGCAATAAGATACATCGTCGCTTCCCCGCTAAACTTATCGAGCTGCACCATATGCGCCCCAGCGATGTGAACTGTTCCAATTCTGAATTAAAAATTCAGTTGTCAGAGTAATTCGCTCCTTGCTATCTAAAGTCGCAATATCTAAAAGCATAATTCTGCTAATTACAACGCCTATTCCTTACCGAGGAATGGGCGTTTTTTACCTTTTTTACGCGCATTTTGCGTTTCAAAAGGCTAATTTTGAATTTTGAATTTTGAATTTTTCGCGAGAAAAAGATTATCTTTGTACAAATAATTGCAATTATATGGATTCAAAACTTGTTTTATACAATACGCTCACTCGCCGCAAGGAGGTGTTTGAGCCACTCAACGAAGGTCGTGTGGGTATGTATGTATGCGGTCCTACCGTTTATGGTGATCCCCATTTGGGACACGCCCGCCCCTCTATCACATTCGATTTGATGTTCCGCTACCTCAAGGCTTTGGACTACAAGGTACGCTATGTTCGCAATATTACCGATGTAGGCCACCTCGAACACGATGCCGACGAGGGTGAGGATAAGATTGCCAAGAAGGCTCGCCTCGAGCAGTTGGAGCCTATGGAGGTTGCTCATTACTACACCGAGCGCTACCACAAAGCTATGGAGCAGCTCAATGTGCAGACACCCTCTATCGAGCCCCACGCATCGGGTCACATCATCGAGCAGATAGACTTCGTTAAGCGCATCTTCGACGCTGGCTATGCCTACGAGTCTAACGGCTCGGTATATTTCGATGTTGAGAAATATAATAACGACTACCACTACGGCAAGCTCTCTGGTCGTAATCTTGACGATATCGTTGCTAATACTCGCGACCTCGACGGTCAGGGCGACAAGCGTCACTCTTACGACTTCGCTTTGTGGAAAAAGGCCTCTCCCGAACATATTATGCGTTGGCCCTCACCCTGGAGCGATGGCTTCCCTGGTTGGCATATGGAGTGCTCGGCTATGAGCTGCAAGTATCTCGGTGAGCAGTTCGATATCCACGGTGGTGGTATGGATCTGATGTTCCCTCACCACGAGTGCGAGATTGCACAGGCTACAGCCGCTTTGGGTAAGGATTCAGCCCGCTATTGGGTACACAACAATATGATTACTATCGACGGTCAGAAGATGGGTAAGTCATACGGTAACTTCATCACTATGGAGCAGCTTTTCAATGGTCAGCACCCCAAGTTGGAGCAGGCCTACTCTCCGATGACTATCCGCTTCTTTATCCTTCAGGCTCACTACCGCTCGACGCTCGACTTTTCTAACGCTGCATTGCAGGCAGCCGAGAAGGGCTTTGACCGTCTGATGAAGGGTGTCGAGACTCTGGGTAAGATCAAGCCTGCCGCCGCTACATCAGAGACTGTCAATGTTGCCGAATTGGAGAAGCGTTGTCGCGAGGCTATGGATGACGATTTGAACTCGCCGATGGTTATCTCTGCACTGTTTGACTATGTACGCATCATCAACCAGATTGCCGAGGGTCAGCAGACCATTTCAGAGACTGACTTGGCTGAGCTCAAGCGCATCGTAAACCTCTATGTATTCGATATCCTCGGTCTTCGCAATGAGAAGCAGGAGGGTGCCGCTGGCGGTAGCGATATGCTTGGCAAAGTTGTCGATATGATTCTTGCAGTGCGCCAGGACGCCAAGGCTAATAAGGATTGGGCTACATCAGATAAGATTCGCAACGAACTCACCGCTATCGGTATCCGCGTTAAGGATCGTAAAGACGGTGTAGACTGGGAGCTTGAGTAAAACTTCTTCTGATTGGCTCTTTTTGCGCCTGGCTCGATTTCGGATTGCTCACATACTTCGAGTATGCTCCGCATCCTAACTCTTCGACCAGCCTCAAAATAGCCTAATCATAAGAGAGTTTTCGATAAAGATAATGAGAGGGGTTTGCCCACGGGAAAATCCCTCTTTTTTCAATTTCTGAAGTTATGGCAGAGGTGAAGAAAAATTTTGATGGCAAGTGGTTAGCCATTGGTGTTGCTATTGGTCTTGCCATAGGTGCGGCAATGGGAAATATCTCGCTTGGTATTTGTATTGGTCTTGGTATCGGTACAGCGGTGGCACTTAACGAGAAGAATAAGAAAAAAGACAAAGAGGAAAAATAAATCCTTCCGAATTTTCGGCGGCCGTAAGGTTTGCCTTCGGAAGAGAGATAACTTAAATAAATTAGCAAAAACAAAATGGTATCAGACGACCAGATTAAAGAGGCTATAAGACGACAGGATTCGTTGGGGAGGTGTCTTTGACATCGCTCAGCGTAGAATAGACCTCCAGAACGAGGAGGAGAAGACTCACGACCCAGCTTTTTGGGAGGATGCCGACGCAGCGCAGAAACAGTTGCGTAAGGTGGCATCAATCAAATCGTGGGTTGTCGATTACGATGCTGTAGCCAAAGCTGTTGAAGATTTGCAGCTTATGCCCGAATTTGTGGCGGCAGAACTCGCCTCCGAGGCCGAGATGGAGGAGCACTATGCCCACACCATCGAACTCATCGAAGCCCTCGAACTTCGCAATATGTTGCGTGGCGAAGAGGATAAGATGGGCGCCATTATGGATATCAACGCCGGCGCAGGCGGCACCGAGGCTCTGGATTGGGCCTCAATGTTGTTGCGTATGTACACCCGCTGGTGCGATGCTCACGGCTATAAGTATCGTATGATGGACTATCAGGCGGGCGACGAAGTGGGTGTTAAATCGTGTACCCTCGAAATCGAGGGCGACTATGCCTACGGCTACCTCAAGAGCGAAAATGGCGTACATCGTATGGTGCGCCTCTCGCCATTCAATGCCAATAACAAACGACAGACCACATTTGCATCCGTATTTGTGTCACCTGCGGTGGATGATTCTATCGAGATTGTCATCAATCCTTCTGATTGCGAGTGGGATACCTTCCGTGCAAGCGGTGCGGGTGGTCAGAATGTGAACAAGGTCGAGACGGCTGTCCGTTTGCGTTACCACGGCAAGGATGCCGATACGGGCGAACCTATCGAGTTCCTTATCGAGAATATGGAGACGCGCTCACAGCTCGACAACCGCAATAACGCACTGCGCATCCTGCGCTCAAAACTCTATCAGCGCGAGATGGAGAAGCGTATGGCTACACAGCAAGCTCTCGAAGCCACCAAGAAACGCATAGAGTGGGGCTCACAGATTCGCTCCTATGTCTTCGATGATAGGCGAGTGAAGGATCATCGCACAGGCTTCCAAACCTCGGCCGTAGAGTCGGTTATGGATGGCGACTTGGATGGCTTTATCAAGGAGTACCTGATGCAGACAGGTGGCGCAAGTGAGTAATCAAACGAAATAATCTTACTATGAAACAAAGAGTTGTCTATTTGTTTGCTGCGTTGCTTGTAATGCTATCTGCTCAGTGTGTAAATGCTCAGAATACCATTAATAAAGGCTATCGCGGTTTGGTTGATTGGGTAGGCGTTGTGATGCCTGTCGATGGTGGTCAGTCTGAGTATACGGCTCTGTTTACCTATCACGGCTATCAGTTTGTGCCGCAACTCTTTGCAGGAGTAGGTGTAGGCGCTTTGACCGACGGCTTTTGCGCTGGCGATGTGTTAATGGTAGTGCGTCTGCGTAGCGATATCCTTTAACGCAAAATTACACCCTTCGTTGAGGCCGATTTGGGCGGCAGGGTATACAATGGTAGCGATTCTTGGAATCCTTCGGGTGTTTATGTTTCGACATATGGTGGTTGCCGATTCAAACTCTACAAAAAACTCGGTTTAAATGTCGGTTTGGGTTACTCCTATTATCACTTTGGTGGCGCGAGCTTCAAAGTTGGAATTGATTTTTAGAAAACTTTTAACCTATGAAACATTTTATTCTTACACTTTTCTCATTGTTGGCTCTTGCCAATACGGCTTGTGCCGATAAGACGCTCACTGTTGGTGCCGAGCGCACGGGTGAGTATCTCCCGCAACTCAAAGATAAACGCGTTGCTGTGCTTGCCAATCATACCGCTATGGCTGGCGAGGAGCATCTGGTCGATATGCTTGTTGGCAAAAGTGTCAATGTTGTCGGTATCTTCTCTCCCGAGCATGGTTTTCGTGGTGGTGCCGATGCGGGTGAGCATGTCAAGAGTTCGGTAGATGAGAAGACAGGCATCCCCATCTGGTCACTCTATGATGGCAAGTCGGGTCGCCCCTCTGACGAGAAGATGGAGGCATTTGATGTGTTGATTGTCGATATGCAGGATGTGGGTCTTCGCTTCTATACCTACTACATCTCGATGCTCAAGATGATTGATGCCGCTGCCGATTTCTCGCGCAAGGTTATCATCCTCGACCGCCCCAACCCCAACGGAATGTATGTCGATGGTCCTATCCTCGATATGGAGAATTATAAGTCAGGCGTGGGTGCTCTGCCTATCCCCGTTGTTCACGGTCTTACTATGGGCGAGATTGCTTTGATGGCACAGGGTGAGGGTTGGAGCAAGAAGTGTGATGTAGAGGTTGTCGCTTGTAAGAACTACACCCACCAAACTCGCTACGATTTGCCTATCGCTCCGTCGCCTAACCTCCCCACACAGCACTCTATCTACCTCTATCCCTCTACTTGTCTGTTCGAGGGTACTATCTGCTCGCTGGGTCGTGGTACATCATTCCCTTTCGAGTGCTATGGTCACCCCGATTATAAGGATGGTTCGTTTACCTTCACACCCCGCAGTGTGGCTGGTGCGAAGAATCCACCGCTCAAGGATGTTGAGTGCTATGGTGTCGATTTGCGCGGTATTGACGACGAGCAGGTAATCAAGCAGGGCTTTAACCTCGAGTATGTTATCGACGCTTACAACAAAGTCGGCAAGTCCGAGAAGTTCTTTACTCGTATGTTCTTGCTCTTGACAGGCGTAGATTATATCAAGGAGATGATTATTGCTGGCCATTCGGCCGATGAGATTCGTGCCCGTTGGCAGAAAGATGTCGAGGAATTCAAACTCTTGCGTCGCAAGTACCTCTTGTATGAGGAGTAATCTCTCTTAAGAAGAAAAAGTTAATGGGCTGTCCGACCTAAAGTGGTTTGACAGCCCATTTTGTTACACTATATTCGGTAAATAATATATCGCAACTCCCGCTACGGCCGATAGGATAATTAGCAATATCGGATTTGCTTTTTTGTATGCCGCTACCATCGCCGCGATAAACAACGCCCAACTCCAACCGTCGATAAAACTTGCGCCATCATTCGACTTGGGGAACATCAGTAGCAGTGCTGCCGCACCAATCATTCCTACCACTACGGGACGCATACCTGCTATTACACCCTTTACATAGCTGTTGTCGCGCAATAGAATAAAGAATCTCGTTATGAGTATCATCAGTGTCAGTGCAGGTAGACATACCGCTACCGTTGCTACCACAGAGCCCCAAAAGCCTGCCACCGTATAACCAATATATGTGGCCGAGTTTATGGCTATCGGCCCTGGTGTCATCTGCGATATGGCCACGATGTCGGCAAACTCGGCATTTGTCATCCACTGATTCTGTACAACCACCTCGTTCTGTATGAGCGACAGCATTGCATATCCGCCACCAAAACCGAAGAAGCCAATCTTTAGATAACTATATAGCAACTGCAAATATATCATCTCTCGACCTCCTTTCCTCTTGCGGCATACACCAATCCAACCACTGCACCCACTACCAAAATCAATACGGGTGAAACTCCAAAGTGCCATATAGCCAACGCCGCCACGGCCGCACAAACGGCTGCTACGCCATTCAGACTGCGAATGAAGCCTATTGCCGGTGCAAGCATCAATGCTACCACTACGGGGCGTATGCCCTTGAATGCAGCATCTATTACGGGGTTTTGCCTAATCTGCGAGAAGAATATTGCAACGGTCAGTATAATCAAAAATGAGGGCAATACCACGCCCGCCAGTGCTGTCAATGCACCTCGGTAGCCATACATCTTGTAACCGACGAATACCGATGTGTTTAACGATATGGGGCCTGGTGCCGACTGCGCAAGCGTCAGCAAGTCGAGAAACTCGCGTTTCTCAACCCACCCACGATTGTCAATCACCTCCTTCTGTATGATGGGTATCATTGCATACCCACCACCAAAGGTGAATACTCCAATCTTAAAGAATGATATAAACAGCCTTAAATATTTGTTCATTGCCTAAATTTTCATTCTGATGCGAGCTTTGCTCATTCCACCCGCAATCCATACTACGATGAGCGAGAAGACGAGCGATTTGATTATGCCGCCCATTCCCGTTCTGCATATCTCGGGGTAGTGCCAACCCAACAAACCCTGTATAGCATACCACAAGTAGGGTATCATATAGCAGGTAAGTGTAGCTACGCCCGCAGGCTTTATGATGTCGAACCACGCCTTCTTACCCTTTACATCGGTCAGGTAATACAATATTGCCACTAATGTGAACGCAATAGCGTTACAAGCAAACAACCAGGTTGGCGTAGATCTTATCTTCGAGATAATCCAATGGTCGTGCGCCCAGAACATCAGCGCCAGCATCACGGCCGCCAAACCGAGCATCAGAGCGATAAACTTTGCGGGTCGCTCCTTGTCGGCAACCTTCATTATCATTACCGATGTGAACGCTCCAGAGATGCCAAGTGCGTGCAGTGTCATATCGACAGGTATTACTGATAAATCTATCATGTGTGAATGTGTCAGTAGCGATGCCGCAATAGCAGCTACCCACGCTATTGTCATCGGAACGAGCCTATCTCTGACGAGAGAAAATACTACCGCCGTAACGAAGTAACACCAACCTATAAGTCCCAAAATTCCCCACCAGTGACGAGCAAAAGGTGCGCCATCATCACCTCGGTAGTAGTGGAAGAGCACACATAGAAGTGCCACGCCCGCAACCTTTAGTGCAGTGAATATATGTCGCTTTTTACCTTCAATGCGAGGATAGTCGTTCCAGAGCAAGAAGAATGCCGAGATAAGCATAATCATATACCAGCGATAGGGTATTATGGCTCCTCCCCAATCGTATGACTCCATATTCACGAGGAAGAGTCCCATCACAATCAGCGCTATGGTACGCAAGATTATGTGTAGACCTATCTTCAGCGATGAATCACCACGCCTTTCGCGGTTGAGTATTGCAAACGGAATAGACATACCCATCGCAAAGATAAACAGCGGAAATATCGTGTCGGCAAAACCTAGCATATCCTCGTTCCATTCAGCGTGCTGAATCCAGTGAGGAATGTTTTTTGCTGATGGCACATCGTTTACGAACAACATAAAAAACATTGTCAGCGCTCTGAATACATCAATTGTCGCAACTCTTGTCATCTTCTTAATCATACTCTCCTGCTGTTTTGCGTGGTTAATCCATGTTTTAGGAAATCCTATTTTCCTCGGTTGAATCGGCAGAATGTACCGAGCGGCAACTCCTTGCCAGCACGGTCGCTAAAGTATAGCTCGCCAGCCTCCTCTGAACCCGTATTGTCAAATGTCTGACGCAGCGCAGTGCGTGCCAGAGTGGCAGAGAGGCCCATCGAGTAGAGATTCAGCACCAGGAAGCCGTGCTTTTTGTCGAGTAGCTCGGCGCAGCACTCCAACATCTCGCTGATGTTCTCCTCCAATACCCACTTCTCTCCGTTGGCACCTCGGCCGTATGCGGGCGGGTCGAGAATGATGCCGTCGTATGTGTTACCTCGTCTAACCTCGCGCTTCACAAATTTCATTGCATCCTCCACAATCCAGCGTACACCCTCCAGATGGCTGCTCTCCATATTTTCACGCGACCATGTTACCACTTGCTTAACAGAATCCACATGCGTTACATCAGCTCCCGCTGCGCGTGCCGCCAGTGTAGCACCTCCCGTATATGCAAACAGATTGAGGACCTTTGGCGTATAGCCCGACTCCTTCAACTTCTCGATGTTGTCGTAAATGTAGTTCCAATTTGCCGCCTGCTCGGGGAATATTCCCACATGCTTGAACGAAGTGAGTCCCAGACGCATCTTTAGGTGCATCTTTTTGTACTCATACTCTATGTTCCAGCGGTCGGGCATTTGCGGTTTGCGATGCCACTCTCCGCGCTCGTCGCTCTTCGATTGCGATGTGCGCAGGAATGAAGCATCGGCCTTTGCTCTCCATTCCTCCTCGCTCAGACTCTTGTGCCATATGGCCTGAGGCTCGGGGCGGCGAGTGATGAATTTGCCGAAACGCTCCAATTTTTCGTAATCTCCCGAGTCAATCAACTCATAGTCGGGAAATGCGGGTGTAAGTAACTGATGCATATGATAATTATCTATTTTTGTCTAAATCTTTGGTTTAGCTTAAAGCGTTGCTTTAATTCAAATGCCATAACTCCATCTGACACAGTTTGCAATCGAACTTTAACGCATACTTTGTGAAGCCGTGCTCAATATAGAGGTCGCCCTTCAATTTTGGAGACTCTTTCAAGCATTCACCCATCTCGCGGCGTATGCAGTAGCTAGATACCATAACTCTCTCGCCGATGGTGGGCTTCAGCTCCAGTGCGGGTTCAATCTCCTTCACTCCGTGTTTGCGATAGAACTCCTCTGCCAGATGGTTAGTCACATTCTCGTGTCGAGTGATTTTGCTGTGCGGATAGCGAGCCGAACCGTCGTCGGCTACGATGCAGTGGGGTAGCGGAGTCTGCACTCTCTTTAGGCGCAATGCTTCCAACACCTCACGGCGCAACTCGCTCAGAAGCGATGCGGGCGCAAAGTATTCATTGCCCGTAACCTCAATATCGGTCAGTGTAAATATTGTTCCACCACACTTCTCTATCTGGCGGCGTGCTGTATCCAACATCTTCTCAGCATTGGTCGCGGGTTGCAATTCCATAGTGCGACTTAGCGTAACACTTACCCCCTCACAATCTTCAATCGTGAGTGTAGCCCCTTCGGCCGAGAGCGCGAGTTGTGCCTTGGTCTCTATTGTGCGCTGTGTTTTGCTGCGCTCCAGTGCCATTGTGAACTTGTGGTCGTAGTTGCGGTAAATCTTGCTGCCAACCTCAATGCCATCTCTCTTGTTCGGAGTGATGATGCCATCCTCCACGCTGTTGATGTTTGTGCCACCGAAACCATCCTTGCCAAGTGTGCAGATGCCATCACCTGCCGATACCACGACATCGCTGTCGAGTCTGAACCCTTTTCTGCTTAATGATTCCACGCGGCCGATGTACTCTCCCACGGCCTTTGGCGTGTCGAACGATGCCACATCGCGGCGCTTGCCGTAGAGCATATAGGGTGAAGCCCCTCGTGTGAAACTCTTTGCAGGGTTGGGGGTAAAGTCCATCTTCGACTCTCCGACCGATGCTCGGCGCAGTTCTGGGCGTCGTGCTATAATCTTATCCAACAGCTGGCGGTAGTGGCCAACGATATTTTTAATGTATCGGCTATCCTTCAGTCGGCCCTCAATTTTGAATGATGATACTCCTGTGTCAATCAACTCCTCTAAACTCTCCGAAAGGTCGAGGTCGCGTACCGAGAGTAGATGTTTGCCCGTGAGTATCTTTCTGCCCGAACTATCCACCAAATCGTAGGGTAGGCGGCAGGGTTGCGAACACTCGCCTCGGTTGCCACTGCGCCCCGATGTGGTGCGCGAGAGGAAACAACGACCGCTATATCCCACACAGATGGCTCCGTGGATAAAGCACTCTATTTCGGCTGATGTGGCAGCGCTGATTTTGCGTATCTCGTCAAGTGTAAGAGATCGCTCTAAAATCACTCGAGAAAACCCACACTCCTCCAAAAACTTGACTCCTTCGGGAGTGGTGTTGTTCACCTGTGTTGATGCGTGCATCTCAATCGGCAGATTCATTGCACGCAGAGCCATATCCTGAACGATGAGTGCATCTACGCCTATTCCGATTAGCTCTCTTGCTGTCGCTTCGGCCTGTTGCAACTCGTCATCGAAGAGTAGTGTGTTGAGTGCTATGTGTACCCTCACGCCATATTGGTGGGCGTACTCTACGGTGCGAGCTATATCCTCAATGGTGTTGCCCGCAGCACGACGAGCGCCAAAGCGCTCTGCTCCCATATATATGGCGTCGGCTCCATAATCTATGGCCGCCATAGCCGCCTCAAGATTTTTGGCTGGCGCAAGCAGTTCTATCGGATAGTTTCTCATCATTTGATACATTTTATTACGGACAAAGGTACGCAAAGAATATGAGATATTACTATTTTGACGATAATTTTGCCTACGAAAGATGTAGAAGTAAACTTGCTAATGGTTCAAAGTATAAAAAAGCGCCATCTGATGGTGTAATGAATAAGATTTTTTGTAACTTTGCGAGCAAACAAAAATTTAAGGTTATGCTTACACTGAAACAGATCAGAGAAAACAAAGAGGTGGCCATTGCACGCTTGGCAAAGAAGGGCGTAGATGCCACATCTATAATAGCTAAAATCGAGGAGTTGGACGACAAGCGTAAGGCCGTTCAAGCCGAGTTGGATAACTGTCTTGCCGAGCAGAATGCTGCCGCTAAGCAGATTGGCGCACTTATTGGACAGGGCAAGAAGGAGGAGGCCGAGGAGAAGAAGCGTTTTGTGGCTTCGCTCAAGGCTCGTTCAACCGAGCTTGCTGCCGAGCACCAGGCTGTTGAAGGCGAGTTGCAGTCACAGATCGTGCTGTTGCCTAACTTCCCTGCCGATATCGTCCCCGAGGGTCGTACAGCAGAGGACAATGTAGTTGTTAAGTTGGTTGAGAATGGCTCAACACTTCCCGAGAAGGCTCTTCCTCACTGGGAGTTGGCTTCGAAGTACGACATCATCGACTTCGACTTGGGTGTTAAGCTCACAGGCGCTGGTTTCCCCGTATATAAGGGTAAGGGTGCGCGTCTGCAGCGAGCTTTGATTAACTACTTCCTCGATTGCAACACAGCGGCGGGCTATCAGGAGGTTGAGCCTCCTGTATTGGTAAACGAGGCTTCTGGTTTCGGTACTGGTCAGTTGCCCGATAAGGAGGGTCAGATGTATCACGCTACGGCTGATAACTTCTACCTCGTACCTACAGCCGAGGTTCCCGTGACTAACATCTTCCGTGATGTTATTCTCGAGCAGAGTGAGTTGCCCGTCAAGATGACTGCTTACACTCCCTGCTTCCGTCGTGAGGCTGGTTCTTATGGTAAGGATGTGCGTGGCTTGAATCGTCTGCACCAGTTCGATAAGGTTGAGATCGTGCAGGTTGCTTTGCCCGAGAACTCATACGAGGCTTTGGATGGTATGGTAGCTCATGTAGAGTCTATCGTGGCTTCACTCGGTTTGCCTTATCGTATCCTGCGTTTGTGCGGTGGTGATATGTCGTTCACCTCTGCTTTGACATACGATTTCGAGGTTTACTCACAGGCACAGCAGCGTTGGTTGGAGGTATCTTCAGTCTCTAACTTCGAGTCATTCCAGGCTAACCGTTTGAAGTTGCGTTACCGTGACGACAACCGCAAGACACAGTTGGCTCATACGCTCAATGGTTCGTCTTTGGCTCTGCCTCGTATTGTAGCTGCCTTGCTTGAGAATAATCAGACCGAAGAGGGAATCCGCATCCCTGAGGTCTTAATTCCTTACACAGGCTTTGATATTATAAAATAATTGCTATATTTGCAGTAGGAATTATTGAAAGAGAACTTTTTAACTTAACATAAAACAAACAAAATTATGGCTTACAAAATTTCTGACTCGTGCGTTGCTTGTGGTTCTTGCATCGACGAATGCCCTGTAGAGGCTATCTCAGCTGGTGATATCTATGTTATCGACCCCGATAAGTGTATCGATTGCGGTACTTGTGCAGGTGTTTGCCCCAGCGAGGCTATCTCTGCAGAGTAAACTGAATCAGATTAGACTAAAAGAGCGACACCCTTGTGGAGTGTCGCTCTTTTGGTTTATGCCGTTGGGCTTTTGTCTTACTTATGCGAGTAGGTCGGCCTCTACGCTTGCAATGATAGCGGGAGTGAGTACGCTTGCATCGTTCATTGCGATGGGCTTCTGTGCCTCTTCGGGCTTGGGCATATCGTCGAACATTTTGCGATTGCGGTTAAACTCCTGCTTGGGGAAAGGCATCTGGCCACCCTGCTGGAACGGAGGACGCTGGAACTGAGGCTGCTGCGGGCCATTGTTGCGATTGCGGTGGCTCTGCACATTGAACTTGCCGAAGTTAGGGCGGGGAGCCTGCTGCTTCTCGTAACGCTCATACTGAGCCTCGTTGAGAATACCCTTCATATCTTTGTTGAAAGCCTCCTTCTCGGCCTTCATCTGCTCGCGACGCTCAAACTCCTTCTTTGTCTGCTTCAGACACAATTTGTAAACCTTGTCATACTGGTCGTTGCCGAGCAACAACTCCTGACGCATACGGTCGGCCTTACGCTTGGCTACCTCCTCTACAGTAGGGGCCTTGCGCTCCTTGGGCTGGTCGTTTGACTCGTTCTGCTGTGCAAATGATGCTACGCTAAACATTAACGCGATGAGCGAAAGATAAATTGACTTTTTCATAACTGTTATTTTTTTAGATTATTGCTTTGTTTCTTTGTCACAAAACTAACGCAAAAAACAGCTTAAAAGATATGCCAATCGGGTGAATCGTCGTAAATGAGGGGTGAAGTGTCTGTCGAACGAGTTGAAATTTTCCCGCTCAGGCAATAATTATCGTCTACCAACACTCTATGCCGTCGTTGTCGGCAAACTCTTTGATGTCCTTTTTCGAGAATATGGGGTTGCGGCCTTCGCGCAACTGATGGCGATAATCGTCAAGCAGAATGATGGCCTCACGACCCAAGAATATTAATGCCACCAAGTTGCAAAGCGTCATCAGTGCCATCGTTACATCGGCAAGTCCCCACACGGTCTTTAGGCTCATCATAGCTCCCGCCATAACCATCGCACCTACTAGAAGACGATAGGTCGTCAGTAGGGCCTTTGACTGCGACATAAAGCGTATGTTTGCCTCGCCATAGTAGTAGTTGCCGAAGATAGAGCTGAATGCAAAACAGAATATGGCTACAGCCACGATGATGCGTCCCGCACCGCCTATCTCCATTGTCAGAGCCTCCTGTGTGAGCTGAACGCCATCAGATGAATCTAATGATACACCGCTGGCAAGAATGATAAATGCTGTACTGCTGCAAATGATGAGCGTATCGGTAAATACGCCGAGAGTCTGAATCAAACCCTGCTTTACGGGGTGTGAAGTGGTGGCTGTCGCTGCGGCGTTAGGTGCAGAACCCATACCAGCCTCGTTGCTGAAGAGGCCACGCTTGATGCCCTGCATAACAGCGGCTCCCATACCACCGCCCACAATCTGCTCCAAGCCGAAAGCGCTGTCGATAATTTGACGGAATACTGCGGGCAGATGCTCGATGTTCAGTGCCACAACGACCATTGCTATGGCGAGGTAGCTGACAGCCATAAACGGCACCACGATGTTGCTCACTTTGGCTATGCGCTGAATACCACCGAATATAATTATCAGCGTCGAGACGGTCAGCACGATGCCCGTATAGAACTTATCAGCACCAAACGCATTCTCCAACGCAGCACATATCGTGTTGCTCTGTACTGTGTTGAACGCAAAGCCGAATGTGACGATAATCAGTATGCAGAAAATTATTGCTAGCGGTCGGCATCGCATACCATACATTATATAATATGCAGGACCACCGATATATGAGTCCGACGAATGGCGTTTGTATAACTGCGCCAGCGTACTCTCCACAAAGGCATTGGCGGCGCCTAACAGCGCTATTATCCACATCCAGAATGTGGCTCCAGGGCCACCAATCACGATGGCTGTAGCTACACCCGCCAGATTGCCTGTGCCGATGCGACTTGCCAACGAAACCACGAAGGCCTGGAATGGCGATATGCGCTTTGGCGCTTTGCCGTTTGTTGGCTTGTGCTTGTCATCACTTTGCACCAGCAGACGACACATCTCACCTATCATACGGAACTGCACAAAGCGGCTGCGCAGCGTAAAGTAGGTGGCGCATATCAGCAGTGCGGCTATCATTACATAGCCCCACAATATGTCGTTGGCCCAGTTGATGATGTCAAGCATAGTGGCTGTGGGTTATCGTTGTTTCTTGCCCGTTATATTCATTACTCCATCGATGAATGTCATCGGGTGTGTGGGTGCGCCAGGCAACCACAAATCCACGCGGTTATTTTCAATGAAGCTGCGATCTACGGCCTTACTCTCGCTGAAGAGTCCGCCCGAACAAGCCTCCGAACCACATACGATAACAATCTTCGGGTCGGGGATGGCCTTGTAGCAAATGTCGAGTGGCTCGGCCATATTTTTCGATATGGGGCCCGTGATAACAACACCATCGCTGTGGCGAGGTGATGCCGTAAACTCCACACCATAGCGGCCGAAGTCAAAGTTCACATTACCCGTTGCGTTTAGCTCCATCTCCACCGAAGCATCTCCTCCTGCCGACACCTGTCTAAGTTTCAGCGCGTGCGAAAAGAGCTGCGGAATCTCTGGACGGATGTTTTCGGGGTGGAACTCAATTTTCTCGGTCTGGGGTGTCACGACGAGTGCTTCGCGCGATGTGCTACCCAACTTATAGTCGTTTGTAAAGCGAATGTTCTTTGGCGCACGCAATGCACATTCACCGCAGAAGAGGCAACGACCCAAGTCGAGTGTAAAGGGTGCGACGCTCAACGCTTGGGTGGGGCAGAGCGTCGCGGCAGCCTCCACATCCGACATATCATCCGTAGGTGTAAGTACGGGGCGGCCACGGAACTCCTCGGTCAGTGTAACATCGTTCAAGTCGGGTATATACTGTTTGCCGTGTGAACGCAGAACTTTTATCTTTGAAAATATCATAGTTGTATCCATTTACTTTTATAGGTCGTGACCACAATACGAAAGGTTGAAACTTTTGTTGCAAATCGGGAAGTCTGAGATTCCCTCGCCTCTTACGGCCAGCGCCAACGCCAGCCAGTTGTGCAAGCTCGGCTCCTTCACCTTATATGTATCAATCTTGCCCTCCTCGTTGGTGATGGCTATGTGGCAGATCTCACCTCGCCATCCCTCTACCAAACCAAATGCAAAGTGCTCGGGTGCGAGTGTCTGCTCATAGTTAGGTGCGGGTACGGCCTCGGTGGTGTCGATTGTCGCAAGCAACTGCTTGATGTACTCTACCGATTGACTCACCTCCTGACAGCGCATCATAAGTCGTGCCATCACATCGCCATCGTGCTGTGTGATGCTCTCGTGATTGAGTTTAGTTGAGTATGCCGCGAAGGGGTGTGATGTGCGCAAATCGCGACCAAGTCCGCTTGCTCGTGCTGCCATACCTACGCCACCGATGCGATGCATCTCGGTGCGGGGAACTATGCCACACTGCTCGAAACGCGAGAGTAGGGTGGGCGAACTCTTTATGTCGTCGCTTACCTCCGCATAACGGCGGCCAACCTCCTCCACATTCTTGCGAATCATCTCTATCTTTTCGCTTGTCAGCGGCTTGTTGCTACCAGCAGGGCGAATCAAACCCTTGCCAAATCGGTTGCCACACCACGCCTGTGTGGTGTTGATGGTGACTGTTCTCAGCGCCTCACACGCAACTTGTCCGAGCTGATAACCTACATCCATCGACAATGCGCCCGTATCGGCAATGTGCATAGCCATACGCTCCAACTCAAGAGCAATGGTGCGCTCGGCCTGCAGACGCTGCGAGGTCTTGTTGTTAGACAATCTCTCGACTGCCATAGCAAAAGCCGACGAGTGTGCAATGGCGCTATCACCCGCGATGCTCTCCGATAGAAGAGTCTGACGCAAACGGTTATCGGTAGCAACGAACTCATCCTCTACGCCTCGGTGCTGATAGCCCAACGCAATCTCCAGGTGCAAAACATTCTCTCCGTTACAAGTGAAACGGAATGCACCCGGTTCGATGATACCTGCGTGGATAGGACCCACATTCACCTCGTGCAGAGAGTCTCCTTCAATCGAGTAGAAGGGGTATGTGTCGATTGTTGATGTGCGGCAACGGCGGTTCTCGTCAAAACGCAACGGCTTCTTCCAGGGCATAGCGCCAAACTCCACATTGTAGAGCTCGGCTATCTCGCGCTCGAAGGGGTGTACTGCAGGGTGCAGAGCCGTGAGCGACGGCAACGCTATGTCGTCGTAATACTCCATAGCAAATCGTGCCACCATAATCTGATGCTTCTCGTCATCGAGCAGAATGAGGTAGAACATCAGTCGAGACTGCTCGGGACGGGCAAAGTAGTGGGCAATGTGATACTGCTCCTGCTTCAGACGCTCGCTCAAATCCTCATACAAGGCTGCATACTCCACTTCGGGAATATCTTTCAGGGCGATTGACTGCGTCGATGTGTTATCAGTTATATAGTAATTCATAATCTCTACAAAGTTGATATTGTGTCGATAATCTCTTTAAGCGGAGCGGGTTGCCAGAGGCCAATTATGATTGCTCCGATAAGCAAAATAAGTGCACTGTATGACAGACGGCGGTTGATATTCGAGATGTGTAGCTCGTCCTGATTAGGCTGATAGCACAATTTGATAATGCGCTGACATACCGAATAGATTACAATACACATCAGCAACATCATCAGCGCTGTCAGCCACCAGTTGCCAGCTGTGATGGTCTCGGCCAAAATCATCAGCTCCGACACGAAGAGTGGCGAGGGCGGGAATGCCAATATCACCACCATTCCAGCCATCAAGCCTATTGCGCCCACTTTGTTGATATTGATGTAGTCGCCGATACGGTTGATACGATAGCCGTTGTAGATGTGGCGCACAATACCAATCTGCAGGAAGAGGCTGCTCTTAATCAGCGAGTGGCACACCACATGGAATACTGCGGCCCATACGCCTATGCCACCAATACCCAAACCGATGGCTGCGATACCCATATTCTCTACCGTAGAGTACGAGAGGAATCGCTTGTAGTTGTTTGTTCGGCGCAGGAATAATGCACCCACGATGAGGCTCAATACTCCAGTTGCGAGTATCACATTCTTCACCCAATCAAATACGGGTGTGTCGGCAAAGAGTTTATATATGCGGAAGATGGCCAAGAATCCAGCATTGACCAGTCCCGTAGATATCATAGCTGACGCGGGCGCAGGCGCTGCAAAGTTGGCATCCACACCGATAGTATAAAGCGGGAAAATCTCCATCTTACAGCTGTAACCCGTCAGAATCAGGATAAACGCCACCTTCAAATAGAGGGGGTTGCCGTTTGCCAAAAGTGTCTTCAATTCTGTATAGTTCAGCGATGCATTTTCGGCAGCGGCGCACAGCAGCAAGATGCCCAAATATGCAATGGCAATACCTGTAGAACATACGAACAGATACTTCCAAGTTGCCTCAAGCGTGGGCTTCGAGCGGCGGTAGTAGAGTATTCCTGCACCGCAGAGTGTTGTGGCCTCCAATAGAATCCAAGTGATTGCAACATTGTTGGCAAAATATACACCCGTGATGGCTGTAGTGAGCAACATCAATAGCGAGAAGTAGAGTCTGTAATGCTCGATAGCATCATCTTTCAAGTACTCCTCCGAGTGGCGGAATACGAAAAGTGCAACTATTGCCAGCAGTATGTAGAATAGTGTACCAGCCTCGTCGAAGGTGAAGAATGCACCCGATGTCGAGAGGTATCTGCCTCTGAATAGCAGGCTGTCGATAAATACTGCGTGGATAGTAAGGTAGCATCCGCACAGAATATGAACCATTCGGCGTGAGCGCGCAACGAGTGTCGATGCGGCTGTTGCGAGCCATAATGCAAAGAATATATATATGTTCATAATCTTTTAGTCCTTTACATGAGTTAATGAATCACTGTCGTCGGCGTGAATCTTGTCATCCACTTTGGTGAGAAACATTCCGAGCATAAGAATCGAGATGAGGATATCGAGCATAATTGCCATATTGATAAGTATCGGCATCTCAACTCCGATAGCCATCGAGAAGAGGAATACTCCATTCTCGATTACCAGGAATCCCACAACATGAGTGAAAATTCTTGAACGCATCACAATCAATATAAGTCCGCTCAGCAGTGCATACAGCGCAACGCCAAAGAAGAGCATATGTACACGCGAGTCGGCTACATAATAGGTGGTAACGGCGCTCACCACAAGTGCTGCAATAGAGAGCATCTGTGAGTTGAACTGCGACGAACTCGACGAAGTGCTTACACGGTTGATGTTGGTCTTCTTGATTACATTCATCAGGATGGCAGGCACAACGATGGCCTTAAAGATGAGTGTCTCAAGAATTACAAAACCCAACTCCACCCAATTCAGTGTATGAAGCTGCAGAAGGGCAATGCCCAGCAGAATCCAGCCCTGCACAGCAATGATTGAAGTGTAGTTGCGGAAACGCTCTACGGTTGAAAGGTATATGAGCGTTATGACATACAATATAATAAGTGTCAAAACCATAGCCTTAGATGTTGATGTTTAACTGCAGCAGGAAGCCGATGAAGAATATCAATGCCGCCAATGCCGAGATGGTTACTATAAATGTGGTGTTACGCAACAACTTGTTACGAGCCTGTGTAGACTCCACAACGCCTACCGATACACCCGTAAGCAATATCGCAAGCGGAGTGGCCAGCCACCAGTGGAAACAGCCCGTTGCTGCAATAGCGTTTGCTGCAAGCATCGAGAGTGATGCAGTCTTGAGCCATCCTGCAATCTGAATCATAGCCATATCCACACCGCAGTAGTCCAGACACATCACCTCGTGAATCATCGTCAGCTCGAGGTGTGTGCGGGGATCATCCACGGGAACACGGCCCGACTCTACGAATGTAATTTTGATGAACAGATACGCTGTCAGCAACATCACTATAGTCAGGTGAATATTCAACGACTGCTCGTGGGCGAAGATGTCAGCGAATGATGTGTAGCCGCAGAACATAGCCAACGTAGCGAAGCCAATCATCATAGCAGGCTCGATGAGCGCACCATAGAGCGCCTCGCGCGATGCTCCCATACCCTCGAATGAACTGCCTGTATCCATAGCCGCCAGAATCAGTGCTACGCGACCCAACGCCAACAGATAGGCGAAGCATATCACATCACCCTCAAACGAAATGAGAGGGTAGAGGTCCGCAACGGGAATAAATAACATTGCCACTATGGCCGCACCAAGATATACGGCGGGCGCTATCTTGAACAGCGCAGTTGTAGTGGTTGAATATACAGCGCCCTTACGCAACATCAGGCGTGCGTTGTAGATATGCTGAAGGAAGGGCAGACCCTTACGGCCAGCCAGGAGTGCGCGTGTGCGGTTAATCACTCCCGTAATCGATACGGCAACAATCAGCATTAAAAGTGTATTTAGTGCTATACCCATAATTAGATGATATTAAGGAGTGAAAGAATAAATATCGCAACCAGGAATAACAACGCAAAGAGAATGTAGTGGTTGATCTTTCCCGTTCTGAGTCGCATAATGCGCTTGTTGATGATGTGTAGCAACTCTACCCACCACTCAGTGAAGAGTCTGTCAATCTTATCCTTATGGCGCACATCGTAGTTGTGTGCCGAGGGGAAAATCTCGCTCTTGCTTACAGCACGACCCTCTACTGTGTTCTGAGTGAGTGATGTGGCTACTGCCTCCAGGTTCTCGGAGAATGACTCTCCAGTATACTGCATACGGATGTTGGGCGATGTGAAGCCGCAACCCCAAGTGGGACCACTCTCTACGGTGCGCTTACGCAATGCACGGCTCTTGATAACATAGAGCAGCGCAATCACCAGAATTACCAGCAATGCTGTGAGCGAAACCTTACTCAAGGTGGGAGTGATGTAATCTCCGATAATGGCATCAGCCGAAGGTGTGAATAGCATTGTTACCTGCTTTACGGCGTTGATAGCAACCTGAGGTACGATACCTATCAGTATTATACCCGCCGTAGGTATAGCCATAGCCACCAGGCGTGTGCTGTCCACCTCTACAGACTCGGCAACGCTGTGATCGCGAGGCGAGCCAAGGAAAATGGTGCTATAGAGTTTTGTAAATGCAAATACCACGATACCTCCAATGAGCGCCAACGCAATGATACCACCAGCCGCAGCCAAAGTATTCACTCCGTCGCGTACGCTGTTGAGCATACCCAGATAAATCATAAACTCACCTACAAAACCGTTGAGAGGTGGCAATGCGCATATTGCAGCCGTAGCAATCAAGAACAGAATTGCTGTCACGGGCATACTCTTCGCTACGCCACCAAACATATTCAGGTGTGTAGTGTGCATTTGTGAGTAGAGGTTACCTGCGCCGAAGAAGAGTAGCGACTTAAACAACGAGTGGTTGATTGTGTGCATCAATGCACCACACATCGCCAGCGTAGCCACGATGCTGTTGCCCGATGCCTGACCCAAAGCCGCAATGCCCAAGCCGATGAATATAACGCCGATATTCTCGATACTTGAATATGCCAACAAACGCTTTACATCGTTCTGGAATGCAGCGAGGATTACGCCCCACAAGCCGGTAATGATACCTACAGCCAAAACAATGAAACCGATGATTTGCAATTCGCTGTAGTCTTGTACCATCCATATAACTCTCAAGACTCCATATACACCCATCTTAATCATCACGCCCGACATAATTGCCGATACATGTGAGGGTGCTGCGGGGTGTGCCTCGGGTAGCCACACATGCATAGGAAACATACCTGCCTTCATTCCGAAGCCAAGCAGGAAGAGTACGAATAGCAATATAGTCTTGCCCTCAGCAAATGCCATGGGTAGAGCGCTGAATGCTGCCGAACCCGTAACTGAATGCAACGACGCGAAGCCCGCCACCAAGAAGATGAAGCCGACATGCATCATAATCAGGTAGGCCAGCGCAGCACGCAGTACCTCAGCCTTTTGTGCGTCGAATATAATCAGTATGAACGACGCGATAGTCATCAACTCCCACGCCAGCAGGAACGAGAAACCACCGCTCGACATCACCACCAGCATCATCGACAGAATGAGCGTCACCAACGCCACATAATGCAACGAGATGTGGGCCGATGATTTCTTGCCGAGGTATTGAGCCAGGTAGCCACGCGAGTAGATGAGCGTCGCTATACCTGCTATACCTATAATCACCAGAAATAGAGCCGACAGAGGGTCGATAGAAAACCTCTCCACTCCGAAGATGGGGCCAGCGGCCTCGGCCAGAGTGATGGGTTTAGAGCCTGCAAGCACCGAGATGGCATAGCAAGCGACCGCTATCGCGGCAGTAGTTACAAATGCCAATGCCGTCCAGACTTTGTAGCGTAGCGGTGTGATAAACAGCGCTGCCACCAGCAAGGCAAGTGTCAAAAGTAATCCGAGATAGAACATTAATTTACTATTTTAATACAAACAAATTTTTATTAATAGATACCCTTTTCTTGAATCCGAAGGCTGAGTGAGAATCAAGTTAGCTCATCTGCCTACTTGGTGTTTTCCACCGCCACCATCACCGTAGCTATCGTAGCTGCAGTCTCGGTGCGCAGGCGCTGCGTGCCGAGTGAGATTGCTTCGAATCCATTTTCGAGCGCAAAATTAATCTCTTCGGGTGAAAAATCTCCTTCAGGGCCAATTAAAATTAAAACATTTTCGTTTTTGTTGATAATCGAGGGTAGATATCGGCGCTCACCCTCCTCCGAGTTGCAGTGCGCGATAAACTTTCGACCCTCAAAGCCCGATGCAATCACCTTTTTTACGGGTGTTAGTTCGTCGAGCGCAGGGTGGTAGGCCTTCAGCGACTGCTTTACGGCTGAGGTGATAACTCTGAACTCTCTGTCGTACTTAATTGTGCGTCGTTCGCTATGGTCGCACTCGATGGGGATAAAGCGCGTTACACCCACCTCGGTGGCTTTTTCCAAGAACCACTCAAAGCGCTCGATGTGCTTTGTAGGTGCTACGGCCATCGTCAGGCGGTAGGGCATCTTCTCCCACTCGCTTTTGGTCTCTATTACCTCTATGGTGCAGTGGTGCTGATGTGCCTCCACTATGCGGCATAGGTGTAAGTTGCCCTTGCCGTCAGTGATGTGTATCTGGTCGCCTTCGTGTAGGCGCAACACTCTGACACAATGTTTCGACTCCTCGTCGCTCAGTGTATAGAGCGGAGGAGTAATATCAGGAGCATAAAATAGTTGCATACTTTTTACTTAAATATTATCTTTGCAAAGATATTAAATATTAATAAGTAATGAAACGCTTTTTTGGAATATTCGCAGTAGCGATGATGATTATGACACTTTTTGGGTGCAACAAAACGGATAATGGGGTAGATAACCCATTTTTTGAGGCTGTGTGGGATACTCCCTACGGAGCTCCGCCGTTTGATAGAATTAAATTTGAACACTTCGAACCCGCTTTCGAGCAGGGTATGTCGTTGCAGAACGAGGAGATTGCAACAATCGTAGAGTCGAAGGAGGAGCCTTCGTTTGAGAATGTAATTTTGGCCTACGACAACTCTGGTGAGATGCTTTCGCGCGTCAGCCGTGTCTTCTCGATGCTTAACTCTGCAGAGACCAACGATCAGATGCAGGCTCTGTCGGCCAAGTTAAGCCCGTTGCAGGCGGCTCACCGCGATGCAATAGCACTTAACGATATTCTCTTTCAGAAGATTAAGTCTGTATATGATAGGCGATTGGCTATGGACCTTACACCCGAGCAGTTGCGTCTGGTTGAGAAAATCTATGATGGCTTTGTGCGCTCTGGAGCATTGCTTGGCGAAGAGGATAAGGCTCGACTCAAGCAGATTAACGAGCAACTATCTGCTTTGAGCGTAAAGTTTGGCCAGAATCTTTTGGCTGAGACAAATGCCTCTACATTGGAGGTTACTCGCGAGGAACTTAATGGCGTTCCCGCCACTGTTCTAGATGCAGCCGAGGATCAGGCTCGCAAGATGGAGCGCGGCGAGGGAAAGTATGTCTTTACACTTCATAAGCCAAGTATGTTGCCTCTGCTTACCTATGCCGAGAATCGCTCTCTGCGTGAGCAAATCTACAAGGCCTATATCTTGCGTGGTAACAACGACAATGAGAATGATAATAAGTCGGTGATTGCCGATATTATTTCTCTGCGCTACGAGAAGGCTAAGCTCCTTGGCTATAAGACTTTCGCCGACTATGTTGTCTCTAACCAGATGGCAAAGACTCCCGAGGCTGTCTATAATCTGCTCGAGCAGGTTTATGAGCCCGCCCTTGAGCAGTCGAAGAAGGAGTTGGAGCGAATGAAGAGTATGTTCAAACGCGATGAGGGTAGCGATGCCGAGTTCGCCTCGTGGGATTGGTGGTACTACGCCGAGAAGGTTCGCAAGGCCGACTACGACTTGGAGGAGGAGAAGGTGCGCCAGTATCTCTCGCTTGACAATGTTAAGAGTGGTATTTTCTTCCTTGCTAACCGTCTGTATGGTGTTACTTTCCGTCCGCTGAATGCTCCGCTGTATCACCCCGAGTGCGAGGTGTATGAGGTTGTCGATGGTGACGATAAACCTTTGGGTGCCCTCTATTTCGACTTCCATCCCCGTCCTGGTAAGCGTGCCGGTGCGTGGTGTGGAACATTCCGTCGCCAGTCGTATAAGGATGGCGAGCGTGTAGCTCCTGTGGTTAGCATCGTTTGTAACTTTACTCGCCCTTCGGGCAGTACTCCCGCTCTGTTGTCGATTGACGAGACCGAGACTATGTTCCATGAGTTTGGTCACGCCCTGCACAATCTCTTTGCTGATGTCAAGTATCAAGGCTTGGGTGGCGTAGAGGGTGACTTCGTGGAGTTGCCTTCGCAGATTATGGAGAATTGGGTCTTCACCAGCGAAATGCTCAAGCAGTATGCTGTTCACTACCGCACAGGAGAGGTAATGCCCGACGATATGATTGAGCGCATCCAGCGTAGTGCTAAATTCAATAAGGGCTTTACTACTACCGAGCTTGTTGCTGCAGCACTCTCTGATATGGATATCCACTCTGTTGCAAGCGCCGATAAGGTTGATGTTAATGCCTTCGAGAAGGAGTCTCTCATCACCAAGCGAGGACTTATTCCACAGATTGAGCCCCGCTACCACTACACCTATTTCAACCATGTTTTCAATAGCGGCTATTCGGCTGGTTATTATTTCTATATCTGGGCCGAGGTGCTTGATAAGGATGCACACCGTGCCTTTGTCGAGAGTGGTGACCTCTTCAATCGCGATGTCGCCGAGCGTTTCCGTCGCGAGATTCTTTCGCGTGGTGGCGAGCGTGATGGTATGGATATGTACCGCGCCTTCCGTGGTGCCGACCCCGACAAGAACGCAATGCTCATTGCTCGTGGTTTGATTGATGAGTCAAATATGGAGTCTGCTGATGATAACCGCGTCCGCGAGGTGGGTAGGGTAGATACTCGTGCCCAGGCTCGTGCTCGTGCCGAGCGTTCGCGCCGCGAAAGAGCCGAGGCTCGTGCTGCGGCTGACTCATTAGCAAAGGCAGAGCCATCAGAGGAGTAATCTCCGTTTCCCAAACTGACGATAACTTAAGAGACCAAAAAATAAATAAAAAATTATGAAAAAAGTATTATTGATGATGACCTTTAGTGCATTGGTTGCAGGTTGCTCAGGCGATGGAATGCCTGTTGCAGTGCTGCCCGAAATTGATTCGTCGAATCCTCTGCTGGCTGAGTGGGATACCCCATATGCCACACCTCCTTTCGACAAGATTAAGATTACAGATTATGAGCCCGCATTCGAGACTGCCATTGCAGTGTCGCGTGCAGAGATTGACGCTATCGTGAACAATCCCGCAAAGCCCACATTCAAAAATACCATCGTGGCTATGGAGCGTCAGGGTGTGTTGTTGAACCGCATCGCAGGTATCTTCTACAACTTGCGTGAGGCAGACACTTCAGACGAGTTGGATGCCATCGCTTTGCGTATTCAGCCCAAGATGACCGAGCTCAGCAATGATATCGCTCTTAACCCTCAGCTCTTTGAGCGTGTTAAGGCTGTATATGAGGGTTCGCGTCGTGGCCTTTCAGATGTTGATATCAAACTTCTGGAGGATACCTACAAGAGTTTCTCTCGTTCTGGTGCAGCTCTCTCTGACGAGGATAAGGAACTTTATCGCCAGTACACATCAGAGCTTTCAGAGGCCACTCTGCTCTTTGGTCAGAACTCGTTGTCTGCCACTAACGCCTTCGCAATCAACCTCACTAACCCCAAGCAGGTTGCCGAGTTGCCCGCTTTTGTTAAGGAGTCTTTGGCCGCCGACGCCAAGGCTCGTGGTGAGAAGGGTTGGACCGTTACACTCAAGGCTCCGAGCTATATTCCCTTTATGACATACTCTTCGCAGCGTGATATCAAAGAGAAGCTCTACCGCGCATACAACACCCGTGCTTTGGGTGGTGAGTTCGATAACTCTGACATCATTCGCAACATTACATCGTTGCGTCTGAAGATTGCCAACTTGTTGGGTTATGAGACTTATGCTGACTATGTTCTTGAGGAGCGTATGGCCGAGTCTGCACCTACAGTAAATGGCTTCTTGGCCGAGTTGCGTGATGCTACTGTTGAGTATGCTCGCAAGGACTACTCTACAATCAACGAGTATGCAGCATCGAAGGGTCACAAGGGTGATGTTATGCCTTGGGATTGGGCTTACTACACCGAGAAATATAAGTCAGAGATGTACTCTTTGGACGACGAGCAGGTGAAGCCTTACCTCAAACTCGACAATGTAATCAATGGTGTGTTTATGCTTGCCGAGAAACTCTACGGTCTTACATTTGTTGCTAACGAGAATATCTCTGTTTATCACCCCGATGTAACTGCTTACGAGGTGTACGATAACGCCAACGGCAAGAACGAGCTTATCTCTATCCTTTACCTCGACTTCTTCCCCCGCGAGTCAAAGCGTTCAGGTGCTTGGATGACCGAGTTCCGTGGAACAAAGGTTGTGGAGGGTGTGGAGACTCGTCCTCTGGTGTCGCTCGTTATGAACTTTACAAAGCCTACCGAGACAACTCCTTCGTTGCTTACATTCGATGAGTTCACCACTTTCCTCCACGAGTTCGGTCACGCCCTTCACGGTATGTTGGCCAAGGGTGAGTATGAGTCAATGAATGGTACAAATGTTTACCGCGACTTCGTTGAGTTGCCTTCACAGATTTTGGAGAATTGGGCTGTCGAGAAGGAGTATCTCGATATGTGGGCTGTTCACTACCAGACTGGCGAGCCTATCCCCGCCGAGTTGGTGCAGAAGATTGTAGATGCCAAGAACTATCTGGCTGCTTATGGCAATGTTCGTCAGCTCTCATTCGGTATCTCAGATATGGCTTGGCATACACTTACTGCTGCATACGAAGGCGAGATTGAGCCTTTCGAGAAGCAGGCTATGTCATCTGTTCAGGTAACACCTTGGGTTGATGGCACTGCAATGTGTCCTTCGTTCACTCACATCTTCTCTGGTGGCTACGCTGCTGGTTATTATGGTTACAAGTGGGCTGAGGTGTTGGCTGCTGATGCATACTCACTCTTTAAGGAGAATGGTATTTTTGATGCTGCCACTGCAAAGGCTTTCCGTCATCTGCTCGAGCAGGGTGGACAGCGTCATCCTATGGATATCTATGTTGAGTTCCGTGGTCACAAGCCCGAGACAAAGGCTTTGGTTGAGTCTATGGGACTTAAATAATCTCTTGCCCGATGAAGCATATATTTAGAATTCTATCAATCTCTCTGGCCGTAGCTTGCTCTGTTGCAGCCTATGGTCAGAAGATGTCGGGTAACCCCCTCTTTGATGGCGATTACGCAGACCCCGAGGGTGTGGTATTTGGTAAGACTTACTGGATTTATCCCACCTTTTCTGCGCCGTTTGAGGAGCAGCTCCACCTCGACTGTTTCTCGTCAAAGGATCTTGTTACCTGGACCAAGCACGAGCGCATTATCGACAATTCGAGCATCAAGTGGTTGCGTCTTGCTTTGTGGGCTCCCGCAGCGTTGGAGAAGGATGGCAAGTACTACCTCTTCTTTGGTGCTAATGATGTACACGAGGGCGAGATTGGTGGTATCGGCGTTGCAGTTGCCGATAACCCTGCAGGTCCGTTCAAGGATTTGTTAGGTAAACCGCTTATTGGTGAGATTGTGAATGGCGCACAGCCTATCGACCAATATGTATTCAAGGATAAGGATGGCTCATACTATATGTATTATGGTGGCTGGAGCCATTGTAATGTTGTGAAACTGGCCGACGACTTCAAGAGTATCGTGCCTTTCGACGATGGTACGCTTTATAAGGAGGTTACTCCCGATAACTATGTCGAGGGCCCCTTTATGTTTATCCGTGATGGTAAGTACTACTTTATGTGGTCAGAGGGTGGCTGGACAGGTCCTAACTACAAGGTAGCCTATGCAATCTCAGACACTCCGTTTGGTCCCTTCGAGCGCAAGGGTGTAATCTTGCAGCAGGACGATAAGATTGCTCGTGGTGCTGGTCATCACTCGGTGGTCTATAACAAGCGTAGCGATAAATACTATATCATCTACCACCGCCGTCCCATCGACTCAAATAAGCGCGACAACCGCGTAACTTGTATCGAGGAGATGCGTTTCAACGAGAATGGCGAAATCTTGCCCGTTGTTATGACTCACGAGGGAGTGAAGAAAGATAAGCTGGCTTATTGGTCAAAATTAGTAGATAAAATCGGTATAATCGATTGATTTACTTATATTTGTACTATTTGAGTTAGAAATGGATAAAAAGTTTGTCCAAAATGTGGGCAAAAGGCCCTCGTCAGAGATGGCTACAACGGGG